>PAAT01000162.1 GCA_002698965.1 Rhodopirellula sp. | reverse complement strand
CGCAAGCCACCATCTCCATTGACCTCAAACCTGTTAACGACGCTCCTACAATACTGATTGGCAAGGAGAACATTGAACACACGTACAAATTCGCCTCCGTGGCAGACAGTAATGCCGGAGATTACTTGATTTCTGCGGAAGGCGTACGAATTTACTCGGAATGGCAGAATCCACCAATAAAATACTATGGGCCGAGTCAGAACGGCGTGCCGGGCGAGCTTGTCTATCGTTTCAGCCACGACAACCCTATCACCTCAGCTGATTTACAGGCATGGATTGGTGCCTGGAACCTATCCGATTTTGGTGGTGGACAGGGACGAGGTGAGGCATCTCTGCATGTGTCAAGCGATGGCAACGTCTGGCTTAATCTGCTTGACATCCCCGTTCCCTCCCAACAGGGTATTGGGGAGACCTACGACGACGAATTACCAGAGGCGATACTTGGCGGCACGGACATCTGGCTTAAAGTTAACTTACAGGTCTCCGGGGCTCCTAACTCGAGTTATACTGTCGCCCAATTCTCACGATCCAATGCTCATCCCGACGATAAGAATGCACCTTCGGTCTTTGAATTAACCACGACAACTGGAGGAATACTCGAAAGACTCACACTCAATGAGGACGCCGGCGAACAAACGGTCTCATTAACGAACATCACCGCGGGTCCTAACGAGTCACAGCCATTGTCGGTGTTGGCTGAAAGCGACAATACCGGTTTAATCAGTGAGATCCATGTCTCTTACGACTCTCCCGGATCGGTTGGGGAACTTCATTTCACCCCGGCAGCAAACCAGCATGGTCAGGCGACGATCAGCGTGACGGTGGAAGATGGCGGGCTTGATAACGACCTGAGTACGGTAGGAGATAATCTTACGACCACCGAAACCTTTGAAGTGATCGTCACCCCTGACAATGACACACCGCTGGCCAACAATGATGCCTACACGGTATGGGAAGACTCACACAGCAATATGCTGGATGTACTAAGCAATGACACCCATAGCTCTGATGCAGGCGAAACCTTCCTGATCACCGAAATCGATGCTGCCAACGTGCTTGGTGGCCTGGAGATCGTAGCAGATGGGGAACAAATCTCTTATACACCTCAGCCTAACTTCTCGGGAATCGAAACCTTCACGTACACCATCACTGACAACGAAGGATCACGAGCAACCGCCTCGGTGTCTATCGAAGTCAAAGAAACCAACGATGCTCCTGTCGCTGTCGATGACGCCTTCGAGGTAAATGAAGATTCCGTGAACAATACTCTGGATGTACTGGCAAACGATCACGACGGTGGTGATCCGGGAGATTCGATTCGCATTCTGGATGTCAATCATCAGCAGGTCACTATTGCTGAGGACGGATTATCACTGAACTACACACCGGAATCTGACTTCCACGGACAACTGGAGTTCAGCTACTCCATCGTCGATCAAGGCGGGGACACATCCTCGGCCAACGTGACTCTCACCGTAAACAACGTGGGGGATGCACCAGTGGCAATCGATGATCACTATCAGTTCCTGCAAACCGATGACATCATTGTTCTAGGATTAACACAAAACGATTCTGCCGGACCGGATGCGAATAGTTCGATACGGATTATCGACATCTCCAACACTGACTCAGGCAATGACGTAACCATCGGGCAGGACGGACAATCGGTCACCTATCACAACTACAATGGCATCTCCGGTTTAGACCGCTTCACCTATACCATCGAGAACCAGGACGGCCTGCGTGACTCTGCCACCGTCACACTGGAACTGGAACGGGTCAACCATGACCCGGATGCACGGGACGATTACTTCACGATCACTGACGGAACTCAGAACCAGACACTCGATGTACTGGCTAATGACTCCACGATGCCTGACACCGGTGAAGTATTAACCATCACTGAAGTTCACAACGATTCGGATAGTCTGGTTGAAATATCCAGTGATGGGAAAACTCTGCTATTCAGCACACTCGAAACAGGTGACGCCAGCCAAAAACAATTCACCTATACCATCTCTGATGGGAATGGCGGCGTTGCTGAAGCAAATGTCATCGTAGAGATTGACGTTGTCATCGAACCACCGTCAGATGACCTGGGAGCTGGACTACAGGAAACCTACAGTGCTCTGGAACTGGATGACAACGGCTACGCCCTGCTCGACGTCCTGAAAAACGAACGTCTGGCACCAGGATACTTCAACGAGCCGATGGAACTGGTAAGCATTGAATACAACGGTGACGGCAGTGCTGTTATTAACACCGATCAAAATGCTATCCTCTATCATCCTGGAGATGATCTGGTTACCACCGAATCAATCACCTACACCTTCACCGACTCCATCCACTCTCATTATCAGGCTACAGCCACCATCCAGATCGCCGAGCATTCTCAGCAGGACGACATGGTTCAGTTCATGCCGGTAATCTACGAAACCGGCACAAACAACATCATCCATGAGGTCGATGTGGATCAGCCGTTTGACATTGCCGTCACAGTCCAGGACATCCGTCCTGAAATACTGGACCATTACGCTGGAGTATTCGCCGCTTACATGGATGTCCTCTACACTTCCGAGGCCATCGAACTGGATGCAGACAGCCTGCAGTACTCAGCTCAGTATCGCAATGCGGTCTCCGGAGACCTTGACTCACTCGGATGCATTGATGAAGTGGGGGCCATGCAGGCAGGATTCTCACCACTGGGTACTGATGCTCTGGAATTATTCCGCATCACTGCCACTGGGATCGACGTCGGTGTCACCGAGATCCAGACCAACCCGGCCGATATTGATCTGGTCTCTGACACGCTTGTCTTTGAGCCACCTTCAGCACTACTTGATACCCAAATCGATTATGCCACCGCCACACTGGAAATCCTCACTCCGGATCCATATGGCCATCTGGACATCAACGATGACGGTCAGGTCACACCTATCGATGCATTGCACTTAGTTAACGACCTGAACTTCAACGGAGCCCGACCTCTCAACCTCGACGCAGAAATGCTTGAGGCAGAAGGGGAGGTTATCGGTGCAGGCCACAGAGCACGCCACCTCGACGTCAATCGCGACAACTACATCTCACCACTCGACGCCTTGGCTATCATTAATCACCTTAACGCTCCACCGGAAATGGCTGAAGGAGAGGGTCCGATCCTCACCGACATGGGGCTTCAGCAAGACAGGATTACACGCACCGACAATCTCCCTGAAACCATTGTCGCCACAGAAGCTATCCAGCTTCAGGCTACTCCTGAAGCACAGCGTGAGTCATGGAGCCAGCAGGTAGAAAGTGTCTTCGAATCCTTCGAACTACAGCAAATCGACGCTGAAGATGACCTACTCGAACTGATTAGCAAAAAAGACTAATGAAAAAACGGGGCTATCCCTGCGGCGTTCCTGTTGTGGAACGCCGTGGGGACAACCCGGATTCAAATGGGTATCAGCGTGTTGAGATGAACTATTACTGCCGCACATAATACATGCGGCCATCTTCGGCACCGCCTAAATAATCGGGCTTGCCATCTCCATTGAAATCGACAACCGTCGGACTGGTTGTATGGCCACGAATATTACGTTCAACCAACGGACCTACATCTTCAAACGTCCACTTCCCGTTAGCAGCCGTTCTTTGGAGGAATAAATTCGCATTTGTCGAATTCACCAGGAGATCCAGTTTTCCGTCCCCATCCCAATCGGCAAACCAAATCTTCCGCCGTCCGCTACGGCCGGCCTCACCATTATTAAGTCGCAACAGGCCAGGGCCTTTTTCGACAACCCTATGACCACTGTTGGTGACGCTGTTGTTTACTGCGTGAAACACCCGCTCAGGCCCTAAGAGTTTAAGTGACTCACCATCTCGTACGCGGCGAAACAATGCCAAGTACCCTTCATGATCCAGCATCACTAAATCCAACAGCCCATCACCTGTCCAGTCAATAGCGACAGGCGTCGTTCTCCACTGCGACACTAGTTCGTTCGGATCCGGTTTCCACCACATCCAACTCGGCTTCAAAGACTCTCCTTTCCATTCAACCTCAATGGATTGAGCTGCGGCAAATTTCGGCAACTTGCGATTGCCGATATTCCTCAACCATTCGATTCGTCCCCAGATACCATTAACCAGAACATCCGGCAAACCATCATGATCCCAATCCGCAATACTCAACGTCGAGTATCCCCATTTGGCTTCCGCTGGGCCCTGAATGCTGCCGTTAGGTCCCGCCATCGGACGATAGACTTTCCCACCGGCTTGAATTTTCACCGGAGCCGCCCATTTTGGAGACTCCACACCAGCGCCACTGAGGTTTTCAAACAACTCAATATAACCAGCGGTATTCCCCGAAATAATGTCGTCGTCCCCATCACTGTCCCAATCAAATCCAACCGGCGTAGCCAAGGCGCCACTTTTTAAAGTATCTGCCTTTTGCTGGAAATAGACCGGCGATTTAAAGACCGGCAATTGGTCTTCCAACACACCTGTGTTTTCCACCAGAGCCACTCGTCCGTCTTCATCTCCAACCACGAGGTCCATATCGCCATCGTGGTCCCAGTCTATAGCAACGGGTACGATCATCTGAAGTTCCATCTCCAAAAGGGTTCCCTTGTCATTCTTCAATGGCACTCCGGCGGCATATTTTGGCTGCTGACGTGTACCAGTATTCTGAAAATACGTAAATCCATCAACGAACTCACCACACAACAAATCCAGATCCCCATCATGATCAAAGTCTTCAAAATTAGGTGAGGGGCAACCATAAGTATCTACAGGCTTTCCACCTGCAGACAATTGCATAGGCGTATCAGGATAGTGAGGGTCTGCTGTGGTACCCTCATTAAGAAATACGAATACGAAGCCGTGTAGTTTTCCATTAGTCCAGTTGCCGTCACTGTCCCAGGCATCATCCCAGCCATAGAAACTCCAGTCTTCGACAGCACAAACCAGATCGTCTTCACCGTCTCCGTTGAAATCAACATAACGCCACTGGTTATGCCGCACCTTAGGCCCCTTTGTTTGCTCGCCGCGATGCCGATACCAATTTGAGGCTATCGGAAGCTTTTGAGGATCTCCCGTTCCTACAGCTACAAAGTCGCGATACTCTTTCCCCGGACTTAATACGCGCATACCATTCGTAGTGTAGCTGGGCATCACATAATGAACTGTCGAACTTAGTTTCTTGGCTGGCTCAAAGACAGGCAACCGGTTATCAGCAGTACTACCCTGGCGGTTCTCAAAGAACCACACGCCGTTGTGCGGCTTATCCGGACAGGACACCAATAAATCCAGATCTCCGTCTCCGTCCGCATCGCACGGAACCGGCCAGGCCCAAAGTCCCACTCCCAAATCAACAACCAGTCCGGGATTGTTGTATTTAAGTGGCTCGACATCCTGAGCGAAGGTGAAAGACGAAAGTAACAGACAAAGCGATAAGGGTCGTAAAATATTCATGCGATCATTATAAAGCCAGAACACTGAAATTGTTGCTAACGTTACCGTAATAGGCGAAAATCAAAATCATAAGAACAATCAAACAGGAACTTCCGATCATGACAAGACAAAAGCAAACTCGCCGACAATTCACTAAAACTGCCGTTGCTGCCTCCACGCTTTTTACGGCACCCGCATTTCTCCGAGCTCGCAATCTCAATGAACGGCTGGACGTTGCTGTTATTGGCACAGGTGGTCGCGGAGGATCGAATCTGCGTAGTGTAGAGTCCGAAAACGTCGTCGCGGTCTGTGATGTGAATCGAACCAATTTGAAATTTGCTGAAGATCGTCACCCTCAGGCTCAGTCTTTCAATGACTTCCGCAAACTATACGACAACGTCAAGAACTTTGACGCGGTGGTCGTTAGTACCTGTGAACACACACATGCATTCGCAACTCTTCCCGCACTGCAGATGAAAAAACACGTCTACTGCGAAAAGCCACTGACTTACAACATTGCCGAGTGTCGTAGAATTCGAGAGGAAGCCGCGAAAGCCGGCGTTGCCACTCAAATGGGTACTCAGATTCATGCCGGAACGAATTATCGCCGCGTTGTGGAACTGGTACAGTCCGGTGCCATCGGCGAGATCAGCGAATGTCATGTTTGGGTGGGACGTGCCTGGGGCCGGCAGTCGAAGGAAGATGCAACCAAACACGGGGACATTGTTTTTGCACAGGAAAAGCCTGCGGCCAGCGACTCGATTCCCACCGGACTAAGCTGGGACTTATGGCTCGGGCCAGCGACCGAACGTGCATTTAACAATGTTTATTTCCCCGGTCCCAAGTGGTATCGTTGGTGGGACTTTGGCAACGGAACCATGTCAGACCTGGGCAGTCATTGGGTAGACCTGCCATTCTGGGCACTCGGTCTCAAAGCACCTTCTGTGATTTCCGCCTCAGGTCCTGAGGCTCATGAGCAACTGGCGCCGGCTTCCATGACCGCAACTTACACCTACGAAAAGACAAAAGAACAGCCTGGCTTACAACTTCACTGGTATCAAGGTACGTATAAGCCACCGGCCTGGAGCAATGGTGATATACCGCAATGGGGAAGTGGTGTGTTATTCGTAGGCTCTAAGGGGATGCTACTTTCCGATTACGGAAAGCATGTCCTGTTACCCGAAGACCAATTCGTGGACTTCAAACGCCCCGACGCAACCATTCCCGACTCGATCGGTCACCACGCTGAGTGGATTCATGCCTGCAAGACGGGTGCACCCACCACCTGCAACTTTGAGTATTCAGGACTTTTAACGGAGGCAAACCATCTGGGGAACGTGGCCTTTCGTAGTGGCAAAACACTTCAATGGGATACTAACAAAATGGAAGTTACCAACCACTCGGATGCCGAGCGTTTCATCCATCGCGAATACAGAAAGGGCTGGTCACTGGGATAATGAATCGAGGTTGCTTTACATCCCAAAAATTGAAAGAATAAGAAGCCGTCGCGGTCGGGTAATTTTGCGAAGGACAAATCAACATCTTCCAAGCATGTAACGAAAGACTCGCTCAATGAATGAGAAGCTTCCAACATCCGAATGCCCAAAATGCAAACCACTGGTCAATCTCCTGCTCGATCGCATTAGACAACTTGAAGCCGAATTAGAACAGTCCGGCTCAAGCATGAAGAATCATCGTCGGCTACTGCTAAGTCAACTTGAGCAACTCGATAAACTGGCATCCTAATTTTTTCAGGCTGTCAGAATAGTTGCGCTTTGGTAATTAAGGCGTTGACTGTTCCACTACTATTTGCTGATTGAGTTCGGAGCTGGTTACAAGCTGCGTCTGACCATTGGGCCATAACACTTCAATCTCCACCGAGTCAGCACCTTTACCAAGGCCAAACGTCAGCACCACCTCGGTCTGAGACAAATAGCTTTTAGATGGCATCATCAGTCTTCTTTGGACAGCCTCACCATGCCTGAGGGTCACGGTTGCACCAATCCCTTGTCTATTATCCACCGTCCCACGAAGTGCAACTCGCAACCAAGCGTTGCCTAATCCCTGATCGTTTCTCAAAAGACGTGGTTTACGCCCACTCGTCGTAATGAGAACGTCTAGATCTCCGTCTCCATCAATATCCGCATAAGTCGCTCCCCGACCAACAAGAGGAAGGAAGAATTCTTCCCCTAGGTTGCTTTCGTCCATACGAATAAATTCAGTGTCATAATCGAAGCCGGCATTCCAGAACAATTGTGGTGCCTGTTCGTAAAACTGGCTTTCCTGTACTTTGTTAATCTCTTCTTCAAGATGTCCGTTGGCTCCGAAAATATCCAGCCTGCCATCAAGATCGAAATCAAAAAAGAACATGCCAAAAGTAAGATCAGAACGTGTTTGCGGCCCGAATCCGGTCGAAATGGCCTCATCAACAAAGGACAATGTCGCACCTTCGCAAACATAGAGGGCACTCATTTCATTGGCAAAGTTACCAATACCAATTCCCAAACACTCATCATTCCTAAAGTTAGCGGCATCAATTCCCATTGCCCCGCGGGCATTACCATTCGGATCAAACGCTATCCCTGCCAAAACCCCTGTCTCTTCAAATGTTTGATCACCTTGGTTGATAAACATAAAGTTACGTACGGTGTCATTCGATACTACAAGATCTAATAACCCGTCAAGATTTACGTCAACAGGTATGACCCCCAGTGACTTTCCGACAGCGACGCCTTTCTGGTCTTTGTTGGTAACCTGAATACCGGCTTGTTGGCTTATGTCTTCAAACGTACCGTCTCCCTTATTTTCATAAAGCTGACTGAATGATCCACCAAAGGAAGTCGGTGGACCATAGGCTCTACCCACGCCAACAAGACTAAAACCCTGACTGACGTCAATTTCCTTTGACCAGGTAATATAGCTGCACACGAAGAGATCCAGATCTCCATCATTCTCCATATCAAACCACGCACAGCTCGTGGACCAACTGCCGGTATTTCCTGACAAGCCCGACATTTCTGTCTGATCAACAAACACACCGTTATCATTACGCAGTAGTCGATTAGCTCCCAGAGCGGAGATGAAGATATCCACATCTCCATCGTTATCGTAGTCAGCAACAGCACAGCCCATCCCATACATCTGAATGTTCAAACCGGTCTGCTCTGAAACGTCTGTATACCTTCCCCGACCATCATTTTGATATAGTTTACTGGTAGCCCCAGGCATGTCAGGATCGACGTCTCCCCAAGGTTCAGAGTTGATTAACAGAATATCCTGATCACCATCATTGTCGTAATCCAGAAATGCACAACCTCCCCCCATCGTTTCCGGAAGCAACTTCTCTCCACGAGCACCATTCTCATGATCAAATTGCAA
The DNA here is from genome assembly GCA_002698965.1 of Rhodopirellula sp. Taxonomy (GTDB): domain Bacteria; phylum Planctomycetota; class Planctomycetia; order Pirellulales; family Pirellulaceae; genus UBA721. Next base: position 81,564 of record PAAT01000162.1, on the reverse strand, counting down.
TCCTGAGAGAGCCGTGACATCGGTGAATGTGATATTCGGAATGGGAGCGACATCCCCCCCTTCCCCCTCACCTAGATTCCGCGTCTGCACCTCTTTACGTTCGGTTTGGGTGATTGCAACTTCCTGCTCCGTTTCGCGGATCACAAATACATAAGCCAACACCCCGACAACAGCCAGTACAAAGATAAACACCAGCGAACGCTGAAGCATGACGCCGATGATTTCATCATTTTCTTCATCGATGATTAATTCATCATCGGTAACACTCCGACTTTCGATGGAGGATCCGGATTCTTCGGTGTCTGGCTTAAACTTATCCACGATTTGCCTCTTCCAACGGGCTCAGCGTTTAATAACTATCGATTCTCAACCGTATTCGTGTTCATTTCAAATTCAGTCTCTCTCGTCAAATCGTAGATCACCAAATCTTCCGCCGCATGATTCGCGGCGGGATATTTCTGGCGAGCCAATGCCACTGCTCTATCTCTGGCATTATCATCGGCTTTATATCTACTATGCAGCTTACGGTGCTTTTCCGCTGCTTCTTCGTCACCCAACTGACTATGAATTAGACCTAGATTGTAATGTGCGGTGACGTTTTCGACATCCAATGCTAAAACCTTTTCAAATTCGGCGATAGCGCGTTTGAACAATTCCTCTCGTTTTGGTCTTCGAGCTTCTCCGCTTTGCCGTTTGGCAAGATCAAACACCGTCTGCCCCAGCAGGTTTCTAACTCGATAATCTTTTGAAAAATCGAAATTACGTGCGACCATTTCGGGAGTCTTGTCATCAAGGGCCGCACGGAAATATCTCTCTGCATCATCCAGATTCCCCATTTCGCGCGCGATTTGCCCACTCATCCAGTTCACCGTCCATGGCGGCGCCGCCTTGTCTCCCTGATAGGCTGCTGCTGCGTTGATCGACTTTAAAGCTTCATCTAAACGTCCTTCTCTATAAAGGACCCGGGAGAGGTTTAAAGCTCCATGGTATAAGTCAAACTCAGAAACCTTATTAAATGCCATCGATGCCTGACGTAATTCAGCCTTCCCTTTCAATAACAAGCCAATTCCATAATCATTCCAGCGTTGCCATTCGGGAATATCTTTNGCCGGTANAGANTCAAAATCACTTGCCTGTAAACCCTCTATCGAGAAGGTGAGAACATCATCAGCAATACGTGTCACTGGCAAGTCATTAATATAAGTACCATCACTCGCTCTTCTCCCACGAATTGGCTTACCTTTCACTAATCCTTCCTGAGCAACAATATCCATATATTCCTGATCAAATTTCCTGTAATTCAATCTGGTCTCAATGGTAATTGGAGCCGACAGGCCTTCCGGAACGGTAAATTCATAGTGCACCGTTTGTGCCGCTCCCGGTGGTATTTGATGGTTATATAGTGGCACAAAGATATCTTGTGCGTTACGACGATTAATCCTATTACCGTCTTTATCGAGCATAAAAACATTTAGATAATGCGACCAGGGATCCACCTTTTTGACGTCATCAAATCCTCCGCTTCGACCAATGATCTGATCTCCGGATCTTACCACCACTTCGAGCCAAATTTCATTCGAGTCAACTGTTCCCTGGGTAAACAGATGCCCCAGGGTAAGAGTGCGTACAACAATATCAAGTAGATAACGATTGCCAGATTTCAAAACCGGAACTTCAGGGTTCAAAGGAGCAATCAATTCGGCAGAAATATCATTCCCCTCGCGAATCCCAAAAATGTCTACGCGGCATGAACCTTCGAGAAACTTCTGATGGTAATCAACGGTTTCCTCGGAATTGCGCAGCCATGCAATCCCTGTGTTAGCTCCCTTAAATGTATGGTCGTGGATCTCTAATTTACCGAGCCCTGTAAAATCTCTGGCTCCGAAGTCGTCACTCTCGACCAGAGGCATATGGCAACCGTTACAGTCTTTTTCCGCTTCCTTAGGATAATAAAAACTCGTAATACCATTCCCTGAGACTCCGCTCAGCAAAAATGCGTCATAGTGATTTTGACCACGGAGAAAATCCCTGTAGTTAGTTACCGCATGTGGCAAATGGACTTTATGACAAGATGAGCAAAACTTAGCTCCCTTGTGAACTTCCGGTTTTAAGAATGTCTTCTTGTGAAATGCCGGTTTCGCTTTTATAAGTTGCTGGTTAATCCATTTCAACGTATCATTTTCACTAAAGGCAAATGGATAATGCTCCGGCTCAGTGATCACATAATGAGCGTTACCTTTTGTGGATGGAACGTCGGTGATCGCATGACAAACCGTACATGTAATCCCGGCATGGGCCGTTTCATGATTTTCGATATCGTAATCAGGGTCATCAAACTGTCCACTAAAGAAGGGGACAGGGTCGTGACACCCCGCGCACCAGCGGGAAGACTTAACGTTCCCATCTCTCTCTAGAGCAACTTTCCTTGTCTCTTTGATCGAAGCCAGATAGGCCGGGTTATTAAATGAACTAATATGATGCACGCTATGAAACCAGCCATCATAGGCATCTTCATGACACTCTAAACAGTACTTATTGTTCATTAATGTCTCTGAACTGATCAGTGCCCCGTCACTGGTACGAGCCAACGATGGTTCAAAATATTTATCTCCCTCAATCGAAAACTGAGGTTTCTCGGCAGTCATTTTCACAATGACAACAAAAAGAACGCTGAGTAAAACAACGGCTCCATAGTTGACGCCCGCTTTCCATCTGATCTTGGGTCCCGACAGACGATGAAGCCAATAAAGCCAAACGGCAGCGATAGGACATGCCACGTGAATCCAATAAATCACCGCGCGAGACAATTCGTGGCGCAGATCCAGAAATCCCTCTATGCGAACAAGCAGGATGCCACTGACCAGTACCACAACACTGGCCCAGAACAAGGCGTAGCCGATACGCACCGCCCTTCGATTCTTTCGATCGTATGTATTGTATATATGAACAATACCAAAGATCACAAAGGGGGTGATTAATAAGACTCCAAGGATGAGATGCAAGAGAAACATCCACATGTACATCGGGTCTTTATATATATTTCCGGATCCCCAACGCTGACTACACCACTCGAGGAGTGTTATCCCGGACAGATAAATACTGTTTGCAGACAGCAATGCCACCAAACCAAATACGACATAAAGCATATACCGGAGTTTTGGTCCTATGCTTTTGCGAGGTTTCCTTCGTCGTGTTTTTTCAGCTGGCACGTGTCAATGACCCTTAGAACTACAGAATTGTGATTTTCTTATAGTTGAAATGTACTTAGAGGTGGCAAAATCTTTTTGCAGACAGAGCCCATAAAATATTTTCGGGCATAATCAGCTTTGGACTTTGCAATTAGTCTACTTTTGAGCCAAAGCCATACGGTTTATCGGTTAAAACGCAAAATATTACGGCAAAAGCCATAGATAACGTACGTTTAAGGTCAGCAGATGGTTTGCTAACAGTCGCTTCGTTTTCAAGAAATCGCGGGGATTGCTGTCGCGAAACAGCTTAGCAGCGAGGTCTGCGAACATTTCCCTAAGGAATTCTATTCTTCATCTAGACTCCAAAATTGATCGGTGTCTAATTCTCGCGTTTGATAATGCTCTAAATATGCTTTGTATTCAGCTGTATTGACGTTACCCATNTNGAGTGGNGGGNACTCCTGCATACCACTAAACGGCAACGGCTCCACACGGTGNCCGGAAATGGTATTAAGATCGGCATCTTTATCCCANCCNACNGAATGGATNAGGAAATCCCGCTTCCATCCTNCACGNACAGGAGGCAACTCCCTGAAGACGAGCGTCATTTCATCCCCCGAAGCCAAAACNACCANTTTATTATCTTCTGCCAGAACCAACTCNGTTGTATCNCCAAACCTGGTGAATTNACCGGCCATNGGCGGCCAGATCATCTCNCTGGTAACGTCNTCGTAAACATAGCGTTCCGGTCCGTTGTTCAAACGAGGCAAGCGGGCTGAAAATCCACGGTAATGCAAATCCGCACTTAGCAGCGTCGTCGTTTGTAANAGAGGTNCCTGANNNTGCGCATCCACCGCCANAAGAATTTCGTCCCAATACAATTCCATCGAACTGGAAATACGCAAACGGAAGTCNTCGTTTTCGAATTGNTCGACCGGAACATCTACAACAATCGTCTTTGTTTTACCGCCGGGGAAGCCCATATTGGAAACGACTTCTATCCATGCCGTCTCGCCACTATCGTTTGTACGCGGCATCGAAATAAACGGAGGCCGTGGACCATTCAGTTCTTCGTTTTGAGACAAAGCGATATTAATCGAAGTGTCCGTTGGAAACATCCAACCTGTCATGACAAGCTGTAAACTTTGGGGATTCGATAGATCACCTAAATCCAGTTCCATATAGTACTCTTCAACCAAACCCTGCTTAAGACGTTGGTCGAACAAGCGGGTAAAATTACCATCTCTGGCAGAAACGACCTCGGTCACGTCATTTCCATTACTGGCAACGACCTTTTCAATGGCACGAAGATTCTCTCGCTTAAAGCTGTGAACGTGAAAGCCCGATACCGATGGGGGGCCGACTTTCTCGTTGGAAAACACTTCCGTATCTATCGGATGATCAATTGCAATCAACTCAACGTGATCGAAATAAGCGGCTTCCCACAACTCTTCAGTCACCTGCATACGGTATTGGCCATTTACTGGCACTAGTTTTTCGCCAGGGATGAGTAAATATTCCCAGCCTCTCGTGGGAGCCTTAATCCCCTCGCCAAACTGAAGACCGATAGGAGCGGCCCAAAGCAAATCTGTCAGGAACTCATACTTTTCGCCGGTCCATGTATAGAGATAGGGGCAGGAACCTTTGAGAAGTTCCTGTTTTTCAGTGAAGGTCAACCTACTGTCAGGTGCTAATAAATTTTGAGGAATACCATTCGTCCACAAGACGCGAACTGCCTCTGCTCCAGTGTTGGCACCTATTCCAAAGTGCAGTACCGCTCCGTCTGCCTGTTGGCTTTGGTATCCCAACGCACTACGTAAGTCCACCCGTGATCCAACACCATGAACGTTACATCGCTGGACTTTGAACATCGGATCCGGTTCGGCACACAAACGCACCTTAATCCAGTTATTAGCATTCCCGCCTTCATTGGACAAAATGACGATCTTACCGTTTTCTACCACCAACAAATCCAAGTCGCCATCATCATCGACATCATCAACATCCACGTTCGTCACGTTGCCTGACAGGGAAGAAATAGCCTGCAGCTCCATACCACCGCCTGTATTACGAGCGAGTTCAATTCCTTTCGGCCCCCACAACACCAGATCCCGAAAGCCATCATTGTCATAATCAAGTGGTTGAAGCTTGATACTCTCACTAGAAAAGTCGCGGGACTGTTGCTTCCACACTTTTCCACCTGGCTCATTACCCGTCAATACAAGATGAATTTTAGAGCCGGTGGCAGTTACCGTATCAACAGACCCGTTGTTATCAACATCAAAAACCGACAATGCGGTATGCTTTGCCCCACCGATCAGGGCATCCGATGATTCATTCCACTGTAAACGACCATGTCGGATATTCTCGAAAATGCCTCCGCTTACATAGAGATCCTGCTGCAAGGAGCGATTCGAGTCGGCCAACGCTAACACATGGCTTCCTTCTGCCCTGGCAGCCTCGGGTAAAGCTTCCTGCGTCACATTCGAGAAAAGCCAGTTTTCATGATTCTTCCAAAGTTGAAGTCCCTGATCACCGAACAAAACCACATCGAGGTCACCATCATTTTCAAGATCGGCCACTTGCACATTCGTTACACCCGTCACACCAGCATTAGCGAAGGCAGTTTCCGATACAACCAACGTTCGCTTTACCTCCTCTTTCGGCAATACGTTTTCGACAATTTGCAAGCCAGACTTACCGAACAGTAGAAAATCAAAGTCCGAAACCACATAAGACTCCGGGGTGGTCGTTGTTGCATCACGATCAAAATCAACAGCCAACACCCGGCTTACACCGGGACTAACATCCACCGAATGGGTGACCTGCCACTGTTTAGCTTGAGTATCGTTCTGCAGAATCGATAGTTTTCCTCGCTGTAGCACAACAATATCGAGTTGCCGATCCAGATCAAAGTCCGTAATTTGGGCATCTAAGACATCTTCTATTTCCTGAAGGTTATCAAGCCCGGTGAATGCCTGATAAGACACTGGAATGCCAACTGGAGCTTGCAATCTCCCCCTTCCCCCGAAATAGTCGCTGGGAAATTCATGAACAAGATATTCCAGCGGATGTCGCTGTAGCTGAACCATATCCGTGTGATAACCAAAGTCCTGCTTAACCACATTGAAAACCTGAATCATTCGGATCTTAACCTTAGTCCAAACGGAATCATCACCCGCTTCAATTGACTCAGTAAACTCCGGCAATTCTGAAGCTAAGTCAATTTTCTGATCTGCCAGTAATGACTTATAAGGCGCCAAGACATCCACTGCATTATTTAATGTTTGGACAATATCACTATCTTTAGACTCCGCCTGTAAGCGGACCACATTTTCCAGAACAATCAGGTTATCCGGATTCACTTCGGCCGCTTCCCTGACCACCCGGGCACGGTCTTCGGCCTGCCCATTTCTCAGCAAGGCAAACAATTCCATTAATGCCATACGGTCATTAGGGTTCTTCTCATAAGCCGCTCTAAACAACTTCGCCGCGGCCACTTCATCACCAAGCGTGACATACAGCTTGGCCTCAAGCATGTCGACAATCCCCGAATTCGGATCTTTCCCCCGTAGTGAGACTAAGGCTTTTTTAGCGAGTTCCAGCGTAAGATTGTATTTCTCACGAGCTTCGTCACGTTTTGCATGTTGTTTTTCAACAGCCAAAATGCCCGCAATCGCGAGATTGCGAACACCCAACATCGCATCCGGAGCTTCTCGCACCACGCTCGTAAAAATCCGGATACTCTCAGTACCATCATTCTCCAGTTTATTGGGGATATTCTCGACCGAAGCCAAACCACGGTTAGTCAGAGAGACTAACTCTTCGGAACTTAAGTTACTCCCACCGGGAATCCCCCATATTGCAAACCAGATTCCCGTTCCAAGAACCAAAAGTCCGATGAGCAGTGGCAACTTCTTTTTACGATTGGCGTTGTCTTCCATTACTTATCCAATTTCCACGAGTTTTTGCCTCAACACCCTTATAGATGGTGCCAGGCTATTTCCGGATGCAGTAGAGAGCCTCATCGGTTCGTACGAGCAGATGGCCGTCCACGACCGAAGGACTGGCAAACAAAGTCCCACTGAGTGTACTTTCCCCAAGCTCTTTGTATTCCTTACCGGGTTCAATCACTGTTACCTTAGCATCACGTTCAAAGAAATAAATTTTACCGTCGGCATATAACGGAGACGCCCAGTAGCGCGAACCCATCCGGTGCACCCAAATGGATTCTCCCGTCATAGCATTCAGGCAAGTAACAATCCCATTATCTGACGCAAAGTACATTTCATTCCCCACAACCACCACACTGGATACATTTGGGACCTGCTTATTAAACCGCCATTGAATTTTACCTTCGTACTTCCCGTCTTCTTCTACGATCTTCAATGCCAGCAATTCACTTTTCAAATATCCGGTATTAATGTAGACCATCCCGTGTGCGGCAACCGGACGACCGGCATTGGAGAACCCAAGCACACCATAACTGGTTTTCCATAGTTCTTCTCCGGTTTCCGGATCGTAACCAAAAATCCAGTCAGCGGCAGGCGAAACGATCTGATCTTTTCCATTAACATCCACAACGATGGACGTGGCATAAGCCTTGCGCAACTGAGGTTCTTCACGAAGCTCACCGGATCGTGTTGTCTTCCAAAGAATTTCGCCGGTATTCTTATCCAACGCCACGATATACTGTAAGTCGATTCCATCGCAGTGAATAAAGAGGCGATCTTGCCAAAGAATTGGCGAACTGCCAGGGCCGTTCTCATGCTTAACACGTAAAGTCCGATTAGACCACAACACCTTTTCCGTCTTCATATCCAGGCAGGCAATTCCCATGGGACCATAGTGACAGTAAAGCTTATCGCCATCAATAATCGGAGTAGGTGTCGCGTAGGAATTCACTTGATGTATAAACTGAGGGTTCTCTTCGGTGAGAAGTTCGATATCCTTGAGCACTTTCCCTGTCTCCAGATCAAGACATTGAACACGCAGGCTAACGTGGGATGAAATAATCAACGGCTGCGAACTCGTCGTAGTTTTCTTAACCACCTCCTTGCGTTCTTCTGATGCCTCTTTATCAATTCCTGTCGTCACCCAAACCTTACCGTCTACGACAACAGGCGTAGACCAGCCTAACCCCGGGACTTTGTGTTTCCAGGCGGCATCGGATTCTGAAAACTGAACCGGTAGATTTTTGGCATCCGCATGACCTTGCCCGTCGATACCTCGCCATTCAGGAAACAAATCGCCTGCTTGCACCACGCCGACCACAACAAAACTAAAGATAAATGCACGAAGCAATAGACGTCGCATTACAAATCTCGCTAACAAATAAAAAGATAAACCATTGCAAATAGAAGCCTCATTATATCGTGAAGCCGCAATAAGTGCGCCTCCTGCCCCATCCCCGAGAAATGCGAAAAACGAACCGCGACAATCCAATCCCGAAGATCGATGAGCCCGAACCTGCAGATGGCAGTTTTAAGAATGCCTAACGGTTTTCCCCGAGAATAAACTGAAGCATTTCCAGGAGGATCTCTTCAGAAATTGTTTCTTCGATGGTTCCATATTCTGAAATATCACCGGTTTCGGCATGCTGCAACATATGGTTCAGTGACTCATACTCAAGAATCGAATAGGTTTTTCCAGGCCGACTCGAAAGCAATTGCTCCATCACGGGAGCATTCTGAAAAGCGGGGACTTGCAGGTCCTTTTCCCCAAAAACAGCAAGAACAGGACAACGCGTTCGAATCCAATCACTGGCCGGGTCATGCGCCAAAAAAAACTTCATCCATGCACCTTGAAGCTGTTTGGCAATCGCATCCACTTCCTGAGCCAAAACAGGACCTGCCAGTCTCAGGGCAAGAGGAGCAGAACTCAACCTTCGATCCAAAGCTGTTTTGCTTTTCAGCCGGGCCTTTTCCAGATCTTCCTCAACAAGAGCAATATCGATCAACTCAGAATAGAGAGGCATAAACCAATCCAGGGTTTCTTTCGGCACTCCCTGAGCTGACCGCAACAGACGGTTTTGTACAACCAACACGTCCTTACCCGAGACGGCGGTGCCCGCCAGGGAAACGATCCCACCGATCTTCCTGTCCTGGGCGGCGACTAAGGCAGCAATATATCCGCCTTCGCTATGACCAACTAACCAAATGTCTTTTGGATTCATACGGGGATAGGATCGTAAAAACTTAACGGTGGCTTGCACATCCGTTGCGTAGTCTAAGGATGTCTCGTTTCCGTCCCCTGCTTCGCTACCACCAATCCCACGGTCGTCCACTCGCAGTACTGCGACACCGTTTCTCGTTAAATAATCAGCAATCACCCAAAAAGGCTTATGTTCCAGGATGGTCTCATTACGGTCCTGACGTCCGGATCCAGTAATGAGAATCGCTGCGGTAAATCTCCTGCCTTCACGAGGTATCGTCAATGTTCCGGCCAACTTCAATCCGCTCTCACCATTTGTGTACTCCACATCCCTGGAATCATAGGGGAAGGGAGGCTTTGGCGTTTGGGGACGAGCTAATTCAGGAAATTCATCCACACGTTCGAGCAGTAGAGAGATGGGAATGCCTTGTACAAAAATTCCTTTTAGCTTCGTACCTTCTTCAATGAGAGTGCCGCTATAGCTAATCTGCATAGAAGGTTTTTCAAAAGAGAGAATATTATCTGCATACTTCACTTTTTCCATCGGGATAGAAACCGGAGTCTGGTCGAGACTGTAGAAGTCGACTCGATATCCCTCCCCTTCGCGTGAAATTTGCATGCCGATACGTAGATTGGTGGCCCCAATCTTGAGACGGCCAAACCATTTTCCGTCAAGCGAAGGGGGCGATTTCTGAGCATAACTGGTCGCATGCATGCTTATTAGCATGAGCATCATAAAGATTAACTTTATTCGCGCCATCTGAGTTTTCCTTCCTCCCCCTGTTTTCTCGAACCGACAGTTCGATACAATTACCTCTTAATTACTTGCCAATACGGATGATTTTTTCACACAATAACGTATCCGTTTCATTTTAATCACTCTGACTGACAACACATCGATGCTAATAACCCTTTCCCCGGCCAAAACACTCAACTTCGAACCCCAGTCGATCCTCAAAGAATCTACGATACCAACTTTCATAAAAGAGTCTCGTAAGATTATCAAAGAAATGCGGACCTACGATACAGCCGGTCTGGAAACGCTAATGGGCACGAGTACGGCCATCGCGGAAACCAATGTCAAGCGATTTAAGAACTGGACAACGCCATTTACGTCAGAGAATGCCAAGCAGGCCGTGCTCGCATTCAAAGGACAGGTCTACGATGGTCTCAAAGCTTGGGAAATGAACGAGCAGGACTTACAAACTTCCCAACGTTATCTACGTATTCTGTCTGGGCTCTATGGTTTACTAAAACCTCTCGATCTCATGCAGGCTTACCGACTGGAGATGGGAACAAAAGTGAGCATCGCAGGCTTCAAGAACCTTTATGATTTCTGGGGCGACCAAATCACTAACGAAATCAATCGTGATTTGAATGAATACGGTTACAACACGCTGATCAATCTGGCTTCGAACGAGTATTTTAAAGCTGTCAAAAAGAAGAACATCCAAGCTCGAATCATCACTCCGAATTTTAAAGAAGAACGTGATGGAGGCTATAAAATGATCACTTTCTATGCCAAAGTTGCACGCGGACTCATGACCCGATTCATCATCGAAAACGCACTTGACGATCCGGAGATGATCAAAACGTTTGATGTCGATGGTTATCGATTCCATCCTGATCTGTCGACTGAAAACGAATGGATATTTACTCGCAAGAGTTCCTAAAAGTGCTTAGCGATATTTAGCCTTCAAAATAAAGTCGACAATCGGCGTAGAATCTTCCAGGCCATGAGGATGGTGCCCTACTCCTGGTTTAGCAATCAGTTTTATGCTGCCACCCATCGATTTATAACGTCTGGCAACTACGCCGGTGTTCTCGTCCCAGGGAACCACCTCGTCCGCATCACCATAAACGTGCAACAACGGTACACCGGCTTTTACTAATGGCCTCAGGTTATCCACTGGATTGCCTTCATACTCGAGTGCTTCCCCTTCTGTTTTGAACTCATAAACCTGCAAAACACGTTTCCATTCCGATGCCGATCCTTTTCCATTCCCTTTGCCACCTGGCCAACTTTTGAAATCACAGACTGCCGCGTCATTATAAATACACGATACCCGGGAAGGGTTCGCAATCGCCCAATTCATGCAATACAAGCCTCCACGACTCAAGCCAACCAAAGCGACCTTGGGGGCAAACCCATATTTGGAGGTTAACTCTGCATACAATCCGTCCCAGTACATTACTGCAACGGGAGCTCCCAACAGGTTTTGCACTTTCATGTAGACAATGTGATAACCTTTTTTTAGCAACGCAATATCAGGATTTGGCTTATGGCCAAAAAACTCTCCATGCCAAACCCAGGGGAAACCTTCAGCCGGTTTATCCGGAGCAACAACAACGACTGATTTCCCCTTCACCTGAAAGTCATGTCGAGTGAATCCATGCCAGTCGGATTCTTTTCCAGGAAAGTCAACAGCCGTTGTCACCGACGTAAGACAAACTAATACCAAAACACTTCGAATAACTAACATCGGGTTCCCTTTAAAAGTGGTGATTATTTGCTTTCGGCTAACTTATCGGCCGGCCCGAGAGGAAACTTTTTACTTGGCACGTGTTCGCTCTTCATTAACTCGCGGATCTCAGCGACAATCTCCGGAAATTTATCCGCTACATCATTTGATTCTGAGGGATCCTTGCGAAGGTTATACAATTCAATCTTCAAAGGATTGGGATTATTGCGAAGCATTTTCTGACGTATACCTTTCCAATCTCCCATCCAAACAGCTTGTTGGCCTCCATAGCCTGAAAATTCGCGATACAGAAACTCGCGTTTGGGCTGTTTAGCACCAAATAAAGCGGAGGCAATGCTTATCCCGTCTACACCTTCCGGCAGATTACCAGAGGCTCCGATTAGATCGAGCAGCGTAGGCATCCAGTCTTCCAATCCAGTGACAACGTGCGACCTAGAGCCCGCTTTGATTTTCTTTGGCCACTTGACCAGTAGCGGCACGCGAATTCCACCTTCGTAAAGTGACCCCTTCAGACCTCGTAATTCCCCTACGCTATTAAAAAAGTCGTAGTCCACTTCTTTCTTGAGGTGTGTTGTGCCGTTGTCCGACGTAAAAATCACAATGGTATTATCGCTAAGCCCCAGTTCTTCCACGGTTTCAAGGACATTGCCAATGTAACGGTCCATCCGGGTAATCATCGCGGCATAAGCAGCACGAGGCGTGAAGTGTGGCGTATAACCGTAGCCACCATCACGTACGAATGGTGGATCCTTCCAGCCTAATTCCAGATATGGCTTGAGTTCTTCGTCGGGCACATGTAATGCCACATGGGGAATAACCGTTGGATAGTAAAGAAAAAACGGATTGTCTTTATTTTCTCTTATGAAATTTATAGCCTGCTGGTTAATACGATCGGGAGCGTAATCCTTCCCTTTGAAGATGTCATAACTGCGAGGATCGGTTGGATCGGCTCCATTAGCTAAATCGGCATGTCCGGGTACAGGCGGGACATTGTTTAACGTAATTCGTTTGTCATTGCTCCAGAGGTAGTTGGGGTAGTAACTGTGGGCATGGCGTTGGCAGTTGTAACCAAAGAACCTGTCAAATCCCTGAAAAACGGGATCTCCTTCTGAACCCGGCCCACCGAGTCCCCACTTTCCAAACGCTCCGGTTTGATACCCCAGATCCGCCAACACTTCTGCCATCGTGATTGTGGAATCCGGAATCGGGCCCTGGCCTTCCGGCTTCAGTTCACTGTTATTACGAATATAGGCATGCCCGGGATGCTGCCCTGTCATCAATACACATCGGGACGGTGCACAAACGGCATTTCCAGAATAATTTCTGGTAAAACGCATACCCTCGGATGCTAACTGATCAAGATGAGGGGTTTTAATGAGTTTCTGACCATAGGAACCAAGCTCTCGATACCCAAGATCATCTGCCATGACAAGGATAATATTAGGTTTGTCTGCTCTAACAACTGCTCCGATTCCCAGCAGAAACAGAGCAAGCATCAATCCAGAAAAGCCACACTTACCTACCGTGATTAACCGCGTTCGTATCATATTGCCGTTCCTTACCGTCGAGCATATCGTAGAATGAGTCAAAATCTTCGTTTATTTGAAACCATCAGTATAGCAATCATTCAGGAAAACTTATGAGTTCACCACTTTCCAATCAACGAATTCTGGTCATCGTAGGCGACATTTATGAAGACCTGGAACTCTGGTACCCCAAACTCCGCATGCTTGAAGCAGGCGCGGAAGTGGTAGTCGCAGGCCCCGAAGCAAATACTGTCTACGCTGGAAAGAATGGCTATCCATGTAAATCAGATGCCGCTTTGCATGCCATCGATCCATCTGCGTTTGACGGTCTATTAGTACCTGGTGGATTTATGCCTGACAAGTTACGGCGAGAGCAAGTTGTGTTGGACATTGTTCGTCATTTCCATGACGAACAAAAACTAATCGCCGCGATTTGTCACGGCGGCTGGATTCCAATTTCCGCAGGAGTTTATCGGGGCATCCGCGTGACAGGCAGCCTCGGAATCAAAGATGACCTAATCAATGCCGGAGCGATTTGGGAAGACGCGGCCGTTGTGATTGATAACCACCATGTCTCTAGCCGCAAGCCAGATGACTTACCTGAATTCTGCAAAGGGATGCTCGAAGTCCTGACTCGCACACATTAGAGTGTCAATTCCACGGTGGCTCTCATATCCATCTCAAATTCGATGTCAACAATCGGAGGTCGCGTATTAAACCAAACTACTTCGGCAGGACTATCTGCAAGTTCCGGGGTCACAGCCTCGGCAATCAACGAGGGGGCATCATGAGCAGTATAGACGTCAATCGTAGTTAACTCGCTTGGCAAAGCCCCCAGGCCTCTCAAACGCTGCAGCATAAGCTTCATCACCACCTCCGCTTTTTGTAGCAATGCGTCGAAACTCACTTCCCCCATACGAATAATATTTTCCACAGCAAGCGGACCAAGCAATTCTCCTCCACCAGCCACGACAAAAGTGCGGTGATTCTTGTCGGTTGGACGAACAAAGGAGAAGGCATGCAGCATGGTCTCGTCTGGAGCGTCTTCAACTGGAGCAACATTCGTTCGCGCAATCGGGTTTTTTCCGTTAACGACAAGTCCCCAATGTTCAAGCAACTGACGATAATCCTCGTTAAATCCAATGAAGCCACCCATTGAATGAGGTTCCGGACATCGCAATTCAAACCCACAGAGCTGCTCCACTTTACCATCTTGTGTTTCGACAAACTGCCGTGCCTTTTGCATCCCTTCTTCCCACGGAAGCCAGTGCCTTAGCGTAACGTGTACAACTTCGAAACCCGCATCAGCAACTACCCCTGAGCTATAAGGATAGATCCCCTCCAAAAACGAATACCCTCGCCCGACATTATTAATCAATTTCATGTTCGTTTCATTTCAAATATTGATAACTGCTATGATAAAGCCAGTAAAACCAACCTCCAAGGAAACTCAAATGCGATTCTCCCTTCCACTTATCCTAGCATTTTTCATGGCGACCCCATTGCAAGCCACCCAACCAACCCGAGTAAAGTTAGGTAAGCCTGACGAGAATAACGAACAGGCATTTATCGATATTCACAGGCCCCTGAATCCAAACGGAACTTCCATTATCATTTGCCCTGGTGGTGGTTATGGAACAGTCGTATCTGGTCCGGAGGGGGACAAGATTGCAGTTTGGCTAGGTGAACATGGGATTACGGGTATCGTGCTTCACTACCGGCTGCCTCAGGGCCGAAATAATGTGCCACTGACTGATGCTCAGTCAGCGATGAAACATCTACGTAAACACGCCAACGGTCTCCATTTGGATACGAATAAAATCGGCGTGATGGGTTTTTCAGCCGGGGGACACCTCGCATCGACACTCGCCACACACGCGACAACCGGTAAACTCAGACCTGCCTTCGCGGTTTTGGTCTACCCGGTCATTACGATGCAGGAGCACACGCATCGTGGCAGCAAACAAAATCTTCTCGGGCCCAGTCCGAGTGAAGAATTGGTAAAGCAGTTTTCAAACGAACTTCGAGTGACGCCCCGGACTCCCCCCACATTTTTAGCACATGCTATTGATGACAAGCCGGTTCCCCCCATCAATAGCAGGCTATTCCACGAGGCTTGCAAGAAGCACAAAGTACCTAGCATTTTCCTGGAACTACCGGACGGAGGACACGGACTGAATGGATATCAAGGCCCGAGTTGGGATAAATGGCAGGCCGAATCCCTCAATTGGATAATGGACTTACCCAAATAACCGGACGGCGTAATCCCACAAGCATTAGCTATTCACAATATCGCGGACAACTTCACCATGGACATCCGTCAGACGATAGTCACGTCCCTGGAAGCGATGCGTTAGTTTTGTATGATCCATTCCCATGCAATGAAGGATCGTGGCTTGCAGGTCATGAATATGAACCTTATTCTCAGCAACGGTGAACCCCAATTCATCACTCGAACCATATGAGATTCCCGGCTTCATTCCCCCTCCTGCCATGAACATCGTATAGACATCCGGAAAGTGATCTCGCCCTAGGACCTGACTTTTGGCTGTCCGCCCTTCCCTGAATGGGGTTCGACCAAATTCGCCCCCCCATACGATCAGAGTCTCTTCAAACATCCCCCGGTCCTTCAAATCTTTAATCAACGCTGAGACAGCCTGATCCATTGGCATGCAACGATTGGTCAAACCATCGCGGATGCCGGTCGATGCTCCCGTACCATGGAAGTCCCACCCCCAGTCAAACAACTGAATAAACCGAACACCATCTTCTGCCAGTCTCCGAGCCAGCAAACAGTTATTTGCAAAACTGGCTTCACCGGGTTTAGCACCGTAGGCATCCAGTGTTTCCTGAGTTTCTTTGGAGATATCCATAACACCAGGCACTGACATTTGCATCCTAAATGCTAATTCGTACTGAGCCATACGAGTAAGAGTCTCCTGATTGCCTAGTTCCTGAGCCTGAAGTTGGTTGAGATCATTAAGTGCATCGAGAGTTTTACGACGCATGGCCCGATCCATCCCTTTTGGATTGGATACGTAAAGCACCGGATCCCCTTTGCTGCGACACTGGACCCCTTGGTAAATGGACGGCAGGAACCCGGATCCCCAGTTGTCTTTTCCGCCACTCGGTGAAACACCACCGGAGATCAAAACAACAAATCCGGGTAAATCCTGATTTTCAGAACCTAAACCGTAAGTAGCCCAGGCCCCCATGGATGGTCGCCCCTGACGTGGTGATCCTGTGTAAATAAGCAATTGGGCCGGAGCATGATTAAACTGCTCGGTGTTAATTGATTTCACAATCGTCAAATCGTCAGCAACTTCTGCCAATTTCGGGAGGGCTGCAGAGATCCACTGTCCACTCTCACCATGCTGTTTGAATTCCTGCGGAGTTCCCAGAAGCAACGGTCGGCCACTGGTAAATGCAAAACGCTTACCTTCATAAAACTCATCCGGACAGGGCTCATCCGTCCGCTTCACCAACTCCGGTTTATAATCAAACAAATCCAAATGTGGCGGTGAGCCCGCCATATGAAGATAAATAACACGTTTGGCTTTCGCGGCAAAATGGGGCTGTCGTGGTGCCAGAGGGTTTACAACCTCAGCAGTCACCGGCTTATCATTATCCAACGACGCCATCGCCATGGCGCCTAAGCCTACGCCACATCCTTTGAAAAAATGACGTCTGGTTTTATTGGTTGCATTTTCGAGAAAAGGGTTCATCTGGTTACCTCTTAGCCAAGGTTTCATCAAGGTTCAGCAGTACATTTCCAACAATAGTCCAAGCGGCTGCCTCAGCCACATCCATTCCCTCCGGCAATTCACCCAAAGGCATCGTTGATATTTCTTTCGCGCTTTCCATGTCCGCCTGATAATCGGCGAACACAGCTTCATATAACTTTATCAGTCTTTGACGTTCCTGCTCATAAGGCGAACGTGCCAACGTCAGGCGAAAAGCATACTCGACTTTATCGCCAATCGATTCACCACCTTCCCTAAGGATGCGGCGGGCGAATGCCTGAGCGGCTTCAATATAAACGGGGTCATTCAATGTCACCAATGCCTGCAATGGTGTATTTGTGTTGACCCGCCGAATCGTACACACGTTACGGCTCGGAGCGTCAAACGTTGCCATCGAGGGGTACGGCAGGCTCCGCCGCCACTGAGTGTACAATCCACGGCGCCACTTATCACCTCCAGGCGAAGTCGTCCAATCTGTTGAACTACCAAAAGCAGCACTTAAACCAAGCTTGGGACGGGGCGGATTCACCGATGGCCCAAGCATTTTACGATCCAACAAGCCACTAATGGCCAGCGCCTGATCCCGAATCATCTCCGCATTCAGCCGGAAGCGTGGTCCCCGAGCCAATAAGTTGTTATACGGGTCGACTTTCTTATGCTGGACAGTCGCCAGCGAACTCTGACGATAAGTTGCCGACATGACGACAAACCTGAGAAATTCCTTCATGTCCCATTTCATCTCCTTTTGAAACGTAACCGCCAGATAATCTAACAATTCAGGATGGGTTGGAAAGTCACCCTGTGCGCCGAACTCTTCACTCGTCCGTACAATTCCTTGCCCAAACAATTGTTCCCAATATCGATTAACGATAACGCGGGCGGTTAATGGGTTTTCTTCATTGATTAACCATTGAGCCAAGCCCAGGCGATTTACCGGAGCCCCTTCTGGAAAACCGTGAAGCACCGCTGGTGTTCCTTCAGAAACCTCACCTTCCAACGCCTCAAAGTTACCCCGAACCTGAATATGGGTTTTACGTCGCTTATCGCCCATTAGTTCCCGCATGATCGGAACCGTCGCCGGCTTAATTCCTTCCCGCTGTTTCTTCACAGCCGCAATCTTATCTGTGAGTTCCTTTGGAGGCGGCACAACCTGAAGATAATAATCATGCAGGATTTTTGTCTGCGTCTGCTGGGACGCATCGTATCCTGACGATACGATACTGGCAACTTCCTTCGGCAGGACGAAAACATCACCTTCGTCAGTCGTCAGCGACAACCGAAAGCTACCCAAGGCATGGTCGTTGTAATTTTGGGTTAGCACTAATTTAATTTCGGTAGTCTCGGTCGTCCCAACCTTATTACCAATTTCAAATACTGCCGTATTGTCCTGCCCCACTGCTCCGCCAATCGCCCAACCACTAGTGGTACTCTGAACATCACCATCGATCGATTTCACGACACCAAAGTTGTTTACAACCTCTCCTTCGCGTTGTTCAAAGGTCGCTGAGGCTGCCGCAAACTCAATCGGCAGCAATCCGTCAAGCGTAGCTTCATGCTTACCTGCGGGAGCCTTCGCTACCTGCTGCTTCCAGACCAAATTACGGTCAGCATCCAGCACACTGAGAACGAAGCCATCCAGACGGGAATAGAGATTATTATCGGATCGCGGCCAGATATTAATCAAGTCGATCGAAGAAACCTTCCCCAAATCAATTTCAATCCAGGGGTTTTCTTCAACCGCCGTATGGGTGACGGAATTATTGGTATAAACACCGTCAGTGTTTCCATCGTTGGCCCGTGTTACCTCGCCTCCAAAATCCGTCGAAGATTGTTTTGCTGTCCCATCCAATGCGACATTTTTACCATCGCTAAAAACCTCCAGTTCGGCGATATGAATCATCTTCCCTTTACCGGGGAGATCTATCCGAACAATTTGTCCCCGCGGTGGTTCATTACGAGCACCTCCAAACGATCCAGCCACTTCCGAAAGAACAAAATTACCTGCGCCTCCGCGTCCAGGTCCTTTACCGGGCAACGTTTCATTTGCCAGAGCTTCCAACCGAATCGCTTTAATATCTTTGAGCTTCGTCGAGAACACCAACTCATAGACATCTTTCGCTGTGGCTTCGCCTTTGACCGTAACAACTCCATTTTCGGACACTTCCATCGCAGCCCCGCTCTGGGCCGTGGCGTTCAATTCGGAAACTATCTCCCATTGCACCTTACGTTCAACATGCTGTTTCCAAATTTCAACTTGTCTGGCAATGGCGTCTGACGATGGAGCAAGCTGGGTTTCAAGCTCTTTAATTTGCAACTCCAAGTCATCTTTCTGTTGCTGTTTCTCTGGAGTCATTACACTCAAAAGCGGTTGCTCGTCAGCTCGATCTGCATCTTCCGTATTATTAAAAAACGCGAAAAACTTGAAGTATTCTTCCTGAGTAATCGGATCGTACTTATGGGTATGACACTGTGCACAGCGAATCGTCGTCCCCATCCAAACCTGCATTGTTGTGTTCACGCGATCCACGACTGCCACATTACGAAATTCTTCGTCGTTAGTACCACCTTCACTTTGCGTTAGGGTATTGCGATTAAATGCGGTCGCGATCAACTGTTCTTGCGTGGGCTCTTCAGTGAGATCTCCGGCAATCTGATCAACCGTAAATTGGTCGAAAGGTACATTCCGATTAAATGAATTGATCACCCAGTCACGGTAGAGCCAGATTGTACGTGAGGGGTCGTTAGCGTAACCGGCAGAGTCCGCATATCTGGCCAAGTCAAGCCACATCGTCGCCCAACGCTCGCCATAGGCCGGCTTCTCGAGCAGACGATCAACTAATTGTCCGTATGCCTGAGGACTCTTATCATTCACAAAGGTATCCACTTCCTCCAAAGTCGGTGGAAGCCCTGTTAAATCGAAGGATAAGCGGCGAATCAGGGCGTACCGAGTCGCCTCCTGATTGGGCTGCAAACCGTGCTTTTCAATTTCAGCCAAAACAAACCGATCGACATCATTCAATGGCCATGTTTCGTTTTTCAGCTTTGGCAAATCAGGTTTGACCGGAGCAACGTACGCCCAATGCTCTCCATAAATTGCACCATTGGCAATCCAACGTTTAATCAACTCAACTTCATCTGCGGTCAACGCTACCGCATTTTCGCCTGGAGGCATCCGAGTAAATTCGTCATCGGTGGTGATCCTGGCCACGACTTCGCTAGCTCCTACATCACCTGGCTTAATGGCAAATGTCCCCTCTCGATTGATCGTCGCCTGATCGAAAGTATCTAAACGCAAATCAGCCTTACGTTCTGCTTCGTCGGGACCGTGACAGGTAAAACACCGGTTGGTCAACAGCTTTCTGACTTTATTCAGTTCCACATTACTCAGTGGCTGATCATCGGCTTGCAGGGCAGATGGTAGCGTCAGACAAAGAAGCATCGTGAGCATACCGGACACCGTCCGTGCACGTGATGTTGTAAATAGACTCATAGCATTCCTAATGATGTAAAAACAGTCGCAGCAAATACTCGCGACCGATACACAAATCACCAAAACTAAACCGTCATCTCATTATAGCTTGTGACACAGATTCAGAGTAAGTCTTAGGTTGCCCAGACGTCTATTTCTGAGGGGTTAACTACAGTATTCTCAGGTTCTTCGACTCAAAGTTACAGCAATTCGCGAATAGGTTCGCCTTCTGTAAGAATCGGTACCGGACGTCCGGCATTATTCAGAAACGACCGCTGAGGATCCACACCGAATTTTTGATAAATGGTAGCCAGCAGACAGTTACTGTTCATAATCCGTTCCGTCGGTTCCTCAGCCCGCTTACTTGTAGCTCCGATCACCTGCCCCGTTGGAATCCCGCCACCTGAAAGAAATACACTCATAGCCTGCGGCCAGTGATCCCGTCCGGGACGGCCGCTTGCATCCTGATTGCGTATTAGTGGAGTCCGTCCAAACTCTCCACAAAAGATGAACAACAC
This sequence comes from Rhodopirellula sp., assembly GCA_002698965.1. Taxonomy (GTDB): domain Bacteria; phylum Planctomycetota; class Planctomycetia; order Pirellulales; family Pirellulaceae; genus UBA721. The sequence goes on along the minus strand of PAAT01000162.1, from coordinate 60,484 downwards.
CTTCTTATCGAGTCCACGGGAGTATAAATCTTCAATCAAAGCCGAAACAGCCTGATCGAGAACCGGCACCTTCTCCTCATATGACTTGAAGATATGGGCATTGACACTGTGGTCATCCCACGTAGATGTCCGTCCGGTTTCAGGTTGTAGCCGAAAGGTAGCCTGACACTGTACAAAACGAACTCCGGCTTCCACCAAACGACGGCAAGTGAGAAGGCTCTTGCCCCAATGCGTATCACCGTAATGCTCTAAGGTAGACTTCTTTTCTCGTGTTATATCAAACGCGGTCTTGGCCAAAGAACTGGACAACATCGCCGCCGCCCGTTGCTGAAAGAGATCCATGGAAGTCATCATCTTGGTATTATCGATATCGCGAGACAAACGATCGAGCTGATTCAATACCTGCCGTCGCCGACTCAAATCAACAACGCCACCCTGCGAAATACTCAAATCCCCGACGCCAGCACCCGTTTGGTAAACAGGCACGGGATCATATCGATTAGCACCACTTGCCGTTTCTAAATTTGGAGACGGCATATAGGCCTCACAGGATGCTCCCAAATAAGCAGCTCCCGCTCCATAACTCGGTGTATTGGCCACATAAAACGGCAGCGGACTCTCAGAAAACTCCGCATGCTTTGCGACCACCGAACCAAGATCCGGAAACTCCGATCGCGGCAGGTTCTTAGCCACGGAAGAATAGCCGGTCAAAAACCGATTGGTCCCACCCGAATGCTCCGCTCGCTCATGATGCAAACTTCGTAGCAAGGTAAACTTGTTGGCCATCTTGGAAAGCCGCGGCATTAACTCGCAAATCTCAATGCCACTGACGTTTGTCTTCGCAGGGCGAAACGGCCCGCGATATTCAGCCGGGGCCTCTGGCTTCATATCAAATAAGTCCAAGTGACTTGGCCCGCCATTAGCCCAGAACAGAATCACCGAAAAGTCTTCCTTCAATCTCGGAAGGGGGTGGCCTTCGGCATCACGAACAGCCTTTACAGAGGCAAGTAAGTCATCTCCCGGGCGTAAACCTGAGCACAACGCCCCCATACTCAAAGCACCTAACTGTAGCCATTGCCTACGGTTGAACGGCCCTGAACAGGGTTGGGAACTATTTAATCCCGATCGAAGACTTGAGGTTAACTGGGTCATACACGTACTATATACCAAAGATTAGGTATTACTCTGCATCATTTTCCATAAGATATAAGAGTGTACACCAAACAACCGCTATGAAACAAAGATACTGTGAAACGAAATTTCGGGGATTTTGAATTAGGCGAGGTCATCGGGACAGGGACGGTCGGTACGATTTACCGAGCGACTGAAAATCCGAGCCGAGAAACGCGCGCCGTCAAAATCCTTCAACACGGGGTCTCTCAGGATGAAAATATCGTTTCACGTTTCGAACGCGAAATGTTAATCCTTTCCAAATTGAACCACCCAAATATCGTCAGTTATTACGGGGGAGGCCGAACGGAAGATGGCCGGCTTTTCTATGTCATGGAATTAATCGAAGGCGGCACGTTAAAGCAATTACTGCAGGCACATAACAAGCTTTCCTGGCATGAGACCATAAACTATGGCATCCAAATTTGTTCCGCATTGCAACACGCCCATAACCACGGCATCATACACCGAGACCTCAAGCCGGCGAACCTTTTCCTCACCTATGAAGGACAGTTAAAATTAGGGGACTTCGGCATCGCCCTCGATACAGGGGAATCGGATCTAACCTCCAGCGGTATGACCGTCGGTTCCTGGCTCTATATGTCTCCAGAACAAATCCGGGGCGAAGAAATCATTACAGGCCAGGCTGATTTATATTCACTCGGCTGTTTGTTTTACGAAATGCTCACCGGATCCCCTCCCTTTCAGGGAGCAAGCTTCCCGGTCATTTTCGAACAACACCTTAAAGAGACACCCACCCCGTTACACCTTCACGCTTCGGAAACTCCCAAGTCGCTTCAGGAAGTGGTCTTACAACAACTTTCCAAGGCTCCTCAGGACCGACCGTTCAATGCAAGAACGATTCAGGGGATTATGTCAGAATTAAAATTTGACTGGGAAGAAGATGAGCAAAGGTATCAAAAAGAGCTGAGCCGCTTACGAGTTGCATTCGACGCGGATCCATTTACCGTTTATGGCCCGAGCAGAGACGTTTCCTGGAAAACTCTGATTCTCTGGTTTGTCAGTCTTGGATTGGGCGTTACTATTCTTGTTCTCTTACAGAATATGTAAAGCATTTTCCTGAATCTTTCGCAACTCTTCGCGCAGCAAGCCACCTAGTTCTAAAACGGATACGGCCTGTTCAACATGTCGTTGTTGCCCAAAACCGACAATCGCACTGTCGATCAGATCATGGCTCAAAACAAATCTGAGGCAGAGCTCTACCAACGGTACTTTGGGGAACATCTCCTCTAACCGGGAAGCCACCTGCAAATCGAGTTCATAGAGATTTAAAGGGAAAAATTCTGTCTTGTAAGTATGAGGTGATGGCTTCCGGCGAAGTAACGCCCCCCCGGCAAAAACCCGGATCGCCAGGATACCGATACCGGCTGCCTTGCCATAACGCATAATGGCTCCATGGTGATGCCATCCCGATTCATCAGCCTCACCCCGATCATCCGGAACCTCATATCCGGCACTAATATTCGTCGCACTAAATGGAACCTGCAAAGAGGAAACACGTCTCGTATCCAGCACCTGCTCTACGGCTTCAGCGTCACCTGTCGCCGTTACCCCAACATGCCTAATCAGCCCTTCGCGTTGTAACTGCTCAAGTGTTGAAAGCACTCCGTTTTTCCCCGTTACATCTTCCACACTCAAGGAAGTCGGCTGAGAACCTCGTCGGTTTGTAATCGCATTGTGCACCTGTACAAGCGTAATTCGTTGGCGTCCAAGTGCCTCCAGAGACTGCTCCACACTTCGACGGACAGCCGCTGGGATATCGCCCAACTGCTCAGGGGACACACGAACTTTCGTAGCGACCATCACCTCATCAGCGATCCCTAACTCCTCGAAACACCGGCCAAGGTTTAATTCGCTCCGGCCAGCTCCATAGGTCCGCGCTGTATCAAACCAGTTAATTCCAAGTTCTGTGGCCCGTCGCACTGAATCAAGTTGATTGGCGAAGTTGTCACCTGTCAGATTTTCCGACAAAGGGCCGCAGCCAAATGCAATCCGCGACACCAGTAGGCCTGTCTCCCCAAGCATTCGGTATTGCACCAGATCCTTCTCCCTTAACCGGATGTCATCAAATCCGAGATGCGAGACAGATTAACATTGCCTCCGGAGATCACACAAGCAACCCGGGTTTCTTCCGCATCGAAATCCATCTTCACCGCAGCCGCGTAGGAAGTTGCTCCCGAGGGTTCAATTAACAACTTCGCTCGTTCCATCATCAGTTTCATCGCATTGGCAATTTGCCAATCGTCCACCACGACAATCTCATCCACCAGATCTCTGACTACGGGCCAGGTCAAGTCACCCAAGCTTGTGAGCAAGCCGTCAGCGATCGTATTCGGAGAGGTTTGCGGAATCAATTCGCCGGCCCGCTTACTTTGGAACGCATCATCTGCTCCTGCCGGCTCAGCGCCGACAATACGAATTGCCGGATTGATCGCCTTGGCCGCAATCGCAATCCCACTTAAAAGTCCACCACCACCTATAGGCGCGATAATCACGTCCAAATCCGAAACTTGCTCGAACAACTCCAAAGCCACTGTCGCCTGACCGGTGATAATTCCGGCGTGATTGTAGGGATGAATGAATGCCGCCCCCGTCTCCGCAACGACTTCTGCCGCTGTGATTTCCCGCGCTTGCAATGTTGGTTCACACAAAATAACTTGAGCACCGTAACCAGCCACGGCATCCTGTTTCACCCGGGGAGCATTGGATGGCATGACGATATGTGCCGGGATCCCCCGCTGCTGTGCCGCGAGTGCCAACGCCTGAGCATGATTGCCGCTACTATGAGTCACAACCCCAGCGGCAGCTTCCTCCTCTGTCAAACTCAAAACGACATTACTTGCTCCGCGATATTTAAACGCACCAACTTTTTGCAAATTTTCACATTTGAAGAAGATCTCCGCCTGAGCATGGCGACTCAATTGACTACACGTTTGCACGGGCGTTCGATGCACTACGCCTTGGATCCGCAAATAGGCTTCACGGATGGTCTGAAGGTCCGTTGCATAAGTCGGCTTGTTCATTACTCCGTATCTCCCCTGCCGGAATTTCGCCACATTTTCAGGATCGGCCATACGACCAGCACCAGAGAAATTAAGACGAAGGTTAATGCGACCGGCCTTGTTACGAGCGGTGCGTAACTCCCTCCCGTAGCCTGTAAGCCTGCTCCCAGCTTTTCTTCGGCAATGGGGGCCAGAACAAATCCAATTACAAAGGGAGCCAGTGGTATCCTACTTCGCTCCATCATAAAACCAACGACTCCAAAGCCCAGCATTACCCAAACGTCGAACATTCGGTTGTTCAAGGCATAGGAACCTACTACACAAAAAACAACGACTACCGGCAGCAAATATACGCGGGGGATCGTTGCTAGCTTGGAAATCCATTTGGCGCTCAAAAGCATCATGCCAAACATCGTCAGGTTAGCAATGAGCATGGTAAAGATGATCGTGTAGACAATCTCCGGGTGATTATGGAACAGAAGGACGCCGGGTTGTAAACCGTGCAATACTAAAGCACCTAGCAAAATTGCATCAATGACGCTGCCTGGAATTCCCATTGCAACAAGAGGAATCAATGCTCCACCAATGGTTGCGTTATTGGCAGCCTCACTAGCAACAATCCCCTCCTCACTTCCCGTGCCAAATGCCTCCGGTTGTTTACTTACGGACTTGGCAGCGGAATAAGCCATCACACTTCCCACATTGGCACCAATGCCCGGGAGAATTCCAACCCAAGTTCCAATGACACTACTTCGAATCATATTGATCATATGTCTGAGCCAGTCCCCAACGCCCAGAAGTATGCCTTCGGGGGCAATTTGGCTAATTTGCTCCACTTTCTTTTCACGCGAGGCAACTTCGTGTATCACCTGACTCACGGCAAACAGGCCGATGAGGACTGGTAACAAATCAAATCCATTATTTAATTGTTCGATCCCCCAGGTCCAACGTGTATCCCCTGTTGCCGGAGACTCACCTGGGATGGTTACTAAAATCCCCAAGAAACCTGAAAAGACGCCCGCCGCTAAAGACTTGCCGGATACCGAGGCGATCAGTACCAACGCAACCAAAACCAAAGCAAAATAGTCAAAGTCTCCCAATTCTGTCGAGATATGCGAAATGGGTTCGGCCAACAAAATCAGAAAGCCCCAGGAAATGAGGCCGCCAGCGAAGGAAGCCATAATCCCCAGCCCCAATGCTCGCCCCGGCTTACCAGCTCTGGCCATTGGATAACCGTCGAGTGTCGTAATCACTGACGCCGGCGTACCCGGCATTCTCAGCAAAGTTGCAGTAATTAATCCTCCTGAAATTGATCCCACATACATCGACACTAATAAAACCATCGCTTCCGAAGGCTGCATGGCATAAGTCAGCGGAAGGGACAACGCGATCAGCATGGCACCAGTCAGGCCTGGAATTGCGCCCACCAAGATACCCAGCATCGTCCCAATGCACACCCAAAGCAGGTTCACCGGGTCCCCAATGGTAAGTTCATGAATTACGTCGCCCATTGAAACTCCTATGGCAATTGAATGCTAAAGAAAGACTGGAAGACGAAGAAAACGATCAGTGGCACCAAAACGATCATTTCCGGAACATAAGACTTGGCAACAACTTTTTTCAAGCCAACCATTTCAAAGCCCGTACAAAGCAAGGCCACACCAAACATATAAATAGCTGTAAAGATTCTAAAATCAATTGGAATATATTCCAAAGCAAGCAGATAAAGAGCTGTCACCATTACGAAGGACACGGCTGTTTTCCAATACCCCCTTCTGACTTCCCCGGCTATCTCCCCCTCGCCTGCGTTTATAGATTTCTCCAGGACAGACGCTGGAAATAATCGGGACACAAGCAACACGCCAAAACTAACTGCCGTTAGCAAAGCAACCCACAGGGGGATATTAGGCAAAACATCCGGCGAAGTGGAATCGACACTCTGGATTTTACCAATCCGCATTTGTAGCAATTCTTTCATGGAGTCGCCGGTTTCGACAAATGGCTCTGACAATCGCAGAGCCAATTGTTTCTGAACCTGAGGTGTTGCCATACACTTTTTAATAACCTCTGCCATCAGGTCGATTTGTTCGGAATCCGTGCCTTTAGGAAACCACCAAAAGTGCATATTGGCATGTACAAATTGAAAGCCCTGCTCCTGAGCAGTCGGTATTTCCGCAGCCTCCGGATGACGCTCCTCGGAAGTAATCGCAACGGCCCGCAGTCCACCCTCTTTAAAAGATATATATTCACCTAATGAAAATGCCGATACATCGGCATGCCCCCCAATGACAGCCTCGAACCGACTAGCTCCGCCCCCTTTTTGCGTGTATCGAAAATGAGCTCCCGGTAGATCTTTTTCAAGAATCAGGCCGGCATAATGTACTGGAGCACCCAGGTTGGCTGCAAACACCAGTTCATTTGGCATTTCTTTTGCTGCATTCATTAACTCTGGCAGCGATTGATAAGGCGAATCTTCCGCAACGGCAATAATCATATTTGTCTTACCGCTAGCAGCAATAGGTTCAAATGACTCTGGTCCGTAAGAAACTTTCCCCGATGCCTGAGCCGTGATTAATGCCTCGTGCAGCAGCAACATGGTGTACCCATCCGGATCTGCCTTACGTGCCTGACCACTTCCAATCGTCGCTCCGGCCCCGCCTACATTCTTAACAACAACCTCCTGCCCAAGAAATCCATTGTCAGCAATCGCCTTTTGGATCATCCGGGCAAAGGTATCACTTTCCCCCCCAGGGCCAAATGGAACAATCAACGTGATGGGACGATTCGGGTATTTATCCGACTCTGAATTCTGCGCACCCCAATAGTGCCAGCTAAGATCTGCTGCCAAAGCCAAAAGGACCAGGATTCTGATCAGGTATCGTTTTGACATTATGAGTAGAAAACTCTCTTTGCGGTGCGACGCAACAACCATTCTTTATCCCCGTCGGATAGGAAGTCAGCCTCCTGAATAAGATTAAATGACGGGGCATATTCATGCCCATCCACGACCTGAAATGGTCCATCACTAGCCCACATCAATCGCTCCACACCGTATGCGTCGATACAGGATTTGATCATTGGCAACAAATCCTGGTACGGTGCCGCCTTTTCACCTAACGCGTAATAAGCTGACAGCTTGACCGTCACGTTTTTATGCTTCGCCAGCTCACAAAGAGTCGCCACGTCCTTTTCACGAATCTGGCCATCCACGCCGATCCTAGCGAAATGGTCGATAACAACCGGGGTATCCGGATAACGTTCACACATTTTGTCAACCGATCCTAGAAACTCAGCATCAATCAAATGACACATGGCCAAGCCGTGCTTGGCACCAGCCTTCCACATATCATGCATCCCCTCACCGGACAGCCACTGATCGGGGGTTTGAGTATCGGGCCGGATACGAAAGCCCCGGACTCCTTGACGTGCGAGCTTAACCATCTCCCGGGCGGGTCGATCATTTTCGTCAATGACAGCCACTCCACCAAAAACGCCTGGATGCTGCTCCATCATGTCCAGCATGTAACTATTATCAAATCGATAGAAGCTCATTTGGATAAGAACAATTCGGTCCACGCCCACCGGATGGCAATGAGAGAACAACTGTTTCGGGGTAAAGCTTGATGGCTGCATGTCCTCCTTTTTAAAAGAGGAATCCAACGGATAACGTTTCGTGTCAGGCGTCCAGACGTGAACATGGGCATCGATGTACCCCTTGTTCTCAGCGGCTGGTAATGACGAAGCGGCGACTGCCGCTACAGCAGAAGCCCGGGCAAAGTCTCGGCGATTAAGCTGACATGCAAATTCCACGTGCTGAACTCCTCGGGATACAGTGATCTAGTTGCTAATGCCATTGTAGCAAATAGACGGCGTCCCACGTACGATTCAAATCCAGCAGCCAGAAGCTTAACGGGGAGTGTTCGTGCCAACCCGGCTTTCATTCCAGGTCGCACCGACCATCAGACAATTAATACCTGAACCGATACCAAGCAATCCAAGGTTACTGCCGGCATCAACAGCGCCCTGTTCAACACCAATCGCCAACGTGACAGGCAAGGCTGCCGAGCCCGTATTACCAAGCCATTGGAAAGTTGAAAAATCATTCGCTTCGGGAAGGCCGAGTGACTCCAACATCAGTTTTCGATGAGCGGCACCTACCTGATGGCAAAATGACTGATGTATATCTTCACGCGTCCACTGCGAATCCGTCAAAAACTGATCAAAGGTTGTCATCCCTGTTTGGATCCCTTCAGACATAAGACGCTCTGAATCCGTATTCATCAGAGGACGCATGTCATCGGCAACAGCTTCGTCTTTTCCACTTTGGCAAAGATTGTGGAATTGAGTGTTGGCCTGAGCCGTTATTGATCGCAGAAAGTTTCCAGTCTGACTGATCTCTCGATGAGTTAGCAAAATTGCTGAACTCGCTGACCCGATCGTTAGTGACGCAACCGCCATTTTAATCGTTTTACGTGTCCAGGACTCATCGACATTAAGAGAGCGAATCGTATTTTCAACTAAATGCCGACTGTCCTCTGTTCCTACGATCAATGCTGCTTCAATTTGCCCAAGTTCGATTGCATTGGCGGCTAAAGCTATGCCGTTTAGCTGGCCAAGACATGCGTTGGACAAATCATAAATCATACAGTCTCTTCGCAGTTTCAATCCATCATGAACACGACATGCCGTGGCGGGTTCAAGATGGTCCCGACAAACCGAACCATGAATCAGCATGCCAATCTTCTGAGGATCAATATCGGCCGCCGCGATAGCCTGTTTGCCTGATTCAATAGACTTATCTCCCGGTAGAATCCCTCGTTCCCAAAAACGACGTTCGGCAATGCCCGTCATTAGTTCCAACCGCCCTTCAGGCAATCGCATTCGCTGATAGGCAGGGGCAAGCCGCTGCTCTATTTCCGACGTCGTGACGATTTCAGATGGCAGCGTATAACCGAGCGATTCGATAGCTACATTTGTATAACGCATGTCCCGATTCTATCTCATCCTTATGACACTGATAAGCATAGAAACCATCGTAGAAGTAATACGTTTCAACAAGGGAAATAGCCTTCTTCAACCTGCAAATTCCTAACGGCATCCTAGTTTTAAGAGTTTTGAAACGTAACTTACAAAAGTTTTAAAACGACATCTTGTGCAATTTGCTATCAGCTAGCACTACATATAGTGGTACGGCTTTTTTTCGGAACAAAATACCGGCAAGTGTTTGAAAAAAACGTGGGGAGTTGTCACAATCTTGTCTTCTTGCTTCCCACAAGATTAACTCAGATATTGCAACTGTTTAAGGAGAACACAGAACGGTATCCGAAAAGGATTTCACTTCCCGGGTCTGATCGCAGGCCACATGCAGGGGGGCGAAACTGAATCGTTCTCACAAATCTTACCGAACTCAGGAGGAGGGAAGTGGATTTGGTTCTGAGCAATATCTGAAACGCGTTGCTAATCGTTCAAAAGAATTGATTTCGTTAGCATTCTCGTTCAGCCAATATTCAGTTTCTGAATTACTACAGTCACACAACAGGCTCTGTACATTCAATCTTGCATGACCTTCTGTCAGCCCGGGATACCGTTCTGGTTTTTTAGTCTTAGTTTTGGAATAGCTTTCCTTGATAGTTATTCCAAGTATCTGAAAGGGATTACAGATGCAGAAAAAACCATTGATCGGCATCAACATTGATTACAAGAGTGAAACTAAAGATACTGCCGCCTATTTCTATCTGGCTGCTGGATATTCCGATTGCGTGCTACGAGCTGGCGGCATTCCTGTCATGGTTCCTATTATGGACGAAGAAGATGACATCGAAGCAGTCCTCGACACCCTTGACGGGTTCATTCTTGTTGGAGGTCTGGACCTCGATCCTCACCGTGACGGATTTATGCGACATACGTCGTGTCGTCTGATGAGTGCTCGCCGGGAAATCTTCGACCGACAACTTGCTCGTCTAATCTTCCAACGCAAGCTACCCGTTTTTGGCATTGGTGTTGGCATGCAACTGTTGAATATCACTGCCGGAGGCAATCTTCACCTTCACATTCCAGAGGCTTTGCCAAATGCCGTTCCTCACCGCGACCCTCAGGACCCGGCACACCGCCATGGTCTGGACATCACTCCCGACTCTATTCTGGAACGCATCTATGGAGATGGGGAAATCCGTGTGAATTCAAATCATCATATGGCAATCGACGAAGTTGCACCCGGCTTTATCGTCACCGCACGGTGTCCTGACGGAGTAATCGAAGCGATCGAACACACCGAAGAGGGCTGGGTTGCCATGGGCACTCAATTCCACCCGGAAGCCCCTTCCGCAACGGCAATGGACTTTCGCATCATCGAGGAATTCCTTGATGAAGTTCGCGTGGAATCAGGTCTGCAGCTCGCTGCAGCCTAAAAGGTCTGACAGAGGCTCGAGCTTTAGCGAACTCTATCATCAGAAACTAAGACCAAGAGCTCTGCGTTGCCGTTAGACAGCGCAGAGCTCTTTTAAAAGTCGTTAGTCGTCTTCCTGAAACTGGGATTAAAGCAGCTTTCGCAACACCGTCTGAAGAATACCACCATTTCGGTAGTAATCCATTTCAACGGGTGTGTCGATTCTTACTTTCGCTTCGAATTCGGTCACACTGCCATCTGTAGACGTTGCTCTCACCGTGAGCGTCGATAATGGCTGCAGCGAGTCATCTAAACCGATAACATCAAACGTTTCTTCGCCGCTTAAGCCGAGCCCTTGAGCCGTCTGGCCATCCACCAATTCCAACGGCAGCACGCCCATCATCACCAGATTACTGCGGTGAATCCTTTCGTAACTTGCAGCAATTACGGCTCGAACCCCCATCAACTGGGTCCCTTTGGCCGCCCAGTCTCGACTACTACCCGTACCATATTCAGCACCGGCCAGAATCACTAACGGCGTTCCACTTTCTTTATATTTCATCGCCGCATCATAGATTGACATAATCTCATCCGTTGGCAGATAGCGTGTGACACCGCCTTCGGTGCCTGGTGCAAGTTGATTACGAATACGAATATTTGCAAACGTCCCGCGTAGCATCACCCGGTCGTTACCTCGTCGTGATCCATAACTATTAAAATCAACGGGCTCCACTCCTTTATCTTGTAAAAACAACCCGGCCGGACTGTCTTTAGCAATAGCGCCTGCCGGTGAGATATGATCTGTCGTCGTGCTGTCGCCGAGCATCGCTAAGGCGCGTGCTCCTGACAACGGCTCAATCGGAGGCACTTCGACCGGAAGATCGACCATAAACGGTGGCTCTTGAATATAAGTCGAAGTGTCATTCCACGAGTAAATATCACCCGAATCAACCGCAATGGCATTCCACTTTTCATTTGAATCAAAGGCATTCCCATAGCGGTTTACGAACATTTCGCTGTCAATCGCAGAATTAAGAACTCCAGCTACTTCATCCCGTGAAGGCCAGATATCTTTCAGGAACACATCATTTCCATCACGATCCTGACCAAGTGGTTCCGTATCAAAATCGATCAAGGTTGTTCCGGCCAAGGCATAAGCTACGACCAGCGGTGGACTCGCCAGGTAGTTTGCCTTCACATCCTGACTAACACGACCTTCAAAATTCCGATTGCCGGATAGTACTGAGCAGGCTACCAGATCTGCCTCATGGATTGCTGCTGAAACTGGCGGTGGCAATGGGCCACTGTTTCCAATACAGGTGGTACAACCATATCCGACAACATGGAAGCCAAGTTGTTTTAGCGAATCAGTCAATCCAGCTTTATCCAAATAGTCACTTACAACCCGTGACCCCGGCGCCAGGCTGGTCTTCACATAAGGTTTTACATTTAACCCTTTGGCAGCTGCCTTCTGAGCCAACAGCCCGGCAGCTAGCATGACCGAAGGATTGCTTGTGTTTGTGCATGAAGTAATCGCGGCAATAACAACCGACCCGTGAGTAATATCAATGTCGCCTGAATCCAAATGGGCCGTAGCCGTGGCATCCAGAGATTGACCTTCCAGGGCAAAACCACGTTGGTTCACAGGACTCCGCAGAGTTGTTTCAAATGCCGGTTTCATATCAGCTAGGGACACTCGATCCTGCGGACGCTTTGGACCTGCCAAGGATGGCACAACCTTAGACAAATCGAGACTTACATTGCTTGAATAGGTCGGAGTTGGCGTATCTGCAGTCACAAACAGTCCCTGCTCTTTGGTATACCGCTCAACCAACGTAACTTCTTCTTCACTCCGGCCGGTCTTACGCAAATAATTCAGCGTTTCATCATCTACCGGGAAGAAGCCCATCGTCGCTCCATATTCGGGTGCCATATTCGCAATGGTTGCCCGATCAGCCAAAGACATCTTGGCCACGCCTGAACCATAGAACTCTACGAACTTTCCGACAACACCCTCCTGACGCAGAATTTCGACAACCATCAGCACCAAGTCCGTCGCCGTTGCTCCCGCGGGCAACTCGCCGGTCAGTTCAAAGCCGACCACTTGAGGCATCAGCATGTAAATAGGCTGGCCTAACATGACCCCCTCTGCTTCGATACCACCGACTCCCCAGCCGACGACTCCAAGACCATTAATCATCGTGGTATGACTGTCGGTTCCCACCAGTGTGTCCGGAATGGCTACGGTACCTTCCTGGTCTTCGCGTTTAAATACGCCGCCCGCCAGGAACTCGAGATTGACCTGATGAACAATACCAACATTTGGGGGCACGACCCGGAAATTATCAAATGCCTTCTGGCCCCACCGCAGGAATTCGTATCGCTCGTTATTACGTTTGAATTCCAGAGCAACATTATCGATTAGAGCATCTTCACTGCCGAAACGGTCAACCTGTACTGAGTGGTCAATCACCAGGTCGACAGGAATCAGTGGATTGATTTTCTTCGGATCGCCACCAAGACGTTGCATGGCTGATCGCATGGCCGCAAGATCAACGACTGCCGGCACGCCGGTAAAGTCCTGCAATACAACCCGTGCTGGCTTAAATGGAATTTCTTTAGTGCCTGGATCCGCCGCATTCCAGTTTGCGAGATTACGAACGTCCTCTTGCTCGACAACATAACCATCGCAGTTACGTAAGACAGACTCGAGTAGTACTCGAATGGAGTAAGGAAGTTTACCAATATCACCAATCCCCTGTTCTTGCAGGCGGGATAAACGATAAATACCTACGTCGCCACTACCACTGTCGAAAGTGTCACGGGTATTAAATGGATCAAAAGGAGTCGAATCGCTCATTGAGTCAACCATTTCTTCTTAATTAGTTATTTTTATACGGCAGATAAGGCTGCAACCTACCAATTATGACACGCGCAGCATCAGAAGCTTATTTTATCGGATGATTTGCTCTCTCAAAAGTAGAGAGCGGCCACGGGAAGCCTAAGAATCATCCGCGTTTGACGTTTTTTTGAAATTTAACGTCATTTGTGGGGACTCAGACTCCGCATCGGGATTTAATTCGCGATAGAGCAGGCTGGGCTGAATGTCACGATTATTTTGATATTTAGAGCTCTTATACTCCTGAATATCGCCGGCAACCTCATGATAGAAGATCTGACAGATTTGTACGCCCGGATATATTTTCACCGGTTGCACGGCAAACATTTCCAAAGTCCAAAACCCTTTAAATCCCACGTCACCGAATCCAGCAGTCACATGCACGAACAACCCCAGCCGGCCGATCGAACTACGGCCTTCAATCATCGGAACCAGATCATGGGTTTCTGTCCGCTCTACGGTTCTACCTAGATACAACTGATTGGGATTCAAGACCAGGCCGGATTCAGGAATCTTCAGTCGACGCACTCGGTTCACCTGACGCATGTCGAGGACAACTTCCTCGTACACCATGACTTCATCATGCAGCGTCAGGTTATAACTATTCGGGTTGAGATTATCTTCATTAAACGGTTCGAGGTTAATCGTATCGCCGAGGCGTTTTTTAATTTCCTGACCAGAAAGAATCATCGAGCTATCGATCCGAAATGGAGTGCGGGTTAGAGGGAGAAAAGCACGGTGCATAAACCAGCATTTGGTTATCGCATTTTGCGCCGCTTTACGCAAATTGTCGGCCACTTTTTTTGTTGGAATAGCTTCCAACTTCCCCGCTAATTCATTTCACTCCGATTCGAGGGCAGAAATTCTTCATGCTGCATTCATCACAAATTGGCTTACGCGCATCACAGATAGCCCGTCCGTGATGAATCATGCGATGAGAATAATAGATCCAATCTTTCTTCGGAAGAACCGACATCAAATCCCGCTCCACCTTGACCGGATCCTTTTCAAAGGTAATCCCGAGTCGTCGACTGATCCTTCCCACATGTGTATCCACCACCACCCCGGAAGGAATCCCAAAGGCCGTGCCCAATAGCACGTTACCCGTTTTTCTGCCAACGCCGGCCAGCGCAACCAATTGATCTAGTTCCCTTGGGGGCTGCCCCTGATACTTTTCAACGAGTTCCTTAGCACAGGCTCGAATGTTTTTTGCCTTCGCTCGGTAAAACCCCGCACTCTTTACAATTTTCTCTACCTGTTTTTGCGTTGCTTTAGCCAACTCATATGCAGTTGGATATTTTGCAAACAATCCTGCCGTGACGATATTAACTCGCTCATCGGTACACTGTGCCGACAAGATCGTGGCAATCAACAATTGGAACGGCGTCTCATAATTCAAAGCACATTCAGCGTCGGCGTAATGTTTCGCCAGATGGCGAACAACGCGGCGTGCATAGTTCTTTTCTTCGCGGGAAGCGGTCATATTGGTACGACGAGAAGGAAGGTTATACTAAAGGGTACGTTCGTCAACGTCTCATCCTATCCAATATAGCACGTGTAGAAATTATTCGACGAGCCGGAAAGCCTAAAGGAGCAAAACCCCATGAGCGACCATCCATTCAACGTCGAAAAATACCATGAAGGAATCGAACTTTTTAATGATGTCGAATTCTTTGAGGCTCACGATGCCTGGGAGGAACTCTGGCAAGAATACCATGCCGAAGACCGCAAATTCTTCCAAGGGCTTATTCAGGTTGCCGTCTGCCTGCACCACTTCGGCAACGGAAATATTCGCGGAGCAAAAAAACTATTTCTTTCAAGCACCGCCTATTTGGAACCTTTCGCCCCGACACATTTAGGTTGCAATATCGAAAAACTCATCCGCGAATTAACCGCCTGCTGTCAGGAGATACTAGATAGCACAGAAGAATTTCCCAAAATCGACATTATTCCGGACCTCATCCCCGAAATTCACCTCGAAGGGTTCGAGTAAAGGGCCTTATTTACGAATCCACCATTGCAATCTAGTATAGAGGCTTAAGCAATAGGCTATTATCCAAACCACAGCGAATTAACTGAAGACGATATGTCTAACCAAGAGCAAACTCACGCCAGTCCTGCTGGAACCAAGGATGCCGTTGCGAGAGAGATTATGGGAGAAAAGTATAGCAGCAGCTACGCTTCACCTATACGGACCTACGACCGCGAACTAACGGTTGACGAGGAATATATATCCTCTCTACCTGATTTGCAAAATGGCCCGTCGAGTTTAATACAGGGTGCCCCGGTCGCTATTCAACAGGTGGGCATACATAATTTCAGACTGCCGCTGACCTATAAAAAGAGGGACGGTTCCACGATCGAACTCGAGACGAGTGTGACGGGTAGCGTTAGCCTCGAAGCCCATAAAAAGGGCATCAACATGTCTCGGATCATGAGGAGTTTTTACGCTCACAAAGACGAGACATTCAGCACCAATAAAATCAAAGACGTTTTAGAAACATACAAAGAAAATCTGATGTGTTTCGACTCCCGGATTATGTTAAAAATCTCATACCCTATCGGACAAAAGAGTCTCCGAAGTGATTTAGAGGGGTATCAATACTACGATGTGGTATTTGAAGGTAATTTGACGAAAGAAGGGGATTTTGAAAAGTATATTCATTTTGATTTCATTTACTCATCTGCCTGCCCTTGCAGCTTTGAGTTGAGCGAACATGCAGAGAAATATCGTAATCGAGCCACGGTACCCCACAGCCAGCGAAGTGTAGCTCGCGTAAGTGTAAATTTTGACGAGGTCTTGTGGGTTGAAGACCTACAGGAATTATGCCTCGCTGCCCTGCAAACGGAAACGCAGGTCATCGTTAAGAGAGAAGACGAACAAGCTTTTGCTGAAATGAATGCTTCATATCTCAAATTTGTAGAAGATGCAGTGCGGTTATTGTACGAAAAGCTTAATAACGAACCAAATATTAAAGACTTTAGAATTGTTGCGTCCCATAACGAGAGTCTCCATAGTCATAACGCAGTATCTGTTATCGTGAAGGGTGTCGAAAATGGATTCACCGCGGGGGTAGCAAGAGACGTATTTGAATCCACCGGTTTGCGTTAGGCCCCTATTCGGGCAATTCGGATGTGGATACAGAGATACTTCCCGGGCTGACTCGCTAGCCGAACCGCCATTTACCTACATGTGGATTGAAGAGCTCTGTATGGAAAAATGATGATTGACGAAAGAATTCCCCTTAAAAAAGGAAGCGGGGGGATGCCCGTAACTCTCACTCATCGAAAACCTGACTATCTAACCTATATTCCAAATCGGCACGTAACAGGTATAAGTAAACTTCTGGCACTTCGCAACGAACTAACCAAACGGCGGTAGGTTCAAGACAAAACACTAAAATCATCGTGCATCTGAGTCTAGATAACACCGGAATAGCTACTGCCCTGCGCAGCATCAAAAACCCCAATTTTTCAGCCGTTCAGAAATCGTACAACTGATCTACGGAAAAACAGCATTAGGAATTAAACGTGTCTCTACTTTGGGAAATCCTGCAATTTGTATTGCGACTCAGCTTTGGGGTTTCTCTTGCCATGGCCATCACAAACCCCAGGCACGTCACCAGTGGATTTTTCAAAGTGCATTTATGGGTCATCATGGGCCTCAATGTGTTTGGTGGGCTGGTTGTCTGGACCGTTTCCGACGAATATTTACCGGAGACCAGTGAACGTCTGGCTAGCCAAGCCAGCTTGTTAATACTAGTGATCACCAATGCTGTACTCAGTTATGCCGGCGCCGTCAGTTGGCTCTACGAAAAGACAAAGCCTGGACAATGGATCCTCGTTATTTTGACGGCACTTACGTTAACGACCGCCTATCAAAGCAGCGTCTTGCCGACGAATAACACAACATCTCACCACCTGGTATTGCTGGCTGATATCATTACCTCAGGACTTGTGGTGGGCAGTGTGACGACAGCCATGCTGCTGGGTCATTGGTATCTAAACACTCCCACCATGGACCTGAAACCACTGCGAAAACTGCTCTGGCTGTGTGTCGTTGCGATCGCATTACGTACCCTTTTGTCAGGCACCGGTACGACACTCACTATTCTCAACACTGAAGTCACCAATACGTGGTGGATTTTCGTATCACTGCGGTGGATTGCAGGCCTTATCGTCAGTCTTGGACTCATTTACATGACTTTTCTGACATTACGAGTACCCAATACTCAGAGTGCCACCGGAATCCTGTATGCGGCCACCATTGTTGTATTCATTGGTGAACTAACAGCTCGTGTTTTAGCAGATAACGTCCTATACCCACTGTAGTCTCAAGGTAGAATAAGACCTTCGATTTAACTCTCCATCCGGCATGAACGTAACCTATTTTTGTAAGACCTGCGACAAGGTCACCCGCGTACCTTTTACAGCAGACTCTCAGGCTGTTTCATGTACGCGCTGCGCTGCCAAGCAAGCCTTTCCAAAGTCATTCTTAGACAAAGACGAAGAAGGCAACCACATACTACAACGATGTCCGATTTGTGGTAGTCATGAACTTTATTACAGGAAGCAGTTCAATCAGCGTCTGGGAATTTCCATCATCGCACTGGGATCAACGCTTAGCACGATTGCCTACGCTTATCACAACCTGTTTTGGACTTTTCTAATCCTCTTCATATTCGCTGGAATAGACCTGTTGTTTTATATTTTCATGAAAAATCTATTACAATGTTATAAGTGTAATAGTGAATTTCGTGGCTTCGATGATTCTCCGGAATATCAGCCCTTCAATCTCGAGGTCCATGAAAAATATCACCAACAACGCGTTCGACTCGAAAGAGCTGAAAAAGAACGCCAATGGCTGGAACAAGAGGCCCAGAATCAAGCGGACGATGATTCAAGACAGGCCGGGGCGTAACACAGGTTAGCAATGGATCAGGAACGAGCTCGCATTCTGGAAGACCTGCGAGGCGTGGTTGAGGGTGAGGTCCGGTGTGACGACCTTACTCTGCAACTTTATTCCAGCGACGCCAGCATCTACCAAATTCGACCGTTGGCTGTAGTTCGCCCATTGCATACTCAGGATGTCGTCGCCTGTATACAATATGCCAACGAACACCACATTTCCATCCATGCACGGGGCGCCGGCAGCGGACTGGCTGGCGAATCCCTCGGACCGGGTATTATCATCGACTTTGCCCATTCGATGCGTCGGATTCTTGCATTCGACGGGGAGCGAGTCCGTATTCAACCCGGGGTCATCCTCGCTCGACTTAATAAATACCTGGCAAAACACCATCGCATGTTTGGACCGGATCCGAGTAACCGTGATGTCACGACCATGGGAAGCGTTCTGGCACTGGACAACAGCGGCAGCCATTGGCTCAAATACCGCAGCCCTCGATTCCACGTGGAAGAACTCGAAGTTGTTCTTGCGGACGGTTCCGTGCTCAGGCTTAATCGCGAGTCAAACACGGAAACCCTCTGTGCCATCCCTATCAAACGAGCTCTCTCAGACCCCGTCGAAGCACCAATCGTTTCCCGTCTGGACGAAATCCAGGAACGAATACGCAGCATCCTGACGACCCACCAGCAAACCATACTGAAACATACACCTAAGGCTCCTGTCCACCGTTGTGGGTACCATTTGGATAAATTAATACGGGAGGACCACCTGGACCTGACGAAGCTGCTCGTCGGTTCCGAGGGAACGCTTGGCCTCATCACGGAAGCAACCGTTCGGACCACCCCTATCCCCGAGCAAACTGGCGTACTATTGCTCTTCTTCGATCGGATCGACAAAGCCACCCAGGCCTCTCAATTACTGGGCAATATGGACATCTCTGCCTGCGACCTTATGGACCGCCGGCTCTTAGTCCTTGCCCGAGAAACGGACCCCCGCTTTGTGCGTTCCATCCCGGATGATGCGGAAGCAATGCTCCTCGTAGAAGTGGAAGGAACCAGTAGAAACGAAATCCGAGATCGATTGGCCAGGATTAGTGAAGCCATTCAACAACAGCATCACCTCGCATTTGCTAGTCGCCTGGCGTTAGAAAAGGTGGAAATCAAACAGGCCTGGTCGATCACTCAGAACGTCATCCCGACTCTTTACCGTCTGGAAGGTTCTTCACGGGCAATTCCTTTTGTGGAAGACATCGCCATTCCACCAGCAAAACTCCCGGAAGTTTTACCCCAAATCTACGCTGCGCTTCAAAAACACGCGACAACCGCTTCTCTCTTCGGACACCCCAGTCACGGAGTACTACATATTCGTCCGCTACTAAACGTCGACAACAAAAGTGACGTTCGTAAGCTACATGCGATCGCCAATGACATTTACCAGCCCGTTATTGAGGCCGGTGGAACCATTAGTGGCGAGCATGGAAGTGGTCTCAGTCGCACGTGGTTTATGCGGAAACAATTTGGCCCACTCTACGATGTTTTTGCGGAAGTAAAGCGGGTATTTGATCCACGGCATATTCTCAACCCCGGCAAAGTCATTTCCGAAATGCCTCAACCCATCCACAACAACCTGCGACCTGTCAGTGTCAACCTGGCTACGCCACGCCGTTTCATGGCCGACGTAACCAATCAGGAGCAGGAACAACGCCCTCCCATGGATCTGCAACTTGCCTGGACACCGGAAGAGTTAGCATACAGCTCACGAGCTTGTAACGGATGTGCACGATGTCGTGACGAATCAGAAGCAACTCGGATGTGTCCGATCTTTCAATTCGCTCCACGTGAAGAAGCCAGCCCGCGAGCCAAAGCCAATCTATTACGAGGAGTTATCACAGGGCGACTACCTCTAAGCACTCTCGGGGAGGAAGAAACCAAAGCCATGGCAGACTTATGTGTCAACTGCCATCAATGTCGGGTAGAGTGTCCGGCAGGTGTTGACATTCCTAAAATTGTGCAAGAAACCAAAGCGCAATACGTAAGTTCTAATGGACTAAAAATAACCGACTCGATCTACACCAAGCTCGACCGAACCGCTCGTTGGGCTCACCGTTTCCGTTGGTTCTACAACTGGAGCATTCGTAATCGACAAATGCGATGGCTGCTGGAAAAACTCACTGGACTCGCCCAGGGAAGGAAGCTCCCCGAGGTTGCGGGGACCAGTTTTCTTAAATGGGCCGCAAGAAATCGGCTAACGAAATCAAATCGAGAACCTGGTAACAAAACCTTGTATTTCGTCGACATTTTTGCGAACTGGTTCGATCCGGACCTCGCTAAATGTCTTGTGGCAGTCTTAAAGCATCACGGGATTAGCGTCTTTGTCCCTAGCGAACAACAGTGGTCAACCAGTTCCGCCATCGCAGAAGGCGACATGGATTATGCGCGGGCCATTGCCCGACGAAATGTAACCATGCTTGCCGAGGCTGTCAGGCTAGGATATACAATCGTTACCACGGAGCCTACTGCTGCTATGTGCTTAACTCAGGAATACCCAAACCTCCTTGGTGATGACGACGCTCAGTTAGTCGCTGAAAACACGCAGGATGCCTGTCACTATTTATGGGGACTACACGAAGACGGCAAACTGGAGCTTGATCTACAACCGGTGAACTATCAGGTTGGATATCATTTGCCTTGCCACCTAAGAGCCCTGGAGAAATTCACACCGGGCGAACATCTACTGCAGCTAATCCCCGGACTTACCGTTCAGCGCATCGAAAAAGGCTGTTCCGGTATGGCAGGGACATTTGGTTTACAGAAGAAAAACTATCGAAATAGCCTGCGTAGTGGCTGGGGGCTGATCAGTACGATGAGAGATTCTGCAATTCAGGTAGGGACGACCGAGTGCAGCGCGTGTAAAATCCAAATGGAGCAAGGAACCACAAAGCCGACCCTCCATCCGATCAAATTATTAGCTCACGCTTATCGTCTGGCCCCTCAGGTAAGTCAGCAGTTAGCACAACCATCCCGAGACTTAACCACGTCATGACGCTTTACATCAAGCTATTTGCCGTCGCTGTGCAAAAGGCGGGCACGACCAATCTGGAAATCGATTGCCCCACACCCACCACCGTAGGCGATCTTAAACAGGCAGTCATTGCTGCCTGCCCGGCACTTAGCGAAATCACTACTCACTGCAGATTTGCTGTCGACGACGAATTTGCGACCGATACTACTATTGTGACCGAAAATTCGTCTCTAGCTATCATTCCACCGGTGAGTGGCGGAGCATAACCCTCCTCACCAATTTCAAATCTTAGCATTTTGTTTACATGATCCGCATTACGAACGACCCTATCGACAACAACGCAGTCCTCGAGTCTGTCCAGAACAATCGAGCCGGAGCTGTCGTTCTTTTTCTTGGTACCACAAGAAATGTTACGGGAACCCGCGAAACAGATTCGCTGGATTATGAATGTTTTGAATCAATGGCGATAAAACAACTGGAAGCACTGGAAGCCACGGCTCGCCAACGCTGGGACATCATTGAGATTACAATCGTCCATCGCCTAGGACACCTTCTACCAGGAGAAGCCAGTGTCGCCATCGCCGTCAGTTCCCCTCATCGAGTCACCGCTTTTGAATGTGGACAGTGGCTTATCGACACCCTCAAGCAAGAGGTTCCCATTTGGAAGAAAGAAAATTGGTCTGACGGAACACAGCAATGGGTTCACCCGGGAATGGAGGACTGACCCATGCAGAGGAGACCTTCACTCACCGACAGCTTAGGAAGAATCCACACAAACCTCCGTATGAGTGTGACTGATCGCTGCAACATCCGTTGCTTCTACTGCATGCCGGAGGAGAATGTAGAGTTCAAACCACGTGATGAAATTTTAACCTTCGAAGAGCTCATTCGTTTTGCACGCATCACGTCAGAACTCGGCGTCAATAAGATTCGTTTAACCGGAGGGGAGCCCCTTCTCCGTAAAGACCTGCCTCAATTAATTCGGGAACTGCACAAACTTAACGGCATCACGGATATTGCGTTAACAACTAATGCCGTATTACTTGCTGATCAGGCCGAGGCGCTTAAGCAGGCAGGTCTGGATCGTATCAACATTAGCCTCGACACATTAAACGACGAAACGTTTTTCCGGCTTTCAAGACGCCGCGGGATCGACAAAGTGCTCGAAGGAATCCAGGCTGCTCAGGAAGTCGGTATGAGAAGAATACGACTCAATGCGATTGCCATTCGAGGCCTGACCGAGACCGAGATCCTGCCTCTGGCCCATTTCGCTCTAGAACGCTCTCTGGAACTTCGTTTTATTGAATTCATGCCACTCGACGCGGATGACAACTGGGGGAGTCAGGCAGTCCTTACCGGTCAGGAAATACGCCAGGTTCTAGAAAAAGAGTTTGGTACACTTCTGGCAGCAGAACGCCCCGACGCCAGCCAGCCAGCCGTCGACTTCAAGTTTGCTTCCGGTGAGGGGCGGATTGGATTCATAAACCCCGTCTCCGAACCGTTTTGCGATTCCTGTAACCGTTTAAGAATTACTGCAGAAGGTAAAGTTCGAAATTGCCTGTTTTCGATTGCCGAATGGGATGCTCGCCAAATGCTTCGGGACGGTAGTTGTGACGCGCAACTCGAACAACTCATTCGCGATTGTGTGGCCAACAAGAAGCCAGCTCACGGGATCGATACTCCGGATTTTGAAAAACCTAAGCGGGCAATGTATCAAATCGGCGGCTAGCTAAATCCTCATTTGCTTTCGCTGGCCTTCAATCTCCTCAAGAGAGTAAACCTTGCCGGCACCGCTCCCAGGACATTCTTCACAAGTTTCTTTCCAGGATTTTTCACTTTTCAAATTAGAGTCCCAAAACGGCCAGGTTCTGCACTGAATAGGTCTAGCTCCATAAACCTGGCAACCTTTATTTTCCGTGTCAAAAAAAACACAGTCACCATTGGGAAACTCCCGTAGAGACCGCCGTGCTCCAATTTTCCTGACATAGGTATCCTCGAACTGCTCCGACGCCATACCTACTTCTTCGGCAATGGCGTCTATCTCAGCTTGGCTCACCCAAACAAAACCAGGAGCCCCCGTACAGCAATCACCACACTGACTACATTCAAAGCGTAATCCATCGGTATACCAGGGCGTTTCGCTCGTCAAAATAAATACTCTACAGTTTCAGCGGTGGAAAGTAACGATTCCAATTATAGCGATTAGTAAAACTTTATCGATTACCTCAAGATTATGGACTCAGAACTCGATGGAAATAGTGTGGGCGCCGTGCGTTTTGGATAAAAATGCGCGAAAAGCGCTCGAAAACAGACCACAAACTACCAAGGAGGACGGCAACACAATAAAGAGAATTGAAATCCACAGGTTAGTCTATTTGACTTAAATGCCTGTGATTTCTACACTTAGAGCGTTCTCAAAGCACGACACTTGAAGTCCTGTAACACCTTCGTTCATTGGAAAATCGATCTTAAAATCATGCCTCGAAGCAAGACAAAAAAAGATATCGTTAAAACCATTGCCGAAGAATCCGGACTGTCACAGCAAAGTGCCAAAACTCTCGTTCAAAGGACCTTAAACTCGATCGTTCAGATGCTTGCCGATCATGGCAGAATCGAACTAAGAAACTTCGGTGTTTTTGAATGCAAAGAACGCAAGGCCAGAGTTGGCAGAAACCCCAAAACAGGTGAACCGGTGGATGTTCCCGCCAAATTTGTTGTCACCTTTAAGCCGGGAAAAGAAATGGAACAAAAGATTCGAGAAGCCAACCCTATTGGCTGGAACCTCGAAAGTTTCCAACTGCCACTGGGTGAAATTCCAACACCCTTGGACTCGGATGACTCCGAACAATCTCTGCCGCCAATCTAATCTCACAAAGTCGTATTGCAAGCCTCCTACTAATTGTGTACTTATACGCGACCGTTCAGTGATTTCGTTATCCACGAATAGTCGAAACAATAACCAATCCAGGATTATGGCAATCAATCTGGATAGCTAATCAGGACGATTAGCTCACGACCTTCAAGGAGGATTTACAATGCGACGCATGTTTTACGCCGTATTACTTTTCGCCGCACTCAGCACAAGCGTAGGCTGCATTATTCCTGCATTTTCCGGAGACCGGGCCCGCCGTACTCAACAGTTGATCTTCACATCTGAAAACCAACGTCAGATTCTGAACTTCTGGGAGCGATTTTGGCACATGGATCAACCGGACCACATGGCTCCTCAGCGCGTCCATGGTGGTGTTATTTAGATAGCACAATCACCCTTTGCTGAAAACGCGAGCTCTCCTCGGGTGAGCGGAGCGTCCGTATCGACCGTCGCCAACCTACGCAGGAGCGACGAAACCATGATTGCCATAATTGAGAAACTATCGATGTCAGGTTAGATTACCTTAAGGGGTATTTTCTAACTTTGGCATCGTTTTTTTTGGGCCACAACCGTGACAGAGACTTTAGCGGATTCTAACTTGCAGGTACAACTGGGTAGGCTGACACTTCCCAATCCAATTCTGGTAGCATCCGGAACTTTTGGTTATGCCCGGGAAATGGAAAAAATTGTTGACCTGTCACGACTTGGGGGAATCGTCCCCAAAACGATAACCACTGAGATGCGAGTAGGAAACTCGCCACATCGTACCGTAGAGACATCTTCCGGCCTACTGAACTCGATCGGGCTGGATAACGATGGGATAGAGGCCTTCATCTCACACCACCTGCCATACTTAGCTCAACAGCCTGCTCCACTTATTGTTAGCATCGCCGGATCGAGTGCTGAAGATTACATTTCACTGGCGTCACGCCTTGCCGAGCACGGCGGTATTGACGCGCTTGAATTAAATATTTCGTGCCCAAACGTTGCACACGGTGTCGACTTTGGAAGTAACCCGGCTCTCTGTGAAAAAGTTATTAAAGGTGTACGGGATAACTGTGATCTGCCGGTACTAGCCAAACTGACCCCTAATGTAACGAGCGTTATAGAGATTGCGGAAGGGGCGGCCAAAGGTGGGGCAGATGCAGTCTGTCTGACAAACACATTGCTCGGCATGGCGATTGATTGGAAAAAACGCAGGCCAATCCTTGGTAATGACATGGGTGGCCTGAGCGGTCCTGCCATTAAACCCGTCTCGCTTCGATGCGTTTTCCAGGTAGCGGCTGCCGTTGATATCCCAATCGTTGGCATTGGCGGCATCGCGAACCTTGACGATGTGATGCAATTCCTCGTCGCAGGAGCCTCAGCCGTGCAAATTGGAACTGCAAATTACTATGCACCAACCATTACAATGAAACTCCTCGACCAACTACCGGGAGCATTGCACGAAATTGGAGCGAGTTCCGTTTCAGAAATCGTGGGAACGGTCAAATCAAATAAAAGCTAGTTTTTCAAGTGAAGAGACAAGAGTAACCAACATAGCCATGCGAGTACTTTCTGGTATCCAACCAACCGGCCGTTTTCACTGGGGTAATTACTTCGGTGCCATTCGCCAATACATCGATCTGCAGACCGCAGACGAAGCATATTATTTCATAGCCAATCTGCATGCCCTGACAACCATTCGTGATCACGAGCTACTTCAACAGTTAACTTATGAGGCGGCATTGGACTTGTTAGCGTTGGGACTTGATCCTGATCACGCATCCCTATTTGTCCAATCGGACATTTCTGAGATTTCAGAACTCACCTGGATCCTCATGACAGGAACTCCTATGGGGTTGCTCGAACGCTGCCATGCCTACAAAGAGAAAAAAGAAAGAGGAATTAATGCCGATGCCGGTCTGTTCACTTATCCGGTCTTAATGGCAGCAGACATTCTTGGATACGATTCAAATATCGTCCCCGTTGGGCAAGATCAGGTGCAACACATTGAGGTTGCTCGCGACATCGCTAAAAGCTTCAATCACCACTTTGATGAATGCTTTGTCCTTCCCGAGGCCAAGTTACTTGACACCTCCGCCAAAGTTCCCGGCACCGATGGAGAAAAGATGTCTAAGAGCTATGACAATACGATCGAGATTTTCGGAGAAGAGAAAGCGATTCGTAAAAAAATCATGCGAATTTCCACCGACTCACGCCCCATGGAGGATCCCAAAGAACCTGACGACGACCACCTTTACCAACTCTACAGTCTTTTTGCATCCGACGAGCAGAAGGAAGAACTCGCGGGCATCTACCGAACAGGTGGCTTCGGTTATGGAGATGTCAAGAAAAAGATCGCCGAAGCAGCCACGGATTACTTTCGTGAGGCCTGGCAGCGTCGGGCTGACATGCAAAGCAACTCGGGATATGTTCAGGACGTTCTCAATGCGGGAGCAAGCAAGGCCCGTACTAAATGCCGGGAAGTGCTTGACCGGGTCCAAAAGGCAACAGGGTTGGTGCGATGAACGTGATTGGACTGGGAACCGACATTATTGAATGTCTGCGGATCGCCAAAATGATAGAAAAGCATGGCGAATTGTTTCTTAATCGCGTTTACACTCAGGCTGAAATTGCATATTGCAGTAGTCGCAAGGGAGCCAGTCAATCTTATGCAGGCCGCTGGGCGGTCAAAGAATCTGTCCTCAAGGCAATGGGAACAGGCTGGTCCCGCGGGATCCGCTGGAAAGACATCGAAGTCGTAACGGACCTGACAGGTAAACCCAGTGTTGCCATTCATGGAGTCGCCAAAGAAATCTGTGACGAATTGGGAATCGCAGAGGTATTGATCAGCCTTTCTCACTGCCGGAGTCACGCCACCGCTACCGCGATTGCCTTGGGGAATTCTGCCGACTGACTCTCGTCGTAAAACCGACCTGTATTAGGCGTTTTCCCGCAGGGGCTCCGGACGATAACCCGCCTCGACGACCTCCCCATCTACGGTTTTGACAACCGGCGCTGGGTTCTCCTCTTCATGACGAGCCAATGCTGCCTCCCATTTAGCTCGCACTTCGTCTTCCAAGCCCTTCCAGGCTCCTCGCCCGCGACACTTCGGATAGCGAGAACACCCAAGCCATGGGCCACGTGCGCCATTCCTTAGATAAAGATTAGCGTCACACTTATTGCACTCAAGATCCGTTTCCAATGGCCCAACTTTAGGTAAAGTCACGGTACCGTTCTTATCCAGATTCACGATACCATCGCAGTCGGGATACTTCGTGCAACTCAGGAACGGTCCAAAACGTCCCGTTCTCTTCAACATCGGAAGGTTGCAGTTAGTACAAGAAATATTTGTTTGTTCGGGATTGATCGGACGTCCTTCGGCATCAATTGGAGCCGCATATTTACAGGCATCTCGCATACCAGCCGCAATTTCACCAATACGCTCCTGATGGTCTTTTACTTTGGACCATGTGACCTTTTGTTCACAATCAGAGCATGTCAAAAATGGTCTCGACCGGGCAGTCTTCCCTTTATTCACACCCATTTCCTTCGCGCCGCACCCCGGACAGGGAATAGCAATGGGCTCGGGCTTAACCCGAAAGCCTACACAGCTGAGAAACCGACCATTACGACCAAATCGATACTCCAGACGCTTCCCGCAATCGGGGCATTTATATTCCTCCGGTGCGAGTTCAGTCTCCGCTTTGGCATGCGTCATCTTTTCGAATGCTGTATCCAACTCCGACTTAAACTTGCCATAGAAGCTGTGCAGAAAGGCTGTCCACTCACGGGAACCATCCTCAATCGCATCCAACTCCGATTCCATTTCACGCGTATAGCTAACGTTCATAATCTGCTCAAAACCTTCAAGCAGTTTATCGGTTACGACCTCTCCAAGATCCGTTGCGTGGAATCGATTCGTAATTTTCTCCACGTAATTTCGATCCTGAATCACCTTAATGATCGAAGCATAGGTCGATGGACGTCCAATACCTTCTTCTTCAAGTTTCTTTACCAATGACCCTTCGTTGTATCGTGCCGGGGGCGAGGTAAATTTCTGAGTCGGCTCCACACTAAAGGGAGCGGACTCATCCCCCTCAGCCAACTTGGGCAGCGTTTGTTCGTCACTTGCGGTTGGTACACCAGCAACGCGATAAAATCCGTCGAACGCCAGCACTCGACCGGTTGCCTTCAGTGTAGCCCCCGTCTCTTTATCACTTCGCTTAAATGTTACCGTCGTCGAATCCCATTTAGCATCTGACATTTGGCAGGATACAAAACGATTGTAGATCAGGGTATAAAGTTTTAACTGATCCGGATCTAATGCTTTTGCCACCTTGGCCGGTGTCCGTGAAACATCGGTCGGACGAATACATTCGTGTGCTTCCTGCGCATTCTTATTGGTTGAACCGAAAAACTTTGGCTTTTCGGGCAGATAGGATTCACCAAACTCTTTCGAGATATAATCGCGTACTGAATTCAATGCTTCAGGAGCAACATACGTAGCATCGGTACGCATATAGGTGATCAAACCGACATGGCCTTCACCGGGGATGGCCAAACCTTCATACAATCTCTGAGCCAGATTCATCGTTCGACTGGCTGTGAAACCCAATGCGTTGGAAGCGGACATCTGCATCGAACTAGTTATAAATGGTGCGTAAGGTCGGCTACTTGTCTGCTTCGTCTGAATGGAATCAATTGCATATCGAGCCTCGGGATCAACGTCACCCAACACCGAACGCTCAAACATCGCCGGACCTTTACCAGCCGGATCAATCCTGGATTCCACAGATACATTGACCATCCCGGCAGCTTCGGCCACCTCCGCAATCTGATCCGATAAATCCTGAGGGGAGTCTGCCGGGCATCCCAAACTGAATTTCTCACCACCGACCTGAATTAATTCAGTCTTTAAGCTGGCGTGCTCAGCTAACCAGGCATTCTGGCGTTTAATCGTCGGTGCTTTGCCCTTGTCGTCTAGGGTTCCAATAAATTCAGTCCACTGGTCAACCAATCCTGTCGCTTGAGTCGGGTCTAATGCCAAACGGACGTTTACGTTCCAGGATTCGTCCGGCACATGAGCTCGAATCTCCCGTTCACGCTCGACAATCAAACGCACGGCGACACTTTGTACGCGCCCAGCG
Source organism: Rhodopirellula sp. (assembly GCA_002698965.1). GTDB lineage: Bacteria > Planctomycetota > Planctomycetia > Pirellulales > Pirellulaceae > UBA721. The sequence goes on along the minus strand of PAAT01000162.1, from coordinate 31,073 downwards.
CTCAATCCACCGGCCACCTTCTTCCATAACAATGGCGAAACCTGATAACCCACAATTCGGTCAAGAATTCGACGGGCCTGCTGTGCGTTTACTTTGGCAACATCAATTTCACGTGGATTTTGAAAAGCCTGTTGGATAGCGTCTTTAGTAATGGCGTTAAAAACGACGCGTTTTACCTTTTCCGGCTCGACCTTCATTGCTTCGGCCAGTAGCCAAGCAATCGCCTCCCCTTCTCTGTCGAGGTCGGTCGCCAACCAAATACCTTCTGATTCCTTAGCCGCTTTCTTCAGTTTGGACAGCGTTTTGTTTTTTCCCTTAATGACTTCATAGCTTGGCTGGAAGTTATTATCTAAATCAATACCAGGAACAGGGGTCTTAACACCTTTAGGATTTCGTGCGGGCAGGTCTAAAACATGGCCGATACTGGCTTCTACCAAATAATCCGGCCCCAAAAACTTGGAGATCGTTTTTACCTTAGCGGGAGACTCGACAATGACTAGATGTTTGGTCATGGGATGAAGTTATAAATGAAAGTTGGTTTTGTAATAAATCCGCGGATCAACATGTAAAACTACATGTCTAGACTTAAATATCAGCAAAAATTCTGCTCAGCATCATAAGAGTAAAATTCGTCTACACTTCCGTTGTAATGCCTAGCATCGTCATAAACGGCACTAGTTGAACAAATATGTTCGTTGCCTACTATCGGCGCAACACTCCAAACAACGCTATATTACTAGTATCAACAGGAAACATTGGGGTTTATATTTACCTCAAATCGCCCTAAAATTAGTGGTTTACCCGTTTGTGAAAACGGACGGTGGAAGGGAGAAATAAATTTAGTCGCAACCCCCATCAGGGCTAGATGTCGTGTTGCACTAAGTAATCTCTCCCTAGAGGAATCATTAAGACGTTACTTTTATCTGTCAAGGCAAAATAAAGCATCTTCACATTGGTGGGATGAACGGATCATGTCAAAAGCAAAACGCCCCAACCGTATTTACGGCCGCGAAAAGAACAAAAAAATCCAGGATTTAAAACAGCAGGAGCAAGATAGACGCGATGCGCATATCCAGGAAATGAAAGACAAGGGTACCTATGATGAGGGCCGTGGTATCTTCAATTTCGTTGCGAAGTATAAAATTGCAACATACTCTGCCCTGACAATCATCGCCGTTCTGGCATTCGTCGTTGGTCCGGCTTACTACGCCGCTATTCAGGGCGGTCCAGGAGGCGGTACGATCGACGGAGCTTCTGACGTCCTCGCCACCTGGCGCGGTGGTGAAATCACTCGGGCCGAAGCAATTCGAATGCAGGAAGAGGGTCAACGCCTGCAGTATTTCTATTCTGAACTCGTGACCAACGCAGTCACCTACAATACAAAAGATTTCATGCAAGGTGAAACGCCTGATTTCAACGCATTTCAAAATGCTCGGATGAAACAGCTACAAATCGCCGACCCCTGGCAAATCGCCGGTGCCCCCAGCGATCCTGTCACGGTTAAATTCCTCTCGACGATCGCCTATAAGCATGGCATGGGAATCACCACCGAAGCTATTGTTGAGCACATCGATGAAAATCTCTACAAGTTCAACACGACGGAACAAATCAAATCAGCCAAAGAATCTGCATTTGGGGAACAACTCACCATCGACGAAATCGCTGAAAAGTTAATCCCCTATGTGTCTGCCCGTAAACTACAGCGTTTGGCAGATACCGGCATTCCGCTAACCCCTAACATCTCAGACCGCGCAGTCACTCACAAACTGTTGACCGAAAAACATCAGTTTGAAATCGTCGAGATGCCTGTCAACCTAAGTGAAACAAGCGAACCTTCGGATGGTGAACTCAAAGAAACATTCGACGCGTTGAACGAATATTTTGTCGACGAAACGGGCTTAAATTCAATCTATAACAACCAGGGCAGGCTTAATATCCTTGAAATTAACAACCAAGGATTCCACGCATTTGGTATTCGCACCCCCCGTAAGTTCGGCTATCAATATGTCGCCTTCAACGAAGACGCCTATGACCGCCTCGCTCAGGTCCAACTTGAAGCAAGTGTTACCGAAGAAGAGTTAAAAAACTATTACGAAACCAATATCGAACAGTACGTTGCTCCTGATGAAATTCTAGATCAATTAGAAAAAGAAGCGGACGAAAGCCCAGCACCCGCAGAATCATCTAGTGAAACCGAAGAGGAAGATACTGATGATGAGGCCGCAGGTACTGAAGATGATCCGGCAGCCGAGGAAAGCAAAAAAGAAAATGAAGAAGAAGCCGATGACTGCTTAGTATTGTTCCAGGATCAAGAGGAAAAGACACCCGAAGAAAAGCCTGCGAATTCAGAGGTGAAAGCTACCGACGCCTCCCCGTCTGATTCTGCCGAAGAAAACGGGGACAAAGAGGACATGGAAGATAACGAAACCCCGGCAGAACCAGTCGAAGATCTCTCAGTTCTGGACACTCCGATTCCCCTTGAACCTAATATCGTGCCGGAACCACCCAAAACCTACAAACCCTTTGAGGAGGTTAAGGAAGAAGTCCGTGATGAATTTATTCGAACATCAAAATTTGAAAAGAAGAAGCAATTACTGGATGCTGACAAACTAAAACTGACCGAAGCGATGAATGCATTCGCTAGTGCAGAGGATGGAAACAATCAGACACAAATAGAGAAACTAGCCAAGGCATTAGACCAAAATGAAGCGAAAGATGCTGAGAAGATCAGAGCGGCGGCTGAAGCCGAAATAACTCGACTCTTGGCTGAAATCAACAAGTCCGCGGAAGGTGTGATGACGGAGAATACTGAAAATGAAGACTCTGTGGAAGCAGAACAAATCGTACTTGTTGTCAGTGGCCAGACTGATCAGCCGATTTCTGCTGCCTATGGCCAAGCTATTGCAGGACGCAATCCCGATGCCGTTGATTTCGGTTTGCCATGGGATGATTCAACCCCATCCTGGGTAAAACTAGTACGGACGGGTTATAAAGCTCACGGTGGTCCGGGAACTTCATCAGACAGCGAGCTCTTTTTGGATAATGATCTGTTAGCACCGCACGAGACAGACTCCTACCAGAGTCATACCTATATCTTCTGGCAAGTGATACAAACGAAAGAATCTGATTTTAATGCCGGACTAGAGAACGCTGACATCCGCAAAAACACCATTCAAAGCTGGAAAAAGCGAACGGCTCTGGGTGATACTCAGGAGCTCGCTCGAGGGAAGGCTGAGGACTATCCGGATGGGGTGGATAAATCTCTCAAAGACTTATTATCGCCCAGCGAAAATGAGGCCTATGACCACTACACGACATTCCCAACCAGTATGTTCACACTTTCCCAATTCAATCTACAACAAGGCGGGGTTGAATTAGCGTCGCTACAGAAGTCGGAAGTAGTTACCGAAATAATTGAGACACCACAACCGGAGCTTGATACCGAAGGCGCTGATTCTGAAAACCAAGGTGAATCGACTGACAACACCGAAGAGCCGGCCCCGATTGAACGAAAAGAGCTACGACCGACAGTTACCATATCTGATATCGACGATTTATCTAAAATCGAGATGTTTCAATCCATGCAGGTAAACACTGCACGAGCATTTACTGCTACCACGGGAAATAAGGTCTACGTCATTCGCAAAATGGAATATAGCCCCTCGGCGAACGACCCTTCATTGCCAATGAACTTTTTCGCCCCGGCTGAATTCGGACAGTTGGTACGCTATCTGGCAGATGGTCGGGTCCCAGCCATGGGTGGTATGGGAAGTATTACCATGGGGCCAACGGCTTTAGCGACCGACAACATGTATCGCTCACAACAAGGTGGAGGAATCGTCACCCAATTATCACGTGGGTTTATTGCTCTGTTACAAAAAGAATATGACTACAAGATCCCGCAGGCACCCACGGATCAGTAGAGCAGAGAAAGAATAACATGATTGGTAAGCGGATCTTAATGTTGGTAGGTGACTTCGTCGAAGATTACGAAGCGATGGTGCCTTTCCAAATGCTGCTAATGGTGGGACATCATGTCGACACATGCTGCCCTGACAAGTCTGCCGGTGATACGGTTAAAACGGCTATTCACGATTTCGAAGGGGACCAGACTTACTCCGAAAAGGTCGGGCATAACTTTGGAATCACCATTGATTTCTCTGAAGCTATCAACAGAGACTATGATGCCCTGGTGATTCCCGGTGGCCGAGCCCCGGAATACCTGCGACTTGACCAACGAGTATTGGACCTTGTTCGTCGTTATAACGATGCTGCAAAGCCTATCGCTGCCATTTGTCACGGAGCCCAGATTCTGGCCACGGCTGGCATTCTTAACGGACGTAGCATTAGCTGCTATCCAGCGGTGGCACCAGAAGTCACCCTCAGTGGCGGAACGTACATTGAAACGGCTGCCACTTTCGACAATGCCCATATTGATGGCAATCTTGTCACTGCTCCAGCCTGGCCGGCACATCCGGCGTGGATCTCCAGCCTCCTGAAAGTACTCAACCAACAAGATTCGGCGGATGCTTCGGAATAAACGTCTGGTAACGCTCACTGCTTATTGAAAGTGACCACATGGGCCTTCCCATCATTCTTACTGTCGTTGCGGGTATTCTCTTCCTCACGATTACGTTTTATATTATTGCCCGGAAGAACGAAACGACGCCTTACCACGCAGACCCGTCTGCCTGGCTGCAGCCACCTATTGCTAAAGAGCCTGACTTACCTCCAGCCTCCACAACAGCACCTGACTATCGAGTGCAGGTCAACGAATTTGAGCAATCTCGTAAGGTTCTAGAGGAAACGTTCTTCAAGGTCTGCAGTGAATCAGGTCGTCCCCGGGGACTGCGTTGGAAAACCTGTGATTTTGAAAGCACCATGTTGTTTGTTGTCGAAAATCACTCCCTAAATCTTCATGCACTGGTACCGGTGGTCATTAGCTTCGAAGCCATTGAGGGAGGGCCCATGGAAGACATGGAGGCTGTTAGCAACCTACGTGTCGGCTCCGCCTTATTTGTTCATACGGGAGACAACTGGGCCACGCGCGGGGATGTTATCTATAACCTATCCCCTGATGAAGCCTTTCAGCGTTACGCCCCGAATTACACCGCATTTGATGTGGATTCGCTAAACACCAAGTCAGAGTCGAGCACTCAATCTGAAACACTGCCTGATCAGGAAGAAGAAGCATGACAATTCTTGGAGCCCACATGTCCATCGCAGGTGGTTATTACAAGGCTATCGCCAGCGGCGCTCAGGAAACCTGTGACTGTGTTCAACTCTTCACTAAGAACAATAACCAGTGGAAAGCAAAGCTGATTACGGACGAAGATGTTGAGCGATTTCATGAACAACTCGATACCCACAATATCACGCATACGTTATCGCACGCATCCTACCTGATTAACATGGGATCTCCGAAAGACGAGCTTTGGAGAAAATCCATCGATGCATTCATCATCGAATTACAACGCGCCGATCAACTACGAATCCCCTACGTTGTTATTCACCCCGGTTCGTTTACCACAAGTACGGAAGCGGAGGGGATAAGTCGAATTGCCGAAGCCTTAAACGAAGTCCATCGTCAGACGAAAGGGATCTCCAGTCAGTGTTTACTGGAAACTACTGCTGGTCAGGGAACCAACCTTGGCTGGAACTTCGAACAACTGGCAGAAATGATTGAACAGTGTCAAAATCCTGATCTCGTCGGCATCTGTGCTGATACATGTCACATGTTTGCAGCAGGATATAATTTGTGTGACGAAGCGTCATACCACGATATCTGGGAAACATTCGATAAGCTGATTGGTCTGGAAAAGATGAAAGCCTTCCATCTCAACGACAGTAAAAAGGAATTTGCCAGTCGCAAAGATCGGCATGAACATATTGGCCTTGGGCATATGGGCCTCGCCCCTTTCAGATTTCTGGTTAATGATCCTCGGTTCGACGATGTCCCCATGTATCTGGAAACCGCTAAAGGGGATGCGGATGGTGAATACGAGGGAATAAGTTGGGATGCTGCTAATCTGAAGGTACTGCGTGGGCTAATCGAGAGTTAGTTGATTACCCTTTAACGAATACAGCCCCTATAATTCAGTTAGTAAAAACCACACTGCCCTCCCTAGCATAAGTAGAGTCTGTCATGCCCTCCTCAGTCAAAGTTGCTACGTTTTTCAGCCAAACTGAAGCGCTCATCGCAGCAGAATACTTGCGTGCCAACGGACTCGTCACCACGGTGATGGGTGATGACGCCGGCGGAGCCTTTTCGGGAATTACACTGAGTAAAGGGTTTCGGCTTTATGTTCCAGCAGCCGACGAAGCGATTGCTATCGAATTACTCGAAACCCCTCCTCCCACCAACGAGGGCGGAGGAAATGAAGATACAGCAGCAGAATCTTCAGAGCAGGATGATCAAGATATTAGTCAAGCCGAATACTAATATCATCTGCTTCCTCGTGATTGAAGCGATGTTCTGCTGACTGCCCGTCGGATTTTGTGATGGCAACAACCCACGTTTGTGAATCATTCTCTCGCGCACCGACTGTTACTTTGTCGCCAACAGCAACGGGATCGACAATCAACTCCCCGACACTCACGACTTCTCCGGTATGACCTTCTCGCAAAATAGCAAGTGTCATTATTTCACCTGAAACAAGGTGTTCGAAGTCTTCAGGAATTTCAGCACCGTGAGGGTCTGTCAAAGGGTGGCCGAGTTTATCATCGAGGTAATCAACAGCCTCTTCATCATGGAGATGCTCCAGGACATGGGCTCTTTCATGAAGCTCTTCTTCGGCAACTCCCAGATGTTGCAAATAGGTTTCCCACAAACGGTGTGCTCTTAACAATCGGCGAGCATGTATACGCCCTTGATCCGTAAACGAGACCATACCTTCTTCAAAACACAACCATTCCTGCCTCACCATGGAATTGACTGCTTTACGAATCCGATCGGATTTATATTCCGTATGCTGCATCAAATCATCGATGCCGCAACGCTCCTTTTCTGCACGCAAAATCACGCCAAGAATATCTTCCACAACTTGCTGGGGGATCGCCTTCATACGCCGTTGAAAATCGGCTAACAGGCCGTACCGAGGAGCCACAAGAAATACCAACAGGAACTGTGCTGTTAACACCACCACAATCATTGCACCTGGGGCGACGTCAAATTTTTCGGAAAGAAAATAACCGATCAGAAACCCTGTCCAGCCGAAAACAGATGAGACCCAAAGCATATTCTTGAGCCGGTCACAAAGCAAATAAGCCGTTGCGCCAGGGGCAATCAGTAAGCCAACGACCTGAATAACACCGACAACCTGAACCCCTGTAACCACTACCATCGCAGTACAGGTCGTTAACATGTAATCCAACAGGATAACATTCATTCCGAGCGATGCCGCCATAACTCTGTCAAATGTAACCAACTGTAAACTACGAAACATTAATACGATAAAGGACAGGACAACCACCGACACGATGGCCATCATCCACAAGTCCTGATCACTAACCCCCAACAACTGTCCCACGATAAAGTGCAACAAGTCGATGTGGACATACTGGCTAAAGACAGAGACCAGAACGCCGCCAAATGCAAAGATGCCGGTATACATAATCCCGATCACAGCATCTTCTTTGACACGCGAAAACCTTGACACAAACCCGATCATGGCGACCGTAATAATGCCGGAAATGATCGATCCAATAAGCATGGCCGGAGCATGCGCTTCCTTGCCAAAGACAAGCTTCATAAACAGATAACCAACGACCACACCAGCCAGCATGGAGTGAGCTAAAGCATCGGCCAGAAATGAGGTGCGTTTCAAGACAATAAAACAGCCAATAACACTGCAAACCGTCGTCACGAGTAGGCCTGTAAGCAACGCCTTGAGTAAGTGAGGACTACCAAAATGGAGATCGACAAGCCAATCGTACATTACGCATCACCTTCCGTCGATTTGTCACGCTGAAGATTTGCAAAAATCCGCAATGTCCCCTCGTAAACTTCACTCAACAATTCAGGGTGCAATACCTGACGGGGAGTTCCAAAAGCGAACAACCGCTGTTTCAAAAGAACAAGTGAGTCAAAGTATTCTGACGCCGTTGCTAAATCATGATGCACAACTACCAGGGTTCGTCCGGTTTCGCGAGTTGATTCGAGAACGTCCAAAATCGCCTTTTCCGTGGCCGCATCCACCCCGGCAAAAGGCTCATCCAATAACAGAATATCGCCTCCCTGAGCGATCGCTCGAGCCATAAAAACACGTTGCTGTTGACCGCCGGACAATTGCCCGATTTGACGGTTACGCAAATCCGCCATGCGGACCTGCTCCAATGCATGATCAGCAAGATCACGATCTTCGGCTGACAGTTCTTTCCACCAACGCTGCTTACCATACCGCCCCATCAAGGCAACTTCCCGAACCGTGATCGGGAAATCCCAGTCGACGCTACCTCGTTGCGGTACATAGGCTACTCGGCCCTTTGCTTTTTCGGCATCCTCACCAAAAAGCAGGACTTCGCCAAAGTCCGGCTTCACAAATCCCAGAAGTGACTTGAGCAGAGTCGACTTACCCGAACCGTTGGGCCCAATTATTCCCACCAACTGGCCTGGATTAATGGCCAGCGACACATCCAGCAATGCCGGAACCGGGCCGTAACTGACCGTCAGGTTCTTAACTTCGATGGCGGGTAATTCCTGGCTCATAGCTCTCAACAATTTATTGAATTAGTGATCGTGATCGTCTTGCTCGCCGGGATCCGTGGAAACAGAGTCGTTAGTTTCGGGGATATCCAGCACAATGACGCTGCTAATGGTCTCGCCGGGTTCCGACCACAATGTTTTTTCCACAAGCACCGAAAGACCGTCAAGAATTCGCACTCGAATTGCTTTCGCCACGCCTTGCTTCTGACGATTCTTTTCGGAGGCCTCACCAATCCCAAAAGACTGGGCCGAGTCTGCAGGCACAGGACTATCATTTTCAAACCCGGCTGCCGCAAAGGGGTCCTGTGCGTCAACTTCAGAAGAAGTTGAGCTATCCCCCGTGCCAACCTGAATGAACAGTTCATTCAGGCCGACGATGAGATCTTTAACGGGATGAATTTTAACCGGTACACCTGCTGGCAAGGGCGTCGTCTTTTCCAGAAGGTCTTTACCGTCAAGCCGAACGAGCAAAGCCGTCGGATCAAAAGCATCCCCACGTGCTTCAAATGAAAGTGTGACTTCAACAGTATAGTCACCTCGGGCTGCGAGCGTCACAAACTCAGAGACATCGCGTTTAGGAAGCGTATTTACAAAGATCTGATAGCCACCCACTAGACCACAAACCACAAGGCTAATAGTTATCGCAAGGATTGGCCTAATAGGCACTCCACCGCCTTTTGATTTAGATTCCACCATCTATGTCGTCTGTTAAGTTGCCCTTATTTCAAACCGCTAACGATCTTAATGACGTTTTCTCGCATCATACCGAAGTATTTTTCCGCAACAGAACCTTCTGGGCCCATCGAGTCTGCATAAAGTGCGCCCGCGACTGTCACGCCGGCGTCCCTGGCAATTTGACGTACGACTTGAGGATTGACCGATGTTTCCACAAAGATCGCTTTCACTTTATAACTTCGGATCGACGCAACTACCTCAGCCCGACGCTGCGGCGTAATACCAGCCCCGATTTCATCCCCCGTACTCCAACCAGCAGGAGCAGCACTTTTAAACCCGTAAGTCGTTGCAAAATACTGAAAAGCATCATGGTGACTAATCAACACTCGTTTAGCACGAGGTACTTTGTTGACTTCCTTTTGAATCCATGCGTGCAGACTACGTAGTTGTGTCACATAGTAATCAGACCGAGCATCATATTCTGCGGCATGTTCAGGATCCACCTTCTTTAGGCCTTCAGTGATGTTACGTACATAGATGGCTGCATTGATCGGGCTTAACCAAGCGTGAGGATCTTCAACAATGGTTCCGTCTTCATCAAAATCAAGTGGTTTGACACCTGTGACACAAGTGACGAGAGGTTTGTTAGCATCCTTAGCCAAGTTGAGCATCCAGTCATGCCCTTCGAGGTGCCAGCCATTTTGGATGCAAACATCAGCCTCTGCCACCAACCGGCTATCTCCAGGTTTTATTTCATATGTATGAGGGTCTTGGCCCGGTGCGAGAACACAATTTACCTGCCAGCGATCCCCACCTATTTCACGTGTAAAGTCTGCTACCTGTGTTGTGCTGCACACCGCGAGAAACTTCTCGCTGCCATCTTCCTGACCAAAGATCGGGCCGGTAATTACCGCCATAGTTGCCAAACATAAAAGCAGTGTTGTTCGAATCATCTGTTTTACTTCTTCTTATCCTGCATGAATGAAAAAACAGCATTTTTTGATGAATCAAAAAATGCTGTTTTCAGTGTAATCTGGCTGATTTAGAAGTGTCAACTCGCTATTTATTAATCGCCTTAAATAGCCTGTTAAACTTTTGAAATAAGGGCTCTATTAATACCTGAAAATCAAACCTGTCCCAGCAAAGTAGTCGGCTGATTTTTCGTTCAAGCCGAAGCCTGCCCGGAAGTCTAACTGTAAATTATTATGGAGCAAGTAAGTGAAACCACCGTCCATATAATGTTCAACGGGGGCTGAATCAGCTCCGTCGGGAATCAGGCAGAACCATTCATAGTAACCTCCAAGTTTCTCCGAAAAAGTTTTGCCAATGGCCAGTGACTGTGAAAACTCTGAATAAGGTCGCATAGTTTGAGCATCCATTGCTCGGTTCCATTGTGTCTGTCCCGCGAGAGACCAGTCGTTATCCAAAGCCCACGAATAGATATAATTAAATCCGGGCAATGCTTCACCGGCACTAAATGCGTCATCTCCGGATGCCACTGTTGTTTGCAATACTAAGGCCGTCTCGGGCAGGATTCCATCCTGCGGCGTCAGACCAATCTTAAATCCTAAGTACAGGTCTTCCCCACCTGAGGTGGTTGTCCTTGTTTCTGTGGATTCCGTTGCTTCAAATACGTCTCCAAAGTTGTATGCTATTCGCAATTCCAACCAATCGGCATAGATCCCGACACGCCAGAGCATTTCAGGGTATGAGTGGCTTTTGGTCTGAGTCGTACCATCATTGTCAAAGGTATACGTGTACCCCATCTCAACCTGCTTTACGCCCAAACCAACCGTGGTGGAGGATTCCGTAAAGTCGGGACGATCACCAATTAATGGTTGGTCCATCGATGACGGCCCACCTACCGCATCACTGCCATTCCAGCTAAACAAGGTTTTCTGGTCTTTTAACCCCTGAGCAGAAACGGTATCTAACGTTCCGACACACAATACCAGAAATAATAGCAGCCTAACTGGTTTAATAATCACTAGTCCGATTCCTTTTTAATCTAGACAATACCCAACACTACGATTGTCGGTAAAATATATCTAGGTATGTCTAACTTCGGCAATGTTTTTGGTTAATCAAAAACATTCGTTCGGGCTACAAGCAATTTTGACTCTTTGCTCAGAATAACGGCCGGATAAGCAGCATAACCGAAACAAATCTTTACATTCCTTACAATCGTTACAATCGAATTCCCTGATTCTGGGAAAACCATGTCACTTACCTATTTCAAGCGGTATCAAATGGAGCTGGATCTGCAGTTCTTCGATATTCCATCGCCGGAGTTATCGCCGGGTTATCGTTTCGTGCCATGGTCCGAGGCCGATTTAGACAAACATGCCGATATCAAATACCAAAGCTTCTGCAATGAAATTGACGCCAACGTTTTCAGTTGTTTTCGTGAATTAGAAGGTTGCCAACGCTTATTGCGCGAAATCACTTCTCGCAACAATTTTCTGCCAGATGCTACCTGGCTGCTTGTCTACGACTGTCCGCAAAGTGAAACACCAACCACCGTGGGAACCATTCAGGCATTAGTTGACGTTCAGCAACGGGGGGCTATCCAAAATATCGGGATCCATCCTGCCCACCGAGACCAGGGTCTCGGCAGCTCACTGCTCTTTAAATCGCTTGCTTTTATTAAAGCACGTGGTTTGCAACGTGTGATACTTGAAGTGACGTCTCAAAACGTGGGGGCCCTCCGGTTGTACAAACGGCTGGGTTTCCGCATCATTAAAACTGTATACAAACCCTCACCGATCATCACCTATTGATTTATTAGTGGCCAGTTCAATCCAAACATATCGCCTAGCCAACGGGCTTACCTTGCTAATGCAACCGATGCCATGGCTGGAGTCCGCAGCACTTAGCATTTTAATACCTGCGGGAAGCCAGCGGGATCCGTTAAGTCTGCCTGGACTGGCAAACTTCACGGCAGAGATGGTTCAACGTGGTTGCGGATCTTATAACAGCCGCGAATACGTTGATCAACTTGATCGGCTTGGAGCGGCTCGTTCAGCATCCGTTACTAATTTCCACACCCGCTTCAGCGCAGCCGTACCAGCCGATCGTCTCAATGATGCACTGGCACTCTACAAGGAACTCATCTGTGCCCCTCATTTGCCAGAGGAACAACTTGAGGACAGCCGTATGGTTGCACTTCAGGAGTTGCTGGCGATGGAAGACGATCTGGCACAAAAACTTTTAAGAGAGTTGCGCAAAAGACTTTACCCCGAACCTTATGGACGCAGTTCAACCGGCACGCTCGAATCCGTTCAGGCGATCACTCACGAAGATGTCGTGGGGCATGTCGCTAACTACTACGTACCAGACAATGCCGTTATTAGCATCGCCGGTAAAATCATCTTTGATGATGTGATTAAGGTTGTGGAGCAATTATTCGGAGACTGGCAGGGTACGATTCAAACAAAATTATCCGAAACACCTCCGGCAGAAGGCCATCATCATATCCAACATGATTCGAGCCAGACTCAGATTGGAATTGTTTACCCAAGTATCCCCTACTCGCACCCGGATTACTTTCTCGCCCGCAGTGCCATAGGTGTTTTGAGCGATGGCATGAGCTCCCGACTCTTCACCGAGGTGCGCGAAAAACGTGGTCTGTGCTATACCGTTTATGCTATGTGTCACACAATCAAAAATCACGGCTGTGTATTGACCTATGCGGGCACCACAACGGAACGAGCTCAAGAGACACTGGATGTCATGTTGGCGGAAATCCGGCGTCTAGGTGACGGCGTCCTCGAAGAGGAACTAAAACGTCTCAAAGCCCGTATAAAAACAGGGTTAATAATGCAACAGGAAAGCAGCAGTTCCCGTAGTGTTTCGATGGCCTCCGACTGGCATTTACTTGGGAGAGTACGAACACTCGAGGAACTATCCGATTTGCTCGATCAGGTAAACACTGAGGCGATTAACGACTACCTTTCGGCAAACCCTCCTGGACAATTCAAAGTCATTACACTCGGCCAGCAGGCGTTGGACACCTCCAGGGTAGAGGGAGGCAAGGTATGAGTATTGTTGAATTCCGTCACCACACCTTAAGTAATGGGCTTGATGTTGTAGCTGAATGCAATCCAAACGCTTACAGCACCGGCCTGGCCTATTTTGTAAAAACGGGGTCCCGAGATGAAACTCCCGAAATCTCCGGAGTCAGCCACTTTCTGGAGCATATGGTGTTCAAGGGAACGCCAACCCGCTCAGCAGAGCAAGTAAACCAACAACTTGACGAGATAGGCTCGCAAAGCAATGCTTTCACTTCCGAAGAGCAAACCGTTTACTATTGTGCCGTCCTACCTGAATACCAGCTGGATGCGCTCGAACTTCTAAGTGACATCCTTCGTCCCTTACTGCGTCAGGAAGACTTTGATACAGAAAAACAGGTTATTCTGGAGGAAATCGCCAAGTACGACGATCAACCCCCCTTCGGTGCCCATGAAAAAGCCCTCGCCCTGCATTTCCAAAACCACCCGCTTGGAAAGTCCGTTTTAGGCACAAGAGAAACCGTGGGGGACCTCACTAGCGCACAAATGATGGAATACTTCAATCGACGCTATAGTGCCGGCAACATTGTTCTGGCAATGGCGGGGAACGTCAACTTCGATGCCGTCATTGCACAACTAGAAAACCAGATCGGGCATTGGCAAAACTATGACACCCAACGCGACACCCCCCGAGCCCAACCGAATTCAGCTTTTCACTCCATCAAGAAAGCAAGTGCTCATCAACAGTATATCATCCAAATCAGCAACGGCCCCGCAGCTGAAGATAACAATCGATATGCGAGCCGGCTTCTAGGTTTGATTTTTGGTGATGAAAGTAATAGCCGACTATTCTGGGAAATGATCGATACTGGTAAGGCTGAATACGCGGTAGTGGAACCTTCCGAATATCAGGGAACCGGGATCTTTCTTTCCTACCTCTGTTGCCAACCTAAGAATACAGAGGAAATTCTGGCTCTCTATCAAAACATCGCTCGCGACATTCAGGCGAATGGAGTGACCGACCAGGAATTGGAGTTAGCCAAAAACAAAGTTTGCTCTCACATTGTATTGCGCGCAGAACGAGCGGCTAGCCGTATGTTTGGGATTGGAAACAACTGGGTACAACGTGGAGAATACGCAACCGTCCAGGAATCCATCCAGCATTTCCAAAGTGTGACCACACAAGATATTGCAGAAGTTTTAGAAAAATATCCCCTAACTCAATGCACGTCGGTTGCTATCGGACCAACAAAAATAGAACCTCAATAGATATGCGATACATCGCGTACTTTCTCCAACAACAGGAATAGAACTAAAAATGGAAAGATCACTAGTCTTATTGAAACCGGACTGTGTCCAACGTCGCCTGATGGGCGAAATTATTACTCGCTTTGAAAACAAGGGGCTTAACATCATCGGCATGAAAATGCTGCAGGTGACTCCTGAGATGGCCAAACAGCATTACGCCGAGCACGTGGAGAAACCTTTTTACCCGGGGCTAGAGGCATTCATTACCGGCGGGCCTATCGTAGCTATGTGTATCGAGGGTATCGATGTCATTCAAGTCGTTCGTGACATGCTCGGAGCAACCAATGGCCGTAACGCCGCTCCCGGCACCGTACGTGGTGACTACAGTGCCAGTCGGCAAATGAATCTTGTTCACGCCTCAGACGGGTCGGAGGCGGCTGAACGAGAACTAAATCTCTATTTTGAGCCAACAGAGCTTTGTCCTAACGAACCAACATTAACACCATGGCTCAAAGCGGCGGATGAATAATCCCTAACTATTAAAAAAAACTCTTCAGCGTTTTCGCAGAAGAGTTTTTTTTTGGGACAGTCGGGATGAGAGGATTTGAACCTCCGACCTTTTGACCCCCAGTCAAACGCGCTAACCAGGCTGCGCTACATCCCGTCGGTTACTTCCACTATTCTAAGCACCCGACGATAATCTGCAACTACACATCCGAACCTCCTCGTGGGCAGTTGGGGCCAATCAGTTACCACAAAGATGTATCCGCTCCAAACAACGCTCGGTTCTCGTGCTAGTCACAATAGCATCTCCCGTGAGTTCGCGTCTGCCTATGGCTTCATCAAAACCCTTTTGCAAAACATGTCTCCTGTCTTACCGGCGTCAGCTACTAGAAACGACCTTGAAAAAGGGGTATTATCTAGTTCACCAAGGAGGGAATTATTGTGACAAATTTTGCTGACCGTCTCGTTTCAGCGATTCAACGCTGTAAGACACCAACGCTGGTGGGAATTGATCCCAGACTCAACAGCCTGCCTCAGCCCCTTCAACCTCAGTCAAACACCCCCTCCCCGGAAGAAATAGCCTCTGCTTATCTAGCTTTCGGTAAGGGGATTGTTGACGTCGTGGCTTCTTTAGTCCCGGCGGTAAAGCCGCAGGCAGCCTTTTTCGAACAACTCGGCCCTTGTGGGATGATTGCACTTGGCGAAATCACCCAATATGCCCGTAGCCGAGGCCTGCTGGTAATTATGGATGGCAAACGAAATGATATCGGTAGTACGGCCACCGCTTATGCCCACGGATTCCTTGGTGAACACGGGAGCACTCAATTCACTTCAGATTGTCTAACGGTTAGCCCGTACCTAGGCGAAGATAGTCTAGAGCCTTTCGTGAAAGTAGCAGACAAGAATGGCAACGGCATTTTTGTCCTGGTCAAAACATCGAATCCCGGTGGAGGCCGTTTCCAGGACCTTCTCTCAGATGGCAAACCTATTTATCGGCATGTGGCTTCTCTGGTAAACGAATTAGCGAATAACACTCGTGGCAGTGGTAGCCATCCCTACGGAGCGGTGGGGGCGGTTGTGGGGGCAACTTATCCAGAGCAATTAGTGGAACTTCGTGAAGCCATGCCAAACACGTTCTTCCTTGTTCCAGGTTTTGGTGCTCAGGGAGGTGGTGCAGCAGACGTCGCCGGTGCATTTGATGAACATGGCCTCGGTGCCATCATCAATAGCTCACGAGGTATCATCTTCGCTCACGCACGTGAACCATATGCTGAAAAGTTTGGTGACCAACGATGGCAGGAAGCAGTGGAAGCGGCGACCCGTGACATGATTGCTGCCTTAGCCGCCGACACCCCGGCGGGAACCCTGTAAGACACTTGTAATGGCTGCCATTGCTCTAAAAACCCGGCGAGGCTATCTGGCACTCCTCTGCATTCTGCTAATCGTCAGCATTGTCATCTTGACCGTCGACCGGCAGGCCGTGCTGGAGTGGCTGGCTCAACAGCAGACCGCTGCCGTAGCATACACTCAACAGAACCTCTGGCAGGCGATCACTATCGCCTTTGTCGTCTACGTTGTTGTAACGGCTTCCGGCTTTCCCGGCTCAACAGCACTCTCCATCGTTTCTGCCACAATACTGCCCTATTGGGCAAGTGTATTTACGGTCAGTTTTGCGTCCACCATGGGGGCGACCTGCGCAATGCTTATGAGCCGATATTTATTCCGTGACATGGTCAAAAGCTGGTTTGGAGAACGCTATGAAACTTTTGAGCTACTATGGGAACGTGAGGGGATTTGGTATCTCTACAGCATGCGACTAGCGCCCTATGTCCCCTTTTTCTCAATTAACCTGCTGATGGGCCTAACCAAGATCAAAGTCAGGGATTACTGGATCGCCAGCCAACTAGGGATGCTACCCGGCACATTAGTCAATCTTTATCTGGGAAGCCGTTTACCCCCTCTGAAAGAACTGCTGGAAACAGGTATTCCTGCATTACTCGATTTACCACTGATCATTGGTTTTACGCTTCTTGCTCTGGTACCCATCCTCATCCGACTCGTAATCAAACGACGGTCTCCAAACATTGACGATGCCAAACAAAAACGGTGAGGTATACTAGAGAACGCGACTAACATTCTCTTTAAGACTGGGTTCTAATTTGGCTCGATTCATCACTCTTTTGACACAACTTTCAATATTCTGTCTGTGTCTTTTGTTTACCTGCCAGCTTTTTTCTCAAAGTAAATCCAATTTGAATCCTCCTAATATCGTCATGATATTCATCGACGACATGGGATGGGGCGATTTAGGTTGCTATGGAAATCCTGACATTAAGACGCCCAACATCGATGCTTTAGCCGCGCGTGGTATTCGATTTGAACAATTCTATGTTGCCTCACCAATCTGTAGTCCATCTCGTGTCGCCGTAACAACCGGACAATTTCCTGCTCGTCATAAGATCAACTCTTACCTGAATTCACGCGCCCGCAATGCTGCCCGGGGAATGGTCAATTTCCTNGATCCNAATGTGCCGGCCATCGCACGTACTTTTCAGGATGCNGGCTACGCGACCGCTCACTTTGGTAAATGGCATATGGGCGGAGGGCGTGATGTNGACGATGCGCCGCTGCCTCAGGCTTACGGCTTTACCGAATCACTCGTTTCATTCGAAGGACTTGGCGACAGAATCCTTCAGGCCAATAACCACGGTCTCTCTGCTCAAAGCGCAAAGTTAGGCCACGGTGAAATCACCTATATTGAAAAACACAAGAACACCGAGACTTATGTAAATCGCAGTCTCGAATTTATCGAGAAAAACAAGAACCACTCATTCTACGTACACTTGTGGCTTAATGATGTTCATGATCCCTTCCGTCCCACGCAACTGCAACTTAACAAGTTCAAAGCATATGGCGAAAACAAGTATCTGCAACAGTATTATGCCGTCATGGACGAAATGGACCATCAACTCGGCAGACTCTTTGACCGGATTACAGATCTCAACCTAGATAAAAAGACGATTATTGTTGTTTGTGCAGACAATGGACCAACCGCTTGGCCTCGTTACAAACGAGAGGGCTTTGATGCACCCGGCTGGACAGGCGGACTACGGGGCCGCAAATGGAGTCTTTATGAAGGCGGAATTCGCGAACCCTTAATCGTTAGTTGGCCCGGAACCATTAAAGCTGCCCAGGTCGATAAAACATCTGTTATCAATGCGGTGGATTTCTTTCCAACATTTTGTAGTCTAGCCGGCATTAAGGCTCCCAATGTGAGATGGGACGGAATCGACTTCAAACAGGCCCTATTAGAAAAGCCAATCAAGCGTCAGGTGCCTATGTACTGGGAATACGGTCGCAACCCATCTTATCTTAGACCAGCCGACATTAATGACCGCAGCCCGGTCCTCGCTGTGCGACAAGATAACTGGAAACTTTTAATGAACGCTGACGGTTCAGACAGGCAGTTATACAATCTGTCCGAAACACGAGATGAAAAAGAAAATCTTGCCGCAAAGTACCCACGCATTGCAAATTCTTTGTCACGAAAATTAATGGATTGGAAAGAAAGCCTACCTAATTACCCGGAGGCCGGAGACTAATGCCAGCTTCATTCGATACCTTTGGACTATCGCCTCCGTTGCTACGAGCCATTAAAAGCCGAGGCTACGAGATACCGACGCCGATTCAAAAAGATGCCATCCCACTGATTCTGGACGGCAAGGACGTCCTGGGATGTGCGCAGACCGGCACAGGAAAAACTGCTGCCTTTGCATTGCCGGCGATTGAACAATTGCTCGACGAGGAAACAAACCGTCATCACAAGTTAAGCGTGCTCGTCCTTTCCCCTACAAGGGAACTCGCCGTCCAGATAAACGATTGCTTTGAAGACTACTCTAAACACACCAACGTACGACAAACCGTCATTCATGGTGGTGTGGGTGCCAACCCTCAGATCCAACGAATACGACGAGGAATGGACATCGTTGTCGCCACTCCGGGACGCCTGCTCGACCTACATGGACAAAATCATATTGATCTCAGTACCGTGCAACTTCTGGTAATCGACGAAGCGGACATGATGCTGGACATGGGATTTATCGATGACGTTTCGAAGATCGTCCATCTGGTAAGTAATCGACAACAAACCTTGCTGTTTTCAGCGACGTTACCAGAAGAAATACAAACCATTGCTTCCGATTGGTTATCTACACCAACAACAATCAATGTTGTTCCAGATGCGATTCCGATTCACCTCATTAACCAATCCGTTTTTTATGTTGAAAACATCAATAAGGACCTCCTGTTAATCCAGTATCTATTCGCAAAACCACGCGCAAGAACCCTTGTGTTCGTAAGAACCAAGCAAGATGCCGAACGGGTAGCGAGAAACATTAATCACGCAAAACTTGAAGCCCTGCCACTTCACGGAAATAAAAGTCAGGGCCGCCGCAGAAAAGCCCTGGAAGCTTTTAAGTCCGAACAGGCCCCTATTCTGGTCGCAACGGATGTCGCAGCTCGTGGCCTGGATATTGACAACATTTCCCATGTCATTAATTATGCTCTCCCTGAGTATCCGGAAATATATATCCATCGCGTCGGAAGAACCGGCCGAGCGGGATCCAAAGGTGAAGCCATATCGTTATGTGCTTCACACGAACGCTATTATCTGCAACAGATTGAGAAGCTCGCAGGAATTTCGATCGATGTACGGGAATGGAATTACGATGATTTTGGCAATCTTCTCCAATTAGAGAGAGCCATGAGCCGTAAGAAGGGTAAGCGAGCAGAAAAACCTGAAAACACCGAAACGGCGGAAGAAAACGAATCGGGCGGAAACACATGGGTACGCGATGGCCGCGGAAAAAAGAAAAAGAAAAAGAAAAACAAACGTAAACGCCAGTCCAAAGTCATCACGATGGATGACATTACACCCTCTCGCGACACTGACAAATACGCTCCCAGAAAACGTACGCTGGACTAGTCTGACACTTCAACAAGAAGACTAATCTGGCACGCTGCATTCAATGGCAATTCAGAGACTCCAATCGCCGTCCGCGTATGACGCCCAGCATCCCCAAACACTTCAGCAATAAAATCGCTAGCTCCATTCATTACTACCGACTGCCCCTGAAACCCGACTGCACTTTGCACAAACCCCTCCACGCGAAGCACGCGAACCACTCTGGATAAGTCACCAACCATTGCTTTAATCTGGGCCAAGCCATTGATCACGGCGAGTTTGGCTGCTTCAGCCCCCTGGTCGGAAGTGAGTTCCCCCCCCACTTTTCCGGGAAGCACTACTTTGCCATCTACCAAAGGCAATTGTCCGGCGGTCATCACCAGATTTCCTGTTTGAACACAAGGTACATAATTAGCTACGGCCGCCGGAGCATCGGGGAGTTGTATTCCGAGCTCAGCGAGTCGATCTTTTGGAGTCATTGACTTTCGATCCGGAAGAGCGATTTTATTAATTATCGATGTATTATTTAGGCGTGGTACCCGGAGCACTATTTAAAGGCAGATTAAACCATCCACTGGTTCCGATGTTAATCACACCTTCACACGCGATGGCCGGCGGCACATTGACTTTGACGTATAGAATACCATTTTTTTCAGGTACCAAGGTGTCTTCCTTGCCGATAAGAAATGGCTTACCTGGTTTCTTGTCCGTGTAATAAGCTCCAATTAATGCCCCTAACGGAAATTCAGGATGCATCCCGTTCTTTTTAACGTCTCCATGCTCAAAACCCATCGCATTCGGCTCTTGCCTTAAAGTCATTGTGTAGGTACCTGCCGTTAAAACTCGGAATTTACGTCCTTTATAGACCTTCCCAATTGATATCCAACCTTTTGAGGTATCAAGCATATGCACTTGTTGGTTAGCAGCGACTAACTGCTGATCGAGGAATTCAATTTTTGCATCCACACCAGAAATCCGGTTATCAAGTCGCTGAATCTGCTCGTACATATTCTTTGCTTTTTGTAAATCACCGTTCTTTTCGTATTCAATGGCAATCTCCATACCATCTTTAATGAATACTTGAATCGCTTTGCGGGTACGCAAATCAAGTGCATTAGACTCCCCTTGACCCTGCCCAAAGACCAGGGATGAACAAGTCAAAGTTACAAAATAGAGGACACAAATAGTTCTCACAGTTCTTCTCCGCTCATAAAGTGCTATTCCTTTGAATTATAGACTCCGGCCGGCCAGCAACAGCGAAACATTCTAAATTGGCCTCAATAATTCCGAAGTCTCCTTGGTCCATCAGTTAGAATAAATCTGTCGATTCTCCAAGCAGGGATTCATTGCGATGGCAAAGCACTTAAATACACGACGAGCATTCCTTCAGGCATCCACTGCCGCCTTTACCGGGATGACGTTTGCGCCAGGCATGAGCACGTCAACTGTCCGTGCCAATGAAAATGCGACCGCTAAATCCACGATTCTGTTTTTCCTTTGCGGTGGACACTCTCACATCGACACCTTTGACCCCAAGCCGAATGCGCCGATAGAATATCGAGGCCCGTTTAAGACAATCCAAACTTCCGCTCCAGGATTATTTGTTTCCGAGCATCTACCAATGACCGCAAAACTCGGGCACCACCTCGCCATCGTTCGTTCTATTAACGGCAAGGTAAACACGAACGATCACCACGCCGGTTATTATCACAACTTGACCGGACATGAACCCGATGAATCCTTCAAGCGGCTCGGCAACGATCGGACTCCTTTCCCTGATGACTGGCCCTATATGGGAACCGTCGTGGGAATGAGACGTCAGCAGGCTGGTGCTCTACCCAATGCCATTACCCTGCCCCACATGCCCAGCCGGAAGCCATACACTCGCCCCGGACAGTTTGCTGCCCGGCTCGGAGTGGAGTACGACCCTCTTTACATTGACGGTAGTGTCGAGAACCCACTCAAATTCACCGTTCCATCGCTTACCCTCCAAGGAGACGTAAGTACCGATCGAATTACCAGCCGAACGGGTTTATTGAAAACACTAGACCAAAACAGAAAGTCTTTCGAACAGTATGCAACGACACAGGTCTGGAAAAAACAACAAGCCCGCGCTCTGGAACTCTTACTGTCAGCGGGTACAACCAATGCATTTAGTCTGGATGGGGAGTCTGAGGCCACCATCGACCGCTACGGCCGAAACATAAACGGGATGTCATTGTTAATGGCCAGGCGGCTTGTCGAAGTGGGAGTTCCCTTTATCACCGTGTTCTGGAAAGGAGATATGTCCTTAGCCAGTAAGTGCAAAAGTGCCGGTAGCTGGGACACGCATGGGAACAATTTCGGGTGCCTTCAAGAAAACCTCTTACCAATGTTTGATCAGGGATATTCAGCGCTACTCGAAGATTTAGAACAACGTGGCTTGCTCGATGCAACACTGGTCATGGTAACCAGCGAAATGGGCCGCAAACCTAAAATCGGAGATCCACGCAGCGGGGGTAAATCCGGCCAGGGACGGGATCACTGGACGTACTGCCTGACCGATGTACTGGCAGGCGGTGGAATACGCGGAGGTCAGGCTTATGGATCCACTGACCGACTCGGGGAATTCCCTGCCGACCTGCAGTGCACTCCCGGCGACATTACAGCCACGGTCTATAAAGCCATGGGAGTTAATGACTTGACAGCTACCGACACGGAGGGACGGGTTTATAATTTACTCGAACACGCTCGTCCAATCCAAGCATTACTGTAATTCTTCCCATCACTGAATCATTATGATAAATAGTCGCCGCTTCCTTTTCGCAGGCTTGTTAAGTCTCGCCTTATCCGCCCCGACTTCATGGGCACAAAATGCAAACTCGGGGGACCTGAATACACTGCCTGTTGTAGCTGACGAATATGATATAGTTTTTGCGGCTAGAGAACCCTTAACCCGTAACCCATGTGCGATGGCGTTCGACTTCAAAGGGCGGTTATTTGTCGGAATGGGACCACAGTATCGATCTCCGACTCCCGATACTCCGGGTGATTCCGTCTTCATCTTACAAGATCCCGACGGAGACGGTGTATTTGACCAGAAACACGAATTTGCGAGCGGCTTTAATAATATCCAGGCGCTATGCTGGCACGGTTCTGATCTATGGATTGCGAATGCTCCTGATCTCACCATCGTAAGCGACACCGACGGAGACAACCTAGCGGACAAATACATCCGTCTTTACACGGATTTGGGGAATCTTGAACATGGATTACATGGTCTTACCTGGGGACCGGATGGACGTATGTATATGTCCAAAGGGAATTCAAAAGGACATAATGGCCCCGAACTATTCGCCCCTGAGCCCTTTCATGATCTGTCGGGGGTTGCTGCTCCTCCCGGAACCCCCGTTTTTCCAGAGCCTCTTGTTACCAACGCGGCTGATTATATCAAGACTTACCATGATCCTGCCGATGACTGGGGCCGCGAAGGAGGCGTGCTCTCCTGTTTGGATTTGGGACATGACTTACGAATTGAATCCCGCGGATATCGTAACCCCTGGGATATCGCCTATGATCATGAATTCAATTTCATTGGCACAGACAACGACCAGGACCAGGGCGACCGCGTTTTCCACTCATTCCTCGGCGCACACTATGGCTGGGGACACCCATGGAGTGCACACTGGCGTTGTAACAATCACCTGCCCACGCCTGAACTGGTAGGGCCTATGTTCGGAGGTTCCGGCACAGGGATCACCTACTTCAATTCCCCGGCCTTCCCACCACAGCTACAAGGGGTCTGGATGTTTAACGACTGGTTGCAGCGTCGAACTCATTTCTTCCAAACCAAATGGAAGGGAGCCCAGTTGACTTTAGCCGGTGAGCAATACAGCACCCTGGTATCCGGAGGTAACGCTCTGTTCAAGCCGACTGATCTCGAGGTCGGGCCCGACGGTGCACTTTACATATTAGGATGGGGACGCGAATACGGCGTGCAGTGGGATAACCATCAGAAACAAATCAACGAAGGTCGAATATTCCGGGTCAGTTGGAAAGGGAACCAGGCACAGACTCAACTTAAGCAACAACATGAACGTTGGAAAACACCACTGAAACACTGGGGAACTTCCGAACTTATCGAAGGATTGGATGATGTCCTACCCGTCCGACGAATCGCAGCGCAGGAAGAACTACTCCAACGAAAGGATGGACCTAATCGAATTTTTGAAGCCTTAGAACACGGTGCGTTATCCGTACAACAAACCAGTTGGGCCCTATGGGCTTTTATCCGAAGTCCGTATCGGCAAAATATCCCTAACGAGTTTTTCTATCGCGCGCTCACCACAGGACCTGTCCATCAACGTATTCAGGCACTGAGATGTCTGCGTCACCTCACGAACCGCTCCAACAGTGCCTCCCATGTTAAAACGTCACTTGATACAAAGACGGTCAATATATTGAAAGCAAGCCTCGTGGACACCGAAGCCCGTATTCGCTTTGAAGCCCATCAGTTCCTTGCAGATATCGAACACCTGCCTCCCGAGATGAGAGCTGCCGTCGTGCTCGCCATTAACAACGAACAGGATAGCAACTGTTTCTACGCCTCCTGGCATGTGCTAAAACGACATTTTTCACCAAAACAATTACAAGGTCTTTTGCAGTCCAATCGTCCCCGGCTACAACTGGCAGCACTTCTCGCTGCGGCGGAAATAGGTGAAATCAAAGACGAGGTCATTACCAATTTATTAAAAAGTGATTCCGCGGATCTGAGAGCCACGGCGGCTCTGTGGTCAACACGCAAAAGTGGGAATTCCATGTTTTATATCAATCACCCCGGCGGAGAGTTCACCGAATCGATCAGCGTAACTCTACTGAGTTATCTAAAGCCTTCTCAAATCTACTATTCTCTTGATGGCAGCACCCCGGATCGTTCGAGCCTACGATGGCCAGGTAGACTAACAATCACCAAAAGCTGTCTCCTTAAGGCTGCCGTCTATTCTGGTGATCAACAGATTGGCCGAGTAGCGGAATTTAGGTACCAACGTATTGGCGTTCAGGCTGCAGCCGAGAAACAGGGGGTTTTGAGTATTCTTTCTGAAACCAACCGACCCTACCTAATATCCGGAAAGCCTCCTGCAAAGGGAGTTAAGGCCTATACAGACCGCGCATATGAAATCACGGAGATCTCGGAAGGTTTAAGAAATACCGTCTTACTGCGAACCCCAAATAATGACTCCGAAGAAATACGTGCAAAACTCGTGACCATTGAGTTCGCAATACCAACGACCGTTTTTATCGCACATGACCAACGCATCGATAAGCCGAATTGGCTCACCAGCTGGGAAAAGATTCACGAAACGCTGGTAACTAATGACGCTTCCTATCAGGTGTTTCGAAAAACAGTCCCGGCCGGGAAGCTAGTACTAGGAGCTAATCGCAATTCCGTGGCTGGCGGAGCGAGCCAGTATATCGTCCTTTTCAAGCCCGGAAATCTAACCCGGCTATCAAAAGTCACCACTATAGAAGCGTCCAAAGCTAAACTCAGGACGGCTGACAGCGACCGCGGACGAGCACTCTTCTTCGCTACTGGCGGAGCGGGTTGCCACAAATGTCATCTAGCTAATGACAGCGCCTCGAATTCAGGGTTCGGACCAAATCTCGAATTCCTCAAGCGGCAGAAGGATCCGGAACACATCCTTGAATCACTACTAAAACCCAGTGCCAAAATCAAAGAAGGATTTGCCACTCAGATAGTTATTAAAACCGACGGAACAATGTTGACCGGCATTCTCAAAAATGAAACGGGAGAAGCTGTGTTATTAAATCAGACGAACGGGGAAATAGCCATTGTACCGCGTGACCAAATTGACGAACGATTTACGCAGGAGGTATCGGCAATGCCCGCATTTGACCGAATGCTAAATCCACAGCAGGCTGCCGATCTGACCAAATTCCTGCTCGGGAATTAAAAAAGAGAGGAGTCCCCACACGGAACTCCTCTCAACCCGATATCGTTGATCTTTTACAACTTCCCGATGTCGTCATCAGAAACTAAAAATTGCATCAAAAGATAATGTAAACGTGTCATTTTCCTGGAAGTCGCCAAATGCACCGGGGACACTTAAATCACTACTCATAGTATCCGACCAATCCCAACGAGCCTCGGGACGAAACATCCACCGTTCGTTAGGCCGGTAATTAAGGCCTAAAGAAACGTTGACATAGTTACCTCCATTGACATTACTTGAAAACGCACCAGGCATAATTCTCGAATTATCCTGATCCCGGAACCACTCGACTCGGACACCTGTCGATAGCTTTTCACTGACCGCATAGGTCCAATAATTAGTAATCCCATACCAACGGGCTCCAGTAAGGCCGCCGGTCAACGTATTACCCTGCATGGCATCTCCGTGGCCAACATCGGCTGTTAACGCATGCGTCAACTTTTCTGACAGGTTTCTAGTGTACGTGAGCGTCACTATCGTCACATTGCCAACCAGAGTGTTGCCGCCATTATCCACGCCAATAAAGTCGTCACCGCTATGAAAGTTGAGATCAAAAGAACTCTCGTCCATGGACCAAGCTATACCACCCGTAATGGAAAGATCTCCTTCACTATCATCTTCCCAGTTATCCCAACCGCGGGTAATCCCCAGCCTAATATCCAGAGCGTCGACGATCGTTGTGGATGCTAAGGCACCAGTATGCGTGAATGGCTGGCCATGGATGCGACTCATCGTGTGTGTATAAAAGAAATTTTCCAACGGCATGACCGATTCATAACCAACCTGACTGTAAAAATGCCCAAGTCGCAAATCCATCCCAAACAGTAACGGCGTATGTAAATCCGCATAAAGCTGCGGCATACTCAAACCATAGTAGGGGCGCGGGTTAGCAGGAGTTCCCCGAAAATCATCCGTGGCAGGATCAGGCGTCCTGTTCCAGCGTTGGCTACCATCTGTGCGAATCTCTAGACCAGAGGCAACTGTGTAATCATGGTCTGTACCAAACAAAAGGTCTATACGCGTATCCCAGGACCAGGATTCGTTGTCATCTTTGCCTTGAGATGCTTCCAACACAAGATAAAGCTGATTTAACTGGAATTGATTATGTTGGTCATTAAACCCAATGGGACCATTTCGTCCACTTGTTGGGCGGCTGGAATTCCATGTGTGGCCAATCTCCATCCAACCAGATGGAGTAAGCCAACGTTCTCGCTTTTCGCGATCTTTCTTTGCTATCCCACTAAGGGAATCTTTCAGCCCAAAAGAAACCGGCTTGAATACCTCCCCAGCGTTCGGAATACCATAGTCAATGTTATAGTAAGCTTGCTGCGTGTCGCTATCACTAATTTGATATTCTGCAACCTGTGCCTCAGCGATAGAGCCCAAGAACAAGAATGCTATAAAAAGCCCTGTTCTAGCGATTTTTCTCGCAATCAACATGACTAAATTCTCCCAACGGTTTTTCAAAATGGTGTGATAATCGTTCAATCCAATAAAAACGATACAATCACATCCATCCCGTTTATCGGCATAACCGTTACAGATAGAACACCAAAACCGACACAAATTGTTTGTTTGAGATGATTTAACACGCAATTTATAAATACATTACAAACGAAGCCACGAAAAAAAACCCTAGAAACCACTACCGTGACTTCTAGGGTATCTAGTTTATTTCACCCGAATTCTACTGAGACGGAGGTTAGCTCACCCCCCCTATCTCCAAATCATCCTCACTATCACTTCCAGATTCTACTTTTAACAACGCATCCACTTCGTCGGCCCAGTGGGTCTGCCGAACCGGAGTTGTATAATATTCCTGTCCATATTCTTTAGGTTCAGCAGCAGAAGCAAGTGCGGTCACGGCACTATCAAAGCCGGCAGCTTTCAACGTTACCCCATCAAAGTTCTCAAAGATGTGATCTGTAATGGCTTCGCCTTCTGCACCCCCAACAGCTACGCTCTCAGCTTCCCCTGCTTCATTAAGAGCATTAACCACTCGCAATACGTCAATCGGAGTAATCGCAAAGTCACCATTCGTATCATATAAGTACTGATCTCGATTTAGGTATTCGCCCAAATCACCCTCATTGTCACCCAGCACAAGAACACTTCGCGAACCCTCGTCATTGAGGCTATTGATCGTAACTAGAGCATCAATCGGACTAATGTGTCCATCGTTATTCACATCCAGTGGATTTTCCGGATTCTGATAAATCGAAAAACCAAAAAGATCAGAGATCGACAACTCTGAAGCCCCAAGAGGATCAACATTTAAGATCTGAGCCGGTGTAAAACGATCTTCCAGTAGACTAACCTTAGGAACCTCACTACCTTTGTTCTGATCGACGGCACTCAAATCAAACATCGTTAGCATGCCATTCATGTCGGCATCTAGGCAGGCATCGTATTGATCAACACCAAGGTCAATGCCCATCAGGTCATTAAAGACTTCCGGCATGGTTCCACGATAACCTAGCTGGGTCTGCAAGACACCAGCTGCTGTACGCTGAAAAGCATGAGTCGTGACTTCGGTGTCCGACTCCGAGAGAATACCAGGCAAACTCACGGCCAATTCGACTAAGCCATCGCTGTCATTACCCGAGGGTACCACGACCGTGTAATCCCCAGCGGCTACTTCAAAGACACCGTAGGACCTTGTGGCATCGACCGGCAGAACGTGATCAACCTTCATCGGCGCGATTGGAGTTCCACTCCTATCGAGCAATTGAGGCACACCGATTTCCAGAGCCTCGCCAGCCGCAGTTGCAGCAGTGAACTGGATATCAACAGGCTCCGCGTTATCTATGCTAAAGTTCCAGGCTGCGTACCGAACACCATTATCCAGATCGACATCTCCCGGCTCGGCAACAACATTACAAACCCCGATGAAACCCCGGGCGTTACGGTCGTCATTAACGATATCTATCCGGGCCTCGACGGCAGACGTATCATCTGTATCGAGATAAGCAACACTTCGGCCTCCCGCATCCAAAACCCCAAGTTCTACCGTAAACACTTCGTGTCGCTCAAACAACTCGTCACCAAGAACATCCACGTCCACATCTACGCTTCTGACATCCGTCTTAAGATTACCGAAGAGAACCTCGCCAGCAGCACTGGTATAGTCAGCACTCGAAACCGCCGTTCCATCAACGGTCAGGTATGTAGTTGAAACCGCAACATCAACGGGAGCACTAAGGACAACCGTCGCTGTGGATACAGATACGCCCGCATCACCTTCCAACCTGGCTGCATCACGAATAAGAACCGTGGCCGAATCATCATTAACGATCGTTACGTCTGACTGCCCATCACCAATAGTGACATCTCTGTTACTTGCCGCAACATCCGTCAGATTTATTTCGAACAATTCATCAAGCTCAACAACCTGATCTCCATTGATGGGCACTTGCACCTGAACAACTTCTCCGGCGGCCCCGGCAAAATTAAGGACACCCGAGGTTTGCACATAGTCTTCATCACCATTAAACAATGTGGTTAACGATGTGGCCGTGCCATCTGTGGTTTCATAGGTGATACCCAAAGGAACATCAACCGAGTTGTCGAGCGTTACATCAATAAAGGCGTAAGCCTGTCCAACATCACCTTCCTGTATTACAGCATCACTTACCGAAACAGAGGCTTCATCATCATTATCAATCCACACATAGGCTTCAGGGTTAGCGACGGTGACGCTGCGATCCAGGAAATCAGACGTTCCGATCGTCACAGTCAGCCATTCGTCAAGCTCGACCACTTCATCACCGTAGAGAGGCACTGAAATCGTTTGTGAAAAGGAGCCATTTACCAGACCATTATTCACCGCGGTAAAGTTTAGAATCCCTTCCGTGTCGTCATAATCATGCCCATCAACCTTGGCTGAATTCACAAAATCATATTGTCCCACCGGGTCGGAAGGATCTTCGTTGTCCGCCGTGCTGTTGACTCCTGCATATTCGGGAGCAAAAGCAGAGGGCAGTCCCGCATTATCATTCAAATGGTGAGCGCCGTTGGCCGTAGCATAGTCAATCAAAATCGGAATATCGACCGGGTTTGACAAAGTGACCGTCAATGTTGCATTGGTAATTCCGTCATCTCCCTCCACAAAGAACTCCTGATCAGCATTGACTTCGATCGTCGCTGTATCAGCGTTAAGGATCGTGACCTGTCCGGAACCAACAATCAACGGATTACCGCCCGTCTCCAAATCCGCGTCTACAACAAACACATTTCGCCCAAACGCTTCCGGTTCTTCTATTCCAACGTGGAATGTTTCTACTAATTCAACAATATCGTCGTCAGAAACCGTAATACTGACAGTGAGATCCGAAGTATCCATTGCCGGGAAGACAATATCACCGGAGGACTCTAAGTAATCCCCCAGAGCGCTCTTCGCGGAACCATCAATGGAGTGCCACGCCACCGTTGTGTCTACATCAACCTGCTCGCTCAAGGCGACAATGAGTGTTGCCACACCATCCTCTTCAGCGATAAACACATCCGTTACTGAAACCACAGCACCATCATCGTTGACAATGGTTACTTCAGAAACATCATTGGCTAATTCAACACTACGACCTCCCGCTACCAGAGAAGACAGCACAACCTGTAATGTTTCATCGAGTTCAACAATCCCCTCATCATTCACAGTCACCGCAACCGTTAACTCAAGAGGCGACGCGGTGACATTCGAAAAGATAAGAGTTTCATTCACATCAACGTAGTCAAGTTCAGATGCATTGCTTCCAGAAACTTTAGCTGTCCCTTCCACATCGTTTGCACTCACTGCGACAATCTGATCCACGGGCGAACTAAGAGTGACCGTCAGATCAACCGACCCACCGGCTTCCACCACGCTGTCAGACAATTCAATACCAACCGTCGCACTATCATCGTTTTCAATCGTGATCACACCCTGAGGATCACTAAAGCTAATATCTCCCTCGCGACCACTCGCGGCAATATTAGACAGGTCA
>PAAT01000161.1 GCA_002698965.1 Rhodopirellula sp. | reverse complement strand
CGTCGAAGAATCCGAAGAAGGAGTGGATGAGGAAGACCAAGACGCTGGTGAAGACGCTGGTGAAGACGCTGGTGAAGACGCTGGTGAAGAGGAAGAAGCTCAAAGTGAAGGTGAAACTGCCAATAACACGGAGCTTTCAGAGCTTGCTCTGGCAAACTAGCCTTACTGACCAATACAACGAATCGCGGTTTTGTGAATTAAGAACTTTCCCAAAGTTAAAAACTAATGGTAGCAACATCTGACTTTTATCAACTGATTGACGCCCTGAAAGCGGATTCGGCAAATAGCCTCGGGCTTTTCATGCCAGAGATCACGTTGTCTGTCTTTATCGCACTGTTTTTAGCAGTGCGGCTGGTTACCAGTAAATTAGATCTGTTTTGGGTCGCTTTGGCCGGAGCGGTCGTCGGTCTGATCTCAAGTAATCCCCTACAGCTTCTTGACGGTAGCCTTGTAAGTGAAGAGTTGTTTACCGGTTTGCTGGTTCACGATGGTTTGACGGTTGCGATTCGCTCCATTCTCATGCTTTTCCTGGTATTGTTCCTTGTCTTTACGAAGATTTCGGGTGTGCCGGACAAGGAAGATGGAGCCGATGTCTATTCATTGGTCTTTGGTTCCACTCTGGGTATGTGCCTGATGGCTTCGGCCAATCACCTGCTGATTGTATTTATGGCGATCGAAATGGCCGGTGTTCCATCCTATGTTCTTGCCGGACTCATCAAAGGTCGCAAACGAGGTAGTGAATCGGCTTTGAAATATGCAATTTACGGTGCTGGTGCTGCCGGAGTTATGCTTTATGGTATTTCCCTGATCGTTGGTTTGACCGGTACCGCTCATTTACCAACGATGGCGTTGGCACTGGTAGAAATCATTCCTGCGGCGGGGCTTGGAGAACAGGCGGTGCTTTGTCTGGCAGCGGTAATGATTGCTGTTGGAATTGCATTCAAACTATCGGCTGTTCCCTTCCATTTCTGGGCTCCGGATGTTTTTCATGGTGCTTGTGCAGAAGTAAATGCATTTTTAAGTGTGGCCTCAAAGGCTGCTGCTTTAGCCTTGTTACTGCGACTAGCAGTTGGCCTCGGTTCGGTGCCACTCAATGATATTGACCAGCCTCAAGCGGAAGAGGTTCATCAGGAAGCAGTTTTGAATGACGTTCCGACCACGCACATGGTGGCCTTTGAAAATGAAAATGTGGAGGGTGGATCTTCTGAAGCAGCTGAAGTGGTTGAAACTGCCCCTGCCGGGGAAGCGGTTGTAGAACATGACCCTCGTGTAGAGGTCAAACAGGCTTATGATGAAGCATTGACTCCGGTTCGTAACTTTATCAGTTTGCTGGTGGCCTTCTTTGCTGTTGTCACAGCTACATTTGGTAATTTGGCTGCTTACGGGCAAACGAATATCAAACGACTTTTGGCTTATTCGACGATTGCTCATGCCGGTTATATGATGATGGCGATTTCGCCTCTGATGGTGATGCTGGGAACGGACAACAATGCAGCCGAAGAAGCGGCTAGTGCTCTTATTCAATATCTAGTGGTTTATGTGTTTCTAAATTTGGGAGCATTTTCCATCATCGCATTCCTGCGAAATTATGTTGGAAGTGAAGAAATTGAGGACTATTCCGGTATGGTCAAGAGCCGACCTGTTTTGGTTATCTGTTTGGCTTTAATTTTCTTTAGCCTTGTAGGGCTTCCACCGCTTTCCGGCTTCCTTGGGAAGTTTGCAATTTTTGCTTCGCTGGCGGATGGATATAGTACCGTTGGTTCTAAAGTTCTGCTGATCCTTCTCCTGGCCGGAGGCATAAACACGGCGATCAGTCTTTTCTATTATCTGGGTGTCATTAAAACGATGGTGATGGGTGAAACGAATGAAGAACATCACTTTGGTGACCGGCCCGTAGGTAAAATTGAACTAACCTATGTGATTCTGATAACGATTCCAACGGTCTTCCTGATTGTTTGTTGGCAATGGGTGGCTGGATTTGCTGACGAAGCGGTAAAGAATTTCATCAGCTAAGCAAAGATTAGGCAAGACAAAACGGATAGTAAAAAATGAGCAGCACAATCGATATCCTGAACCGAATTCTGGGCGTCTATAACGCGTCACTCGTTGCATACATCAAATACGCGGAGCCGTGGGTGGCCCATGGGCAGGAAGAATCAATGGCGCTGGTTTTTGATGCTATCGAAGATCAGGAACGAAGTGTCAAAATTTTGGGGGAACGAATCCTCGAACTGGGAGGAATCGTACAGCCAGGAGCCTTTCCCTTGACATTTACCAGCTTCCACGATGTTTCTCTTGATTACCTTCTCAATGTCCTGCTTGTCACGCAACAAGATGACATTGATCTCATTCAGCAGTGTGTTGATTCGCTAGAAACAGATACGCGTGACCGTGCGATTGCTGAAGAGGTTCTCGGTAACGCTCAAGCCCATCTGGAAACCTTNCAGGAAATCATCTCGGGCGACACAGCTAAGGCATAACACCANTTCTTATGCCATTTTTGAATGGGATGATGATCTAAGTGTACNTAGCTGGTCATGCGATTGAATAATCGGTAGGTGTTTTCAACNGTATGCTTGGCAAGTGTTTGCAGTGGTATTTCTTTGGCATCAGCTAGACACTGAGCAGTATGTAACATAAAAGCAGGTTGGTTTGGCCGATTACTTCTCAAAGGGTGCGGTGACAGGTAGGGGCTGTCGGTTTCTACAAGCATTCGATCTAGCGGAATCGCCGCTGCGACTTTTCGCAGCGGCTCATTTTTTTTGAATGTAACCATGCCGGCGAATGAGATATACATTCCCAATTCCAGACATTTTTCAGCCATCGCCAGATCTCCCGTAAACGAATGCATGACGCCTCGTAGCGGTCCTCTTGCTCGAGCTTCTATGAGCATGTCTAGAATATCCTGTTCGCACTCTCGCATGTGAACGACGAATGGAATGCCCGTTTTCTGACTCAGTCGGATATGTCGATCAAAATAGTCCTGCTGTAGATCAAATGGACAAAAGTCCCAGTATCGATCGAGTCCGGTTTCTCCCAAGGCAACAACTCTGGGGTGTTTGGTCATTTTAACGATGCGATCCCAGTGATCTAATGCCGCGTCACTCGTGTAATTAGGATGAATACCTACTGACGCAAAGACATTGTTATATATCGAAGTTAAATAAAGGCACTTTTGGCTTGACCCCCAACTGCAGCCAATTGAAATCATCTGGTGAATGCCCGCGCGCTGTGTATTTTCCATGATTGTTGCACGAATCCCGTCGAATTGATCGCTGTCGAGGTGCGAATGGGTATCGATGAGCGGTATGTCGTTGGTGATTTGAGTGGAAGGCATTACTTCAAAGCAAGTGTGCATACATAAAGAGCGCGTTTGTGTACGTATCTTAGATTAGCTCAAAGCGAGTCATCCTCCAATTGCAAGCCGCTTTTTTGTTTATCAAAGGCGATGGTAACGCCTGGGATTATAGTTCGTTACAATGGATACTTTGAGAAACCAACCAAGTCCTGAGGCTCACAGGAATCTGACATCATGCCCTTAAGATCTTTCACACGTCGTTCCTTAACGATTCTTTTGTTGCTTGCTTTCGGGTTCGCCATTCTAGGGGCGAGGCAGCAGGAAGCTACTTCCGTCAAAATCTGGAAATCGAAGGAAGATTTCGCACAGTGGAAACCCCTGGCTCAAGTTGAATTGGAGGTAACTACTAAGGGGCTAATATTAACTTCAATCGGTGGCGATCCCCATATGATTGCAGATATTTCAGGCCCCGCCGGATGGAAGAAAATAATTATCAAAGCGGCATTTAGGGGAACGTTGAATAGCCAGATTTTCTGGACAACGACAAAGAATCCGGGGACGAGTGAAGGTCGTTCGATTCGTTTCAAGATGGCCGGACGTGGTGGAAGTGTTGGGACTTACGAAACGTACTTTTACACAGAGGACCCACTTGCTGCCTTACGAATCGATCCGGATTCGAGAGAAATGACAATGCGTTTTGAGTCGATTGAAGTGGTGGCTTCTGATGCTCCACCGGCGGAACAGGCGACAGATCCCAATGGATTGGTAATAAAGGATGGATTTCAAGTCGAACTGCTTTACTCAGTGCCTAAAGCACAGCAGGGATCCTGGGTGAGTTTGACGGCTGATAATAGGGGCAGATTAATCGTTTGCGACCAATACGGTGGGTTGTTCCGCGTCACTCCGCCGCCGGTAGGTGAAAGAGGCGACGTGAAGCTCGAGAAGATCAATGTTGACCTGGGGGAAGCTCAGGGGCTTCTGTATGCATTTGATGCATTGTATGTTGTTGTGAACCATGGAGGGAAATACGACTCAGGCTTGTACAAAGTAACGGACTCTGATGGCGATGATCAGTTCGATCAAGTTTCTGTCCTCAAGCTTTTGCCGGGTCGAGGTGGTGAACATGGTCCTCACAGTATCGTCCTGTCACCGGATAAGAAATCCCTCTATGTGGTAGCTGGAAACAACACAACACTACCGGAAGGAATTCGCCACTATCGTCTTCCGAATAACTGGGACGAAGACCAGTTGCTGCCCCGGCAGCCCTGTAGTAATGGTCATAACACCAATGTGTTGGCGCCCGGTGGATGGGTTTGTCAGGTTTCACCAGATGGCAAAGACTGGGACTTGATGGCTGCTGGGTTTAGAAACCCCTTTGATATTGCATTTAATAAAGATGGCGAATTGTTTACCTATGATGCTGATATGGAAATGGATGTAGGTACTCCCTGGTATCGCCCTACACGAATCTGCCATGTCGTAAGCGGAGGTGAGTTTGGTTGGCGATTTGGCACCGGAAAGTGGTTGCCTTATTTTACAGATAACCTACCACCGGTGGTCGATGTTGGTCAGGGTTCACCGACGGGAATCACGTTTGGATACGGTGCTGATTTCCCGGAATATTGGCAAGACACTTTGTTTGTCAGTGATTGGACTTACGGTAAGCTTTACAGCGTTAAATTAAGCCCTGAGGGAAGCAGTTATTCGGGTGAGTTGAATGAGTTTCTGACAGGCATCCCATTGCCTTTGACGGACGTTATCGTCAATCCATATGACAGGGCGATGTACATTACGATTGGTGGCCGTCGCACACAATCAGGGCTTTATCGTGTGACCTACATTGGTAACGAAGAAGACGTGCTGGTCGAGAAGGAATCAAAGGAAACGATAGATCTGCGAGCTAAACGTCATGAGCTTGAGCAATTTCATGGTGCTGAAGCTACCCGACAAATCAGCAAAGTCTGGAAGGCGTTAAGCCATCCGGATCGTCATATCCGTTATGCGGCCCGCATAGCTTTAGAGCATCAGCCTCTTGAGCAGTGGGCTGCTCAAGCATTACAGCAGACTCGCCCTGATTCAGCAATTCAAGCATTATTAGCGTTGCTTCGCACTGGCGACGATGTCCAAAAATTGGCTGCCATCGAAAAGCTGATGATACTCGATACTCGGAGGATGGACGCGAGACAACAGCTTGATTGGTTACGAGCGTTAAATGTTGGTTTTGCTCGAACGGATGGTGTGGATGATGGCAGTAAAGAACAGCTCGGAGAGATTGTTCAGAATCTACTCCCTGTAGACGATGGAAACCTCAATCACGAAGTTTGCCGCATGCTGGTTTATCTTCGTAAGCCTAGTGCGATTGCGACATTTGTTCCACAGATGCAGTCTGCTCGAACCCAGGAAGATCTTCTCTTTTATGGCATGACGTTGCGTGTTGCCGAGGAAGGTTGGACTAACAGCAGTCACGAGACATATTTAGGTCGTATGAATGATGCTGAACAGGCTGCTGCTTTGGGAGATTTTATTGGCGGCGGGCATTATCAAATCTATGTTCAACGCATGCGTGAAGATTTTGTTATGGGGCTATCTGCACCTCAGCAGGAGAAACTGGACGATTTCATTCACGCCGAAATCCAAAGTGCCGTTCCCACGGGTTCTCCAACCCCACGCAAGTTCATCAAGAACTGGAAGATGGATGATTTGCTAAGCTCTGCAACCAACCTTCCAGCAGGCCGTTCTTATGAGATTGGCAAGCGAATGTTTACGACGGCGACGTGCATTCAATGTCATAGATTTGGTAATATCGGAGGCATTCTTGGTCCTGATATTACCGGTGCTGCTCGGCGTTACAGCCCTCAGGTGCTGTTGCGGGAAATTATCGAGCCGTCGGTGCAGGTTTCGGACCAGTTTAAGACGCATTCGATTATCACCCTCGAAGGGAAAATCTATCAAGGGAGGATTTTGGATCAGAACGATCAGCAGTTAACGGTTGCCATTGACCCTAAGGCGCCATCGGCGGTCATTCAAATTAAAGCTGATAACATTGACGAAATCTTGCCGAGTAAGACTTCGATGATGCCACTAGGGTTGCTAAACACGTTGACTCGTGAGGAAATCCTCGATTTGCTAGCTTATATCCAGGCTGGTGGAGATCCCGAGCATGCATTGTTTGAATGAAGTCAGGCTTTTTTAGTCGTGGACAACATCTTCCGGCGGAAAGACCCCCAAAACGCGTTGCGAGTAATCGATGCATGACCCGGTAAGGATTCCGGAGTCATCGCTAATGAGATAATTCACTAGCTTGGCGACATCATCTGGTTTGAGGAGCCGCCCAAACGGTGAGGCGGCTTCGGCAGTTTCCAGCCAATCTTCCGGACTTCCCTGGGCTTGTTGGACGACGTGTTCCTTAGGAGTATCTGTCCACCCCAGGTTAATCCCGTTGACTCTGATTTGATGACGCCGTAATGCATGGGCATTGTTCTTTGTGAGCGTTCTTAGTGCACCTTTGGTTGTGCTATATGAGCAGAGGATGTCCATCCCGCAGAAACCTGCAACGGAGAGGATATTGACGATGGATCCGGCGATCTTTTCACGTTGCATGATCTTGACACATTCCTGTGTTAGTAGGAACGGAGCACGAACGTTGACATTCATCTGATAATCCCAGAATTCGACAGTGGTTGCTTCGATGGTGCCACGATGAGTATCTGCCGCACTATTGACCAATCCGTCGACCCTTCCCCATTTCGCATCACACTGTGCGACAATTCTGCGACATTGTTCCGGATCAGCTAGCTCGGCTGCTACAAAAATGGCCTCGGCTCCCAGAGCTTCGACAGCTGTCTTAACAGCTTCGCCACGTTGTGTATCGCGTCCGGTAATGACAATGCCACCAGCCCCGTTTTTAGCAGCTTCGAGAGCACATGACTCGCCAACTCCTGATGTACTTCCGGTGATGATAATGACTTTGTCTTTGACGCATGTCATGGCTGTTAATACCTCGTCGTTAAACTTGAAAACGATCTCAATTATTTGGATGCCTATTCATTTTACTGGCTATTGGCCTACAAAACAGTCAGGGTAAATTCAGAGTATTTCGAAGTTGAATGTCTTATAATGAACGGGAAGTTCCAAAGGTAAATGTGTTATTGCTTTTCGAAGGGAGCACTTTATGTCAAAGAATCCTAATAAATTGAACCGTCGTCACTTCAACGCTGCAGTTGGGGCATCGATGATTGGTTCAGGAGTGTTTGTCAATCCGGCACCAGCACAGGAATCAACTTCTCCCAATGAGCGACTTAATTTAGCCGCTATTGGCGTGACAGGGAGAGCTGCCGGGAATATCAAAGGCTGTGCAACTCAAAATATGATTGCCATGGTCGACATTGATTCCAAGCTGTTAGAAACTGGGACTCAGGCCTTTCCTAACGCACGTAAGTATACGGATTTCCGTGTGATGCTGGAAAAGGAAGCGGAGAAAATCGATGGTGTGATTGTCAGTACACCTGATCACACTCATGCTCCTGCCGCAGCAATGGCTCTGCGAATGAAGAAGCATGTTTATTGTGAAAAGCCGCTAACACATACCGTCTATGAGGCGAGAACTCTGGCCAATATTGCCAAAGCGAACCAACTGAAAACCCAGATGGGTACGCAGATTCATGCTTTGGGGAATTATCGACGTGTTGTGGAATTGGTTCAGTCGGGAGGCATTGGAAAGGTTAACCGTGTTCATGTATGGGCTAATGCTGTTTATACGGGAGCCAAGTTTGTAAAGACCGAGAAGCCGGAACATGTTGATTGGGATTTGTGGTTAGGTCCGGCTCCACAACGGGATTACTGTGCTGATATCCATCCATTCAATTGGCGTAAGTTCTGGGATTATGGTCGTGGCTCATTAGGTGATTTCGGTTGTCACTACATGGATCTAGCACATTGGGCTTTAGAGCTGCGAAATCCATTAGCGGTCAAGGCCAAGGGCCCCGAGGTTGATCCTGTGAGTACTCCAGCGTGGTGTATTGTGGATTATCAATATCCCAGCCGGGGAAAGAAGCCTCCGGTGCATCTGACATGGTATGACAGCGGCAAGCGTCCCAAGGAAATTGAAGGATTGAAAGACTTGGCTGGTAATCCGATTGCACCATGGGGTGGTGGGCAGTTGTTTATTGGAACGAAGGGGATGATCCTTTCGAACTATTCTCAACACATGGTCCTTTCACCGGAAGGTCGTCAGATTGAGCACAAGGCTCCGGACCCATGGATTTCGGATTCGATTGGTCATCACAATGAATGGTTACAAGCTATTCGAGACGATGGCGACACCACTTGCAACTTCGATTATTCTGGTGCGTTAACCGAATCAGTACTATTGGGTACCGTTGCGTATCAGAGCGGCGAGCAACTGGAATGGAATAGCAAAAAACTGCAAGTAACCAATTCCAAGCGAGCCCAACAGTTGATTCATAAGGAGTACCGCAAAGGTTGGGTATTGTAATCCCGGCTTTTTTGGCGAGGTAATTGAAGCGCCAATGGGATTTGATAAAATCGAGATAACTTAAAATATTCAGGATTTACTCTGAAAACATAAAGGTAGGAGAAGTACCAATGAAGTTTGTTTCAAAGGTCATTAGTTTTGTAATTTTAGTAGCTGGCAGTGTGACAGTGGTCAATGCTCAGGAAGAAGGCGTTGCGATCGAGTATTCAGATGCTGATAAAGCTCGCATCGCTCAGATTCAAGAAGCCGGTGCTTCTGTTCTGGAGGTTGCTCAAAACGACAATCGTTTGAATATCGCATTTCATCTGGCTTCAGGTGAAATTGGAAATGAACAGATTGCGAGTGTTAAAGATCTCGGTTTTATTCTTTCACTCAACCTGCGAGGTACCAAGCTGAATGATGAAGGTGCTGCAAATCTTACCGGATTGAAAGGGCTCGAGCGGCTGCATTTGGAAAAGACAGAATTGACGGATGCAGGTCTAAAGCATTTGTTAGCATTGGAAAACCTTTCTTATCTCAACGTTTACGGGACGAAAGTAACCGATGCATCGATCGAGGATATCGTCAAAATTAAGTCGCTCAAGAAAGTATATATCTGGGAAACAGGTATCACGATCGAAGGAGTTGCCAAGTTGAAAGCTGCTCGTCCTGACCTGAAGATCATTCCAGACCTTGTTGTTGAAAAAGCCAAAGCTGAAGCTGAAGCAAAACGCAAGGCTGAAGAAGAAGCGGCTAAGAAGAAGGCTGAAGAAGAAGCAGCTAAGAAGAAGGCTGAAGAAGAAGCAGCTAAGAAGAAGGCTGAAGAAGAAGCAGCTAAGAAGGCCGAAGAAGAAGCAGCCAAGAAGGCTGAAGAAGCCAAACAAGAAGCAAGTTAAGCATACAGGCAAAATAGATGGAGCAACCGCAGGCGAACTTAATACGAAGTGCGTCTGCGGTTTTTCTTTATAGATGGAGAATAGAAAATGGCGTTACCAGGAATTAAACAGTTCGAAATGACGGGCCGCACCGCTATTGTCACGGGAGGTTCTAAAGGACTTGGTAAGGC
Source organism: Rhodopirellula sp. (assembly GCA_002698965.1). Lineage (GTDB taxonomy): Bacteria > Planctomycetota > Planctomycetia > Pirellulales > Pirellulaceae > UBA721. Next base: position 9,872 of record PAAT01000161.1, on the reverse strand, counting down.
AATGGCGGCTGGTTTGGCATCTGCTGGGTCGGATGTACTGCTTATTAGCCGCAATCAGGAAGAAGCCGACGCTGCAGCAAATGAGATCATGGCTGATCACGGGGTTCGTGCGATCGGTCTCAAGGCCGATGTGACATGCGAAGATGATGTCAACGCAGTGGTGGAGAAATGCATCAGTGAGTTCGGTAAAGTGGATGTATTGATTAATAATGCGGGTATCAATATTCGTGGCCCGATTGATGAACTTTCCTTTGAAGATTTTCAGCAAGTTATGGATGTCAACGTCAATGGTGTATGGCGAATGGCTCAAGCTGTCGTACCTCATATGAAGAAGGCAGGTTACGGTCGTATTGTGAACTTGGCGAGCACACTTGGTTTGGTTGGCCTGTCGAATCGAACTCCTTATACTTCGAGTAAGGGCGCTGTTGCTCAAATGACTCGGGCTCTGGGGCTCGAGCTTGCCGAATTTGGAATTACTTGTAACGCGATTTGCCCTGGGCCATTTCTCACGCCGATGAATGTCCCGATTAAAGACGATGAGCAAACGAAGAAGTTCATTGTTGGGGCGGTTGCCTTAGAGCGTTGGGGTGAGATGGAAGAGATTCAAGGAGCCGCTATTTTTCTTTCGAGTAATGCTTCTAGTTATATGACTGGAAGCATGCTGGTCGTCGACGGAGGTTGGACCGCACGGTAGTCTGATGTACTCGATAAAAATACTGGCGTTCAAACGGCTGTTTTTTCGTAGCCTGTGTTTGCAGTGGATGGTGTTAGATTCCTTGCTGGGACAACAGGGGCACGAAACTCGTGCGAGTCAGACGATCAATGCGTCCCTACGCCAGGAGATCTCGCAGGCGAAGTTGCAGATGCTGTTTGATGGTGAGACAGTGACTCAAGCAGAGCAATGGCATACGCGTTTCTCCGGGAAGTTAAGAGAATTAGTGGGTTCAACCAGTCCGCCGAAACATTGGGAAACCGTGATGGTGGGTGGAAAGAGAATGGAGGATTACACGCGTTATGAGATTATTCTCAAAGCGAATGGTGTTCCCGATCTTCCAGTCTATCTGCTCATTCCTGGTGATGGAGTGTCTCGGGGAAGACCTGCGGTGGTGGCTATACATGGGCATGGAGATTTTGGGCATCATGCGGTGGCGGGTCGAGCGGATCTGCCCGGTGTAGCAGCTGATATTGAACGCGCCAATTATGACTATGGTTTGCAATTTGTTCGTCGTGGCTATGTTGTGGTCTGTCCCTGTTTGATCCCGTTTGGTGATCGAGTTGAAAAAGATCGATATGGTTCGGACCCCTGTGCCGTGACTTTTGTACGCATGATGGCAGTTGGGCGGGTACCCATGGCAGAAAATGTGCGGGATATTCGCTGGTCCGTCAGCTTCCTTCAAAGTCGGTCGGAAGTCGACCCCGATAAAATTGGTTGTGCTGGCTTGTCATATGGTGGTCGTATGACCATGATGGCGACAGCCATGGAACCTCGTATTAAAGTCGCAGCAATCAGTGGTGCTCTGAATCTGTTACAGGAACGGGCATTGCTACGTTACAGTTGTGGCCTGCAGATCATTCCTAGTTTGTTGGAATATGGAGATTACAGCGAGATAGGTAGTTTGATTGCTCCCCGACCTGCTGTTTGGGAAATGGGAGATAAAGACGCTTTGATTGTCGGTGATGGCTGGGATACAAAGTTTAAGCAAAGATTGGACCGTATCTATAAAGCCTATGGCCAGTCAGAGAATCTGCACTACGATCATTTCGACGGAGGTCATCGTTGGAATGGAGATGTCGCATTCCCACTCTTTGATCAAGTGCTTAAGGGTGAGTAGTTGCTTGCTTACGTTCGTAATAACTAAATATTAACGTGTTACTCAAGGGGACCGTTTTCAGCTGGTAGTTGCTAACAAACGACGGTGCTTCTGCGATCTCCTGATCAGACAAGAACCAGACAATGTTTACTTTCTTTTCGTTGGCAGTATGAGCAACCGTACCTTCTGCCGGTCCCAGAATGATGTAGTTCGGGTGACGCGAGAGCACGTATTGTCCGTCTCCTTTGCTATGGCCTGGAAACTGTTGCCAGTGGGTCCGTATTGGGAAATCATGGCGTTTGGCAATCGTACGATCATTCAGGCCAAGCATATCGATGAAGTAGTGATCAGGAGCAAAGTAGGCAACGGCACCTGCGGAGTTGGTTGCAATGACTGTTTGGGGGGGGAAGTTTTTGGAAATATAGCTTCCGACTTGTTTACCTATAGCTGCTGCCGGATCGGCACGCCGAGCGTTCTGCATGCGTTCTTCTACAACTAGGAACTGACTCAAACTCAGAGCGATCAGAACCGTCGGTACCAGAACCCATTGTCTGAACGTTGCGGTGTCTGCTTGTGATGACCATGTATGAGCGATGAACCAGGCATACATGGGAATCAATGGTGCCCAGAATCTATAAGCCGGCATATGATCGCCACCAGTCCAGACTATATAAATGGTGGCAATCAGGCTGATTGCTGTCATATATTTCCAGCTGATCGTTCTTCGGTCAGCTTGTTTGAAAAGTGTATAGCTCCAGCTTGCCAATGCCAGTACTACAGTCCAGGGGGCTGAGCGCAGAAATGTATGCAAGTAATAGAAGCCATCTTGAAGACGTTTCCCAAGTGGCGTTCCTAGTTTTGCATAAAAAGTGTTGGGAAATATATCTCCGTAGTATTGCCATCGCCAAACGAAGTAAGGCATATAAAGGACGCTAAATACAAGCAATATACAAAGTGAGATCTTCCTTGACTTGTAGCCCAGCAGCCCTGTCGTTAGGGTGATGGCCACAAACAGAGCCGCTTCGGGCCGGGTGAGAGTGCAAAGTCCCAGCAGCAGTCCGACCGTAACCGCTTTGGCCATGGACTGATTGTGTTCGAATGTTGTGAATAGATAAGTGGCTGCCATCAGCAACAACATATACAACGGTGTTTCCAGTCCTCCCAGACTCCAGGCAATAGTTATAAAGGCAGTTGGGATGGTGCCCATGAGAATCATCATTTTGGTGAGTCGGCGAATTTGATTCGATTCAGTTTTGTAACTGTAATAAACAATCGTGATCCAGATGGCGAGATAGGAGCAAAGCCCTACGATTCGCGCGGATACTTCCGGTGAAATGCCGATTTTTTGCAGTGGGGCTAATACTGCCAGATGTAGAAAACTTGTATAACCTTCTACTCGTTCGTTGGGATTCCAGACCGGCCCATTTCCGGATTGCCATTGATTGGCATAACGCAAAGTGATGTAGGCGTCGTCATGAAAGAATGGTCTGTGTGTGCGAACTCCCAAATAGGCAATGCTAGCCATTAATAGACAGAAGACGAGGGTGCACCGTTTCTTAAGCGAAGAGCGTGCATAGGGCTCCTCGACCGTTGGGAAACTCGTTTCGGCGATGTCGTCGGGCATTGCCATATTAAGGTATCTTTTCAGGAATAGGTGTTAACGCAGGGCCATCAACGTAAGCTGGTAGTTTGTATTCGTTCGGCGAACGATTGAAGAAGACAGAAAACGTCTCCAACTGATCGTTGGCATGGTCGAAACCAGCAAGTTGTTCCTCATGAATTAGTTCGAGTGAGTCAGGTTCCCGTTGTAACTGGTGTTTCTTTGTGAAATGTCGAGGTGTCAGGGTAATGATGTAATCAGAGCTGTATAAGAGTCCATGTTGTACAGCATTTACGTTCACATTTTTACGGTACGATACGAGTCCCCAGTCCACGATTCTTGATCGTTCCAGTTTGTACGGAAGAATGCCAGCAGCATAAACGTGTACTTGTGGTGGGCGGTCAATGCCCTCCTGTTTCCAATGGGTATTAATTGCTTCCGCTTGCGTTTCCAGAATTGACATGAATTCGATATACGTTTGACGTGAAAGATTTGTGTACTCTCCATAGCGTCCCGGGTTTATGGAGATCTGATCGATGTAATAGAATTGTAGGCTTTGTATCGCAACCGCTAAAACCATTACTACACCCCACCCACGATCTCCAAATCTTCCAGCTTGCAGGCCGTCATCGTGAATGTTGTCCATCAAGTCAATGACGATGATTACGAGGATGGGCAGGTAGGGAAGTAGCATCCGATAAGAAAACATCATGTGAGCAGTGGCTGTACCTGTGGCATAACAGAAGAAAATAATCCCACCTACGAAGATTCCCCAGTGGTTTTTCAACGTGACTTTGACCGTCGATCTCAGTCTCGATCCGTCATGTTTTACATGGCTAATTAATGTCCAGCCAAGCAATGGAAGAATACCTGTTAAAAGCCCGAATTGAATCATATACAAGACGTTGGTGCGTTGATGGTCCCAGCGTGCAGGCTTGTGGTAAACCGATGTCGGAAAGATATCGTGATAGTAGTTATAGGACACGACCAGCCAAGCCAGTGCGATCAGCAGCCCCGGAAGTAGGAGATACAGCATGGATCGCAGTTTGCTGTCCTCCGAATGGTTCCATTGGCAGTTCGCCACATGGAACCATAGCGGTAGAGTCACTAAACAACTGTCGAATCTGGTGAGAAATGCAAGTCCCAGACAGATTGAAAAGATCAGTTGGTCTCGATGTGAAAATTCCTCCCTGCAATGGCATGCTGCTGTAAACGCGACGGTTAGAAAACTGGAAAGATACATAGTTTCCAACCCACCTGCCGTCCAAAAGATAATGTAAGGACTAAGCCAAACCATGAAGCCGTAAAGCAGCAGTGTTCTGTATTGTCGTAGAATTTGATAGGAATACGCCGTGGCTGCGAAATGCAGTATCCATGCGACAAGACGATTACTCCAAACCGATTCGCCGCTAAACCAATAAAGCACGCTGACGATTAAACTGTGCAAGGGCGAGGTCAACGCAGAGACGTACTCTCCCGGATTAAAAACGAGCCCGCTACCATCACTTAGGTTTTCGCTATAGCGATAGACAATATATGCATCTTCGGCGATGAAACTGCTAAACCAACCAAATAATATGGCGTTCAGTACAGCAAATGCCAGTATGATTCTTGTTGCTTTGGACAACGTTACCTCTTGGGGTGATGGCAACCCATTTGTCGTATTTAATTATCTACGGAATTATGGAAGACAGAACGAACCGACGATGTATTATTCTTCCTATTAGCCTACAGGAATAACCGTTACGACTGTTGCAGAGTGACGTTCACAGGTACTGTCCGGCCAAAAAGCCTGTGGCAAACGCGGCGGTGAAATTGTAGCCGCCGATAGGCCCGTCCAAATTGAGAATTTCCCCCGCCAGAAACAGACCTGACTGGCACTTGCTTTCCATCGTTTTTGAATCGATTTCCAATAAATTGACACCACCAGCGGTGACTTCCGCTTTGGTAAATCCAAGAGTTCCGGTCACTTTAGTGGCCAGTCCATGTAAAGCCTCTGTCAGCCTACGAATATTTGCTTTGGATACTTCGGCACAGCGAGATGTTGGATTGATTTTAGATTGTTCCAACAATACGTTGATGACTCGTATGGGTAACAGGTCTCTAAGTGCCGTGCCGATTTGTTTCTTAGCTTGCTCGCGGAACAGGTTTTTTAAGTAAGAGAACTTTTGTTCAATATTGAGGTGTGGCAGAAAGTTGATAAGTAGAAATAAATCTGAATCGTCAGAGTAGGAAATAGCCCTGCTGATGTTCATGGCTGACGGACCGGAGACTCCAAGATGAGTGAACAGTGTTGATCCCCGTGTTGTTGCGAGTGTTTTTTGTAATGAGTTGATGATTGACAGTTCGACGTTTTCGAGCGTGAGGCCCTTTAAGTCACGAGTCCAGCTTTGATCAGGTGTTTTCAGTGGGACCAGTGCCGGGACTGTTTTGACAATGGAATGGCCGAATTGTTTACACCATTGATATCCATCGCCTGTGGTGCCGCAGCCTGGGTATGAGAGCCCTCCCGTGGTGATTAGAACCTGTTCGACTCGATAGATAGCATGCTGAGTGTGCACTTGAAAGGTGTTGTCTGCTGACTCAATGGTATGTACCGGTTCATTCAGATTTAAGGCGACATTGTTTTTCGCAGCATCTGAGACCAAGGCGTCCAATACGTCTTTTGCCCGGTCACTTCGTGGGAAAACCTTACCAGTAGGTTCGATCTTGGTTGGTACCCTACGCTGGTTGAAGAAGTCGATCAGGTCTGTATTGGAGAAAGCGGCCAGTGCTGAGTGGAGAAAACGTCCTTCTTTACCAAATGCAGAGAGGATTCCAGCAGTATCAGTATTTTGTGTGAGATTACAACGCGTACCACCGGACATCAGAATCTTCACGCCCGGTTTCGAGTTTTTTTCAAGCAGCAATACGCGGCGCCCTCGCTTTGCTGTTTCTATAGCAGCCATAAGTCCGGCTGCCCCTGCGCCGACAATCACACAGTCAAATGTACTGATTATGTTTTGTGAAGTTTCAGGCATCTGGTCGCTTATGCTTGTGAGTGACCCAAAGAAAGATAATGGCTGTCGTGAAGGCGAACAGTGTGATAGGTGGAAGTTTACCGGGCCATGTGCTTGGACTGAACCAGATGTTGAATCCCATGAAAGCGGTGTGCCCAGCAGCTAATATAAGTAGGGCCCTTCCCAGTCCGCTGACAAGACTCAAATCAGTCCCTTTCCGTTTGCTGATCGATACTCTCCACAAATGTATCAGGCAGACAAACGCTAAAGCTCCGCAAAGCAACGAGAGGCTCGCAGGAAGTGTCAGTCGGTGAGAATTTTTCTCGAATAATTTTGAGAAGTACTCGGGTGAGAAAATAGTAAGTGTGATGACGACGTGAATTAGTAGACAATATGCTGCCGCGACGCCCAACTTATGACGTCCTGAGGTTGTTGATTTCAATCCTGCTATGCCCAGCAATAGTAACCCCCCGTATGCTAATACTTTGTTGAGTACATAAAATGGGATGTCCGAGGCCGGGACATCCCCAAAAACGTTATAGCGCAGCACCGCATAGCTCATGAAAATAACGAAGATAATAAGGATGAGCTTTTTAGGAGACATCGGTAACTATGTTAAAGACTTGTAAAAATCTATTTTCACCTTACTCGAATATTGGCACAACCTGAGAAGATGTTCAAAACTGTGGTAATAGAGGCGTTTGCTATAACGGGAGAATTATGACTTTGCCAATCCCCATTGCCATTTCGTCGTGTTTGATAGGGCAAAACGTACGCTACGACGGTAAACATAAGCTTCAAACCTGGCTGGAAAGCGTGGATGGAGTTGAGTGGATCCCGATTTGCCCGGAATTAGAAGCCGGGATGACTGTCCCTCGAGAGAAAATTCAGATCGAGTTGCATGCTGGTCAAAAGATGTTGATGGCAATTGAATCTCGTCAGGATTGGTCGGAAAAGATGGATTCAGTTGCCGCATATTGGATTGAGCAACTTCAGATTCAAAATGTTTGCGGCTATGTTTTTAAGTCGAGATCACCCAGTTGTGGGCTAGAGGATGTTCCCGTCTATGGTGGAATACCAGGCGAGGTAATGGAGCTAGGGCAGGGGCGTTTTGCTCAGCGTGTTCATGAAGCGATGCCCATGATGCCGCTCGTGGAAGAAACACAGATGGAAAGTGAGCGACTGCGAAAAGAGTTCTTTCGACAGGCCAGAATGTTTCAAAATGATCGTGATTTTGGTTAAATAGCGCCAACCCATTCTGAAGTTGTAAGTCGGGAGAAACTGCTGTAGGATTTTACTACAAGGTTCTTTCATAAGATTTGCTGTTTTAAGTAGTGAATGTTCTCAATAGGTTTAAAAGTCTGATGATCAAGTCCGGTATCCTTTCTATCTGGTTACTAACTCTTGCCGTTACCTCTTTGCCAGCGGATGACACAAAGATCTTTAATGGTGACTGGGAAGTTGCTGTCGCAGTGATTGAAGGCAGTGCAGTACCTGCTGACTTTAATAAGATGATTCAGTTGAAAATGCGCGGTAAGCAATATATGACTTCACGTATGGGCGAAGTTGTTGACGAGGGAACATTCATTCTGGAGGAGGATACTAAACCTGCAAAGATTGAGATCACAGGAGTCAAGGGAGAGAATGCAGGGAAGAAAATACTTGGAATCTATAAATTGGAGGGAAGAGATAAGCTAACCATATGCTATTCACTGGAGGGGAAGGCTTATCCGGAGAAGTTTGACGGTAAGGGGCCTGGAATGGTGCTCATTACCTATAGTCGTAAAAAGGTTAAATGAATTCCAGTGTCGGAGTTGAGCAATACGCCACGTCACCTCCAATAATTAGCATAAAAAGCCCTGTAAATCGTTAAAATTTAATTCGCTGGACGCATCTAAGGTCTTTGGGGCATTAGTTGGGAAATGTTAAGACGTTCCGGTTATAGCGTCGCCAAATCAGTTTCTGCCCTCGGATTTTTCTTGCTGGGCGATTGTTTTGGAAAATCCGCGCGTTTTAGGTCGAGGTTGATAGTGTCATATTGTGCTTTAAGTTTCGTTTATGAGCTATTCCTAGAATTGACTTAGGATTTCAAGGGTACGTATGATAGAAGAATGAGAAAGGTCCTTTTGAGGGATCAATAACAGCTAATTCAAAGGGGAATACAGTGCTGTTCAAAAAGTTATGTTTAGCTTTGCTCTTAGCCGGTTGGTTTTCGTCTATGAAGGTAGCTAATGCGCAACAACCTTCACCTTATACCGAAATTCCGATTGCTCCTCAGTTTGATTTGGCGCCACATCAGGCTCCTGAATCCCGAGCGCAACTGAATCAGGTAAAACAAAACATAAATCAAGCCCGTGCTCAAATTGCATTGATCATGCGTGGTGAAGCCCAACTCAATACGTCCTTTACACTTGGGGAAGGTACACCCGGTGCGGTTCAGATGACGAATCAGGGGCTTCTTAAGGGTTGGTATGAAAACAATATCTTTGCTCAGTTCACTCATGCCCGGTCTATGGGTGATCTTTCCGCTCAGCGTTTGACTTTTGTCAATGAATTGAATACTCGCTGTCAGAATGATGCAATGTATCAGCACATTGCCAACAATGTCGTTTTACCTCAGATGCAGAAATTCATAACCGGTAATTTTCATCCGGCGGTTAAATATAATGCGATGTTGATTGTCGGACAGATGAACCAGCAGTCCAATTTCAATCCAGATCAAACCCGAAGAGTTCCTGTACCTTCGACTGTGGCGTTGAGTTTTCTTGTGCAAAATGTTCAGGGTGGTGCTGCTAATGATGCCATTCTTCTCGCAAGTTGGGTGGGTGTTCTACGTCATGTCAGTATGAATCGTTTGACGAATCACATTCCTGGCAACAATCAGGTCGTGATTGCAACGCAGGCTTTAAGCCTCCTGAATCAGGACGCGGTGGCTGCCGGACGTACCCCTTCGGGCCAGACATGGCTGCAACGACGAGCTTTAGAAGTTCTATCCGCTATTGGACGTGATAATGGCCAAATTCTTCCAGCGATTGTGGCAATTGTTAAAGATGATGACGCCCCGATCTCGTTACGTTTATCAGCAGCTAAAGCTCTACATTACTTCTATTATGATGCTCAAACGAAGGTTGCCGTTGAGGATACCTCCAACGCACTTGGCTTGCTTGCCATTAAGATTTGCCGTAATGAATTCGCTCGGGTTGAAGCTGAGAAAGAAGCCGAAGCTGCCCAAACTGCTGGTGGTGTCGCCGATTTTGGTGATGGCATGGGCGGTATGGGAGGAGCCATGGGCGGTATGGATGGTGGCATGGGCGGTATGGGAGGAGCTATGGGCGGTATGGATGGTGGCATGGGAGGCATGGGAGGCATGATGGGCGGTGACGTTTTTGGTGGTGGTGCTTCAATCCTTAGTAAGGAAGAGAAACGCCGTGTTGATTATTCCCGTCGAATTCTGGCCTACCA
>PAAT01000160.1 GCA_002698965.1 Rhodopirellula sp. | reverse complement strand
GAGCCATGGGCGGTATGGATGGTGGCATGGGCGGTATGGGAGGAGCTATGGGCGGTATGGATGGTGGCATGGGAGGCATGGGAGGCATGGGAGGCATGGGAGGCATGATGGGCGGTGACGTTTTTGGTGGCGGTGCTTCAGTCCTTAGTAAGGAAGAGAAACGCCGAGTTGATTACTCCCGTCGAATTCTTGCCTACCAACTTTACCACGTGGTACTGGCGATTGGTAAAGAAGGACGTCAGGCAGGTCCTAATACGATTCCATCTACCGGAATGGTCTTGGCGGCTGCTCAAGATAACGCGGGAAAGGCTGCTCTTACAAAATTGCAAGAAAGTATGGATGAATTAATTGCGACGATCCGCATGCCAGCTAATAACAGCACTGTCTCACCGGATGAACCAGTTGAAGAGCCGGATCGTGAAACCATGTTGGCTGACCTCGAAGATGAAGTGCGAAAGTTTGAGAGCTTTTTGTTGCCTGCGGCAGTTCCTGTTGAGGCAGCCGTTCCAGCAGCCAATCCAGAGGAAACTACGCCAGTGGTACCTGGCAGCTAATCAGAACATAAGGGATTGATTATGAAATTCAAGTTGAATCTGACAGATATTCTTACGGCAACACTTCTGGTGTGTATGGGCGTCGTCCTGCGTTTGGGACTTGAGGACTATCCAAATGTTTCACCTGTAGCGGCCTTGGCATTGCTAGCGGGCTATATTTTGAGAGGGCGAGTATTGGCGTTAGCCGTTCCTTTGATCGTGTTGACAATGAGTGATTTATATTTCGGAGGCTATGCTCCGAAGGTGATGGTTTCCGTTTACGCTTTACTCGCATTGCCAGCATTAGCCGGGAGATCGCTAAATAACTTTCATCAAAATCAAAAGTCCCCGGCGCTGTCGGTTGCTTCAGTAGGAGCGACAGGTCTGGGGTTCTCAGTCCTCTTCTTTCTTGGAACCAACCTTGCCGTTTGGTCAAGCAGTTCATTCTATCCGATGAATCTGACGGGCTTACTGGAGTGTTATACCGCGGCACTCCCATTCTTTCGCCAGACCATTCTAGGTGATATGATTTTTGTCAGCCTGTTCTTCGGTAGTTATGCCATGGGGAAGGTCTGGTTGACCTCAAAAGCTGATCAGCTTGTTGCCGAATGAAATCTTAAGGCGTTGATTGTTGGAATACTTCGTATTTCCATGCAATTAGATCGTTTGCCTGCAATTTATAGGCTCCGACACCAACATTAGCTCGCTGCCCATTCACATAGAACATCCAATTTTTGCCATTCCCTTCGTTCCTGATCATGTCGATTTCAAAAATGAAGGTTAGTTCACCGCTTCCTCGAGTCTTAAACGGAATCTTGTGAGGATGCTTTTGCATTGATTTCATCGCGTCCAAGACGGTATCTCCACGTGAGAGGGAGATGGTTTTATACTGTTTGCTAAATCCATTGCCATAGTCAAATTGTAAGATAACGGTCTGTTCGTTCGTTGCAAACGATGCAGGGCCATTCAAGAGTAAGATGAGAATCAAACAGATCGAAAAATAAGGGCGATGAGGCATCACTTAAAAGGGATTAGAGTCAGGTGATATTGTCTTACGTACAATAAAGTATAAATCAACCCGTTCATTATAAAGGGCCTGCCGCTTCCCAGGATAATCTAGTTACCAGTTTCATGAAGTTCCTCCAAGTTCTACAACAACGTGCTAAGTTAGCTGATTCGTGCTATGCATTGCGGATTTATGATGAGCATGATTCGCAAGAGATCGGTTGGCAGGAATTATATGAACGTGTGCGTGTCACCGCTTTGTTATTGCAAAATCTTGGGGTTGCACCCGGCAATCGGGTTGGCTTGTTAGCCGAGAATAGTTTGGATTGGATCCTGATTGATTTGGCTTGCCATTATTTGCATGCCGTGTCGGTTCCAATGAATACGCATTTGAGTCCGCAGCAGATCTCTAAACAAATTCGTCATTCAGGAGCAAGCTTGTTGTTTGTCTCGGAGGAATTTTATTCAGACTTGAATTTAGGCCCGGGGATCCCCATCGTAATCTTAGGCCGGACAGATGGAATTACTGCAGAACAGCTAACACCTGTTTTAGGAAACTTTGAAGAAATGATTGTCTCGGTATCGGCATTAGATCGGGAGTTAGCTATTCCTTCCGGAGAGTCTGAGCGAGTTGCATCGATTGTGTATACATCTGGTACAACAGGCGAGGCTAAAGGAGTTATGCTGACCGAGGAAAATCTGGTGTTTGATGCCCAGATGGCATTGCAGCGTTATCAGTTTGATCCTGACACGCATCAGTTTAACTTTCTCCCTTTTTTTTATGCATTTGGTCGAACTTGTGATCTGTATGTATGGTTGCTTGGTGGTCATCGGCTTACATTAGCCTCTTGCCGGAAAAAAGCGGTGGAGGAAGTAGGTGCAACGGCTCCCACTCATATTAATGGTGTGCCTTATTTCTTTGAGAAGCTTGCAGCTTTGTCTGCCCAGTCCGATAGCAATGACGACGTACTTGGATCCAATCTGTCTCAGATCAACTCTGGAGGCTCAGTTCTTGCTCGTAATGTTTTTGACTTTTACCAGTCGAATTCGATAGCAGTTCTTCAAGGGTATGGTTTGACTGAGACATCTCCAGTGGCGACATTAACGGGTCCTGATGACATTCGATATGATTCCGTTGGTTNTGCGATAGNTGGAACAGAGATTAAGTTAAGTGACGATGGCGAAATTCTCATTAAAGGACAACACGTATGTGCTGGTTATTATCGGGATGCAAAAGCCACAGCGGATTTAATCTGTAATGGATGGTTGCAAACCGGTGATCTTGGAAGCTTAGACGAAGATCAGTTCTTATATTTAACGGGCCGCAAGAAAGAGCTGATTGTTACGTCGGGTGGGCAAAATATATGGCCTCAGTCGATTGAGCAAATATTGCTGGAGCATGATGCGATCGAGCAGGCGATTGTGTTTGGTGATGGTCAGAAGTTTTTGACAGCCATCTTGTTTCCTGATTGGGAGTATTTTGCAGATCAAGTTGATGTTTCCGGGACCTCGGATCACTGGAAAGATAGCCCAAATGTTGAGCGATGGTTTATGCAAATAGTAAATAAACAATTGGAAGATCGGGCATCATANGAACAGGTAGCTCGTATTGCATTACTTAGCTTGCCATTTTCGTTCGAGCAACAGCAATTGACCGTGAAGGGGACCTTGCGAAGAAGTGTGATTAAAGAGCAATTAGCAGATGTTCTCGATCGACTTTATACCAGTTAGGATGTATTAAATAACCACGAACCNTGAGAATATTGTTATGTCTGATGTTGCTGTCATTATTGTTGCCGCCGGGAAGAGTACTCGCTTTAATGATAAAAAAGATAAGAAGCCTTTTGTATCCGTGAATGCAAGGGCATTGTGGCTACATAGTGTCGACAGGTTTATACAACGCGATGATGTTAAACAGCTCATTCTCGTCATTGCAGAGGATGATCAACAGATTTTTGATGAGCGATTTCGAGCGGAAGCCACAATTTTAGACGTGGAAGTTGTCTATGGAGGAGATAGCCGCGCAGAGTCTGTATGGAATGGGCTAAAAACGGTTGATGAAGANATTCATCTGGTTGTTGTTCACGATGCAGCCCGTCCCTGTATAGCAGAGGTCTGGCTGGATGAGTTGTTTGAACGGGCAAAACAGACAGGAGNGGCTATTTTGGGAACACCAGTGGTTTCCACAGTGAAGAGGGTTACGGTAGACGGAGTTTGCGAAACGATCTCACGGGACGGACTGTGGGAGTCACAGACCCCTCAGATGTTTGATAAGTCAAAGTTACTTCAAGCTTTTAAAACTGCGCAGGACTATACGGCAGCGACCGATGAGGCACAATTGATGGAGTGGGCGGGGCACACTGTGAGTGTGGTGCCGGCATCCCCTCTGAATAGGAAAGTCACTACTCAGGAAGACCTGAAGTTTATCGAATTTGCAATCCAAGCATTGCCGAAACGAAGACTTGATGGACCTGCTGGTAGCGACAGTTCCAGTCCATTGGAAAATAGCGATTTCTGGAAATAGGAGAAGAGAATTGTCGACTGAGGTAAATGCATTTTTAGCGATAGACCGTGATAATGCGAAAGTAATGTTTTCGGTGCGAGAACCTAATGCATTGCATGCATTTCTGAGCGACTATCAGTATTTAGAAGAGCAGCGTTTAGATGTGGCTGATTACTGGCANCAAGTNAATGAGTGTTTGCAAAAGATAGGTCAGGAAAATGAACAACTGGCAGTACCGCTTTCCATGGCATTTGATGGTGGGCGGCCGCTACTGAATGAGCCTCCAAAGCGTGTGTTCCTCGTGCGTCCGGATGTTGTAGGCTATCTCGGAACAATTTTGAGTGAATTAAATCTCGAGGAAATCGAATGTACGCTAGATATTCGCAACGAATTGACTCGGCTACGNGATTTCTATGTCCTGGCTGCAAAGAGTTTGCAATGTGTCATATTCACAACAGGCATTCTCTGAGATAATTAAGCTTCAAATCAACTTCGTCCTTTTCACCAGACGTTTTCATCTATGAACGATATCTACGCAGACTTTTCCGCTCGCGGTCTTATTCATCAGACTACGGATGACCTTGCTCCGTGGCTCCAAGAGAAGTCTCGTACGATGTATATCGGCTTTGATCCAACCGCTGACAGTATGCATGTTGGTCACCTTATGCAAGTGATGACTTTGCGGCGATTTCAAAAGGCGGGCCATCGTCCGATTGCATTGGTCGGTGGTGCTACCGGAATGATTGGTGATCCTAGTGGAAAGAGTCAGGAACGCAATCTTCTGACCGTTGATCAACTCCATGCCAACACCGAGGCGATCAAAAGCCAGATGCAAAACTTCCTCGACTTTGATGAAGATGGTGGGGGTGCAATTTTAGCAAACAACCTCAGCTGGATGCAGGACTTTTCATTCCTAGAGTTCCTGCGCGACATTGGAAAGAATTTTCCGGTCAATGTGATGCTTGGTAAAGACTCCGTAAAGAGTCGNCTTGAGGGTGAGAGTGGACTCAGCTACACGGAATTTAGTTATATGTTGTTGCAGGCCTATGACTTCGCTCACTTACACCAAAAGTACGAATGTGAGTTNCAGGTCGGTGGCAGTGACCAGTGGGGTAATATTACCGCCGGTATTGATTTGGGACGCCGAATGCATGGTGCTGCATTATATGGAATGACCTGCCCTTTATTGACCAAATCAGATGGNACTAAGATGGGGAAAACTGAATCAGGAGCCGTATGGCTATCGCCTGAGAGGACGAGTCCTTACAAGTTCTATCAGTACTGGATTAACGTTGCTGATGATGATGCAGGCAAGTGTTTGCGNTTTCTAACCGAGTTATCGATAGATGAAATTTCTAGTCTCGATACTTCTCGTGAAAATGAACCACATCTGCGTCATAGTCAAAAACGACTAGCTGAAGAGCTGACACTTAATGTGCATCGGCAGGACGGTCTGGCTGCAGCTCGTAGAGCGACCGACATTTTCTTTGGATCGGAGATTCAGGATTTAAATGACGGTCAGTTGTTGGATATCTTCGCAGATGTACCAAGTGTTAATGCTTCCAAAGATGCTTTGGCGGGNGGGGAAATCAACATTATTGATGCTTTAGTTAATAGTCAATTGTGCCCTAGCCGGGGAGATGCGCGCCGAGCTATCGAACAAGGNGGTGGATATATTAATAACCGCCGCGTGGAATCAATCGACTACAATCTTACACCCCAAGATTTGGCGAGCGAGACTGTTGTGGTCTTGCGGCGTGGTAAGAAGAAATACGCCTTAATNCGTTTTGANANCTAATCGGCTAAGGACTAATCTCATGAAGATGTCCTGGCGGAAGTTCTTCTATATTCTCNTAGGCTTCGGTGTCCTAGTGGTTCTGGTCGCTCTGTACCTGATGTTTCTAATACGAGCTGTTCCTGCAATCTACGAGAAGGAACTGAAACGTCCTTTGTCGACCTATAACGAACCGGTTCAGGAGTTCCTTGAGGCGGTTGATGATATCGAGGAGAATCTNCGTCTTGGTGANGATTTNGACTACGAAGTTACACAGGAGCAAATTAATGGTTGGCTGGCAACACAGCTAAAAGGTAACTCTCGCGTGTCCTTGCCATCAGGGATTGAAAGTCCCCGAGTCCTATTAGAAGGTAAGAGTCAAATGATCTATTTCACGATCGTTAGACCAAGGTTTCGCGCAGCTATTTCCCTTAAGCTCGAAACAAAACTGTCTGATCAGCCTAATACGATTGAACTGAAGATCCAGTCGATACATGCAGGTAGTTTGCCAATTCGCCTAAAGCGAATATTTGATGAAATTGAGTCCGCCATGATACGCTCGGGAGTTGATTTCAAGTGGAAACCCGGGACTGAACGCTCGGTCGCCATTATTCATATCCCATCGAAGGTGAGAA
Source organism: Rhodopirellula sp. (assembly GCA_002698965.1). Lineage (GTDB taxonomy): Bacteria > Planctomycetota > Planctomycetia > Pirellulales > Pirellulaceae > UBA721. Next base: position 30,113 of record PAAT01000160.1, on the reverse strand, counting down.
TAAAACGCGAACGCGAACTACAGATTACTGAATTGGATTTTCAGCCCGGAAGCGTACATATAACGGTTGAAGTCGATTAATTCAGTTTGATCCGAAACTGCCAGTTCGTTCCCTTCAGACACGTAGCGTTAAGTGTTCCCTGTAGTTGGTCTGACTTAAGCTTTATTTCCCACTGGCTGTCATCAAGAGAGATGATTTTTGTATAGAGCCCAGTGACGCATCGTGTTACACGTCCACGGCCTCCGGAAATCGTTCCTTCGTAGTCTAAATATGCAAGACGATGTGGTGGCAATTGAATAGCATGGAAGGTCGTGGACTGTGTTGGGATCCTATCCCATCGCCATGTGGCTAAAAAAGTATGCTCTTGGGTTTCTAGCATAAAGTCAAAGTGTTCTGGTTGACTTGAGGCGGGACCAGGTTCATGAAGTAGAATTACAAAACGTGGCATCAGTTATTTAGCCGGCACAATCGCGACTTCCTCGTTAATTTCGATAGTGTTTTCCAAGCCATCGGCACTGATCGAAGCACTAATCTTTCCTTTCCCTTCTTGGGTTGCCCTAACCTTGACCTGATAGGGAAGAATGGATGTGTCGGTTGCTAAGCGGGCGATCGCAGGAATCGAGACGGAATGATTATCACGATCTAACGCATTAGTAAACTTGCCCGAGTCGGTCTCTTCTTGCTCCAGTGAAACAACCTCAAAGTGTTCACTGGTTTGCATTAAGATCACAATATTTGCGACCTCAGAATCCCCACGGTTTTTGAGATAGATAAAGAAAACGTTTTCATCGCCTACTGAGATTGGATTACTGAGAGTTAATACTTTGAGACTGAGGGCCGGACGACTGAATGTAACGGCAGGAATTAGGCTTGGCTCACGGGCTGAATCCTGTGATGAGTTGTTGGTTTCTGATGAAGGAGATTTCTTGGGGTTTGATGGAGCCTCAGGTTTAACGTCAGCACCTTCTGTGGGCTGCTCCGCAGGAAGGCTCAGTTCGAGGGGCAGCGTGTCAGAAGGTGCATCGCTTTCGACGGTTGGAATCGCAGGAGTAAAAGTGTTTTTAGGAGTTTGTTCAGGAAGAGAGTTCGGTGGCTCTACTTTGAAAGTATTGTCCTCCACAGACGGTTGTGGCATTGGAATGTCCGGCTGAACTGGAGGTTCGTTAAGTTGGAAAGTGCCTTCATCCGTGGGACTTGGAAGCCCATTGTTTGGCACTTTGGCAGTATTGGGATCGGGAATTGGCTGTCCTGCCGACAGCATTGGCTCCTCTACTGCCATAGGTTCTTCGTCTGGTGGAGGTGATAAATCTAATGGATTATCAGCAGCGTTTTTAATAATAGTACTCTGCTCCGTCTTCACAATTTGAGTCATGGCATCACCAGTGACTTCCATTTGGATTGGAAGTTCCGTTCCTACTTCAGTAGCAAGCATCTGAATGATGAGAGTTCGGGTTTGGCCGGGGAGCAGGGTTGGTATATCCAACAAAATGGACGGCCCTTCACTGCGGTGACCTTCAGTGGCAAGTTGAGCTTGTAATTGTGTTGGTAAAGTCGCCTTGATCAGGACATTGGTAATGGGCTGCTTTGATTGATTTGAAATCTGGAAGCGTTTCGTATTTGTCTTCCCTATTTCCCATGCCTGATCGACCTGCTCGCTGATAATAGTGGCTTCAATGATAGGTGCGGCCGTTGTTTCAGCTTGAATAGGAGTACTAATTTCAATACAAACCTCCTTCTCTAGCACCAATCCATTGGTGAGTCTGGCTTCTAATGTATGGCACAACGTACCGGCTCTGGTGGCTCGCATGGAAATCGCTTTGACGGTCGTGCTATTGGGTTGAATCGTCCGCGATTGGAAAGCGAGCTTTCGAACGGAAGGGTTGCCGTGTGGATTGGATTTGGAGATGTGAATCAGACCTGGCCCCAGAGTCTCCAGTAAATTCAGGCCGGAAATAGGCTCTGTTGAAGAATTATGTAAGAGGATCTGAAATTGGAGATCGTCCCCTAGTTTCGCGATGCGGGGACCTTCAATCGTGATTTTCAAGGGAGCCGTAACAACATTGGTTAACGACCCAGCATCTGATTGTAGGCCTTCATCGCAGGTGACCAGAAAGCTGAGATTATTTTCTCCTGCTTGGCTCGTCTTATAACGAAGGGTCAGTTGTTTTTGTGTTTGTGGTGTTAGCTCGCCAATATTCCAAATGGCTTGTTTTCCATTTAGAGTGGCAACGGGGTTGCTGGAGTCCAGCGAGAGTCCGGCTGGGATTACTTGATTCAGAGTGACATTGGAGGCTGTTTGGTTACCCGGATTGGAGATTGTCACGATACAGTCCATCGTTTTCCCGAGTTCCACGATTTGAGGGCTGGAGCAAGAGAGGGAGAGTCCAGGTGAATTCCAGGTAACACCTGCAGTGGACTCTCCTACGACTAAGGCAGGAGTTCCGAGTGATACGTCGGCCGGTCGGATAATTTCTGTTGTGACGTAAACAACACCAGCTTGGTTGACGTTGGGAGAAACTCGTATGGCTGCTTTTCCCTGAGCATCTGTCGTCACGTCAATCGTGTCGAGTTGTTCATTACTAGATTGCGAAGAAAGCGTTGCCTGACGATTACTAACCAATTTGTATCGTACGGTCCATCCGGACAGTGGAGTGTTGTTGGATGGCCGCGTAATGGTGGTGGTTAATACCTGATCTGAGCCGGCATCACCGGAGACTGAATTTGGAAATTGCCATTGAGCATCGATCCAGTGCACCAAGATCTTCTGAAATTGCTTATCCCAGTTTGTTTCGGTTGAGGCACCGACAAGAATTTCGGTGGTTCCTTTCCGGTCTGATGAGACAACGGCCCAGGCTTCCCCCCGGGCGACATCAATATCGTCAATGTAGTCAACGGTATCCTGGTGGACAACTTCTGCACGTTGGGAGGTGATGGTATGGGCATAGGTTTCTGAAGCCCTATTTCCATATTTGGGAAATAGCCAACGGAACGTATTCGGATTTCCGCCGCCTGCACTTTCAATGATTCCCTGACTACCCTCAGTCACAGTCCATTCGAGCTTGCGATCGGAGAGCAATTGCTTCTTCAATCCAACAAGTCCGGCTTTCACCACCACAGCACTTCCGATTGGTGCAGCTACAACCTTAGGCGAGACCCAAATCATTCCGGGCGTAATTTCAGATGGATTCTGGTCTTGTTCATTGGAAAGGGTTGCCAGACCTTCATCCGATGGTCTTCCCGGAGCAGGAGCTCTGAATGCTGGCTTGGGGATTATTGTCGGAAGGTCACGCACCTTTTCGGTATCTTTGAAAGGACGAGTGATCTCGGTCGTGTCGCCATTGACAAATAGTCCGTTGCCGTTGGAGTCAATTTTAGGGAGACTCATTGGGCTGCAGCCAACCAGCAAAGTACAGGCAATAGTAAGACTAGTCAGAAACCAGACACGCGCAGAAGGTCGAAACAGACCATCTCTGTATGAATATGCTTGTTTAGAAAACGCCACCCCACGTTGTCCTTTCATCTAAGGTTCAACTAACACTATTATTTGAGAAAGCACCATTTTGAGTTAAGACGAATTTCCCCATTTCGAGCGGTACGGCAAAAAAAACATCTAAAAACAGTTAAATCAGGGGGAGTTTGGGGGTTAGTTGAACTTGCGACAATTGGCAATCTGGGAAAGAATACTTCCGCGTTTTGCGCAAATAGATAACTAGACATAAATGTGCATGCCTGAATGGATTATTAACGTATAAAATTCGAACATGACTTTGCAACATATTAGATACATAAAACAAGAAAATCCGAGGCTCAGAAGTCTGGCTCGGCGAAGGGAGAATAGTATGCAGCGTTGTTTTCAAAACATAGTTGCAGGTATTTCATTACTCAGTCTTTTGGTTGGAGCTTTTCTGCTCACTGCTCCACTATGTGCTGATGATTTAACCGATGCCATTGATCGTGTAACACAAACGTCAGATTTGCTCATTAGTACGCAAAAGAAAGAAAGGGCGATTGCGTCGATTCGAAATGGTCTTCAGTATGACACGCTCGAAGCATTGCTTCGACAAGGTGTTACAGCCAAGAAAGAGGATATTGCAAAGCTCCGGGACCACTATATCGAGACGATTCCAGACTTCCCGAAAAAGACGAGAGTCACTGCTGAGCAGATTCGTCAGGCTCTTGAAAAATGGGTTCAAAGCTTGCCCTCTCAAGACCTGAAGCAGATTCTGGAACAGTTGAAGAAGGGGGCCCCTGACTTCACACCGATTACCGGTGAGCAGGTCACAAAGACCCGGAAAGCATTAGATGTCGCATTGACCAATATGACAGCATTTTTGAATGCCGGTGAAGTTGAATTCGACTGGAAAGAACAACTGCAATGGGACCTGCTGCAGGAAGAGTTAGAGAAAGATAAGCCAAACCTTGGTCGTATGCAGGCTAGCCTAAATGGTTTCTATGGTGCCGATGTCGTTGGTTTGGAACGTCCCGAGTTTACAAACGTCCGAACTACATTACGAGCTTATATGAATGCTATGTTTTTTAAGACGAATCCTAATTCTAAGGCCATGTATGAAGCGCAGATTGGAAACTTGATTACCGCTTTAGATAACTACACAGCGCAGGCTAATAACGATACCGCTTGGCAGGTGGGGCGTATTATTGGATGGCTTGATCGAGCAGCCCAGGCAAGCGATGTTCAACAGCAGATACGTTATCACTTCTATCAGCCCAATATTTACCTTCATGTCTCCCAGAATCTTATTTCTGCTGGTGAATTAATGGAGGTTGATGAGACTCAACCGTTGAAAACAGAGGTAAAAGGGCTGGAAGTCGTAGGAGAAGCCCGTTTACGGGGCCAGATATCTTTTCAGATTGCTGAATCTCAGGAAAAAGCAACTTTGCGGGTGATTCTTGATGGTACAGCGATAAGTCGAAATGTCGCCCAAAAATCAGGCGTTACCGTGGTGACTCGAGGCACAACAACACTACAGGCAACAAAGCTAGTTGGTTTTGACGGCGATGGTTTCTCCACGGAACCAGCCCAAGCTGAAGCGACGACTAAACTGGAACTCGATAGTATTGAAGGGCCTTCTTCGACCCATGAATCCATCGCTAAGACTAAATTTATCAAGACCAGATCTGAAAATGAAAAAGGTGCGTCTGCCATAGCTGTTGAGTCAGTTACATCTAAAATGGATGCTCAGGTGCTGGATTTACTTGCCAATGTGATTGATGGTTATCAGGACAAGGTTCGTAATCCTCTTATTCGCCGTGGAGGTTTTCCGGTGAATGTAAATTCGACCAGCACGGCGGACTATATTCGATTGAATATGCTTCAGACGGGACGATATCAGCTTGCATCGCCAACAGAACCCCCTGCTCTAAATAAAGGTACAGATGTCGCTCTGAGGCTGCATGAGTCGTTTATAAGGAACTTTACCGAGGTAGTGTTAGGCGGTGTTGAATTGACTGACGAAAAGTTGGTCGAACATATGACAGATCTTGGTGCAGAAGTTCCTGAAGAGCTAAGAACAGGCAAAGGGAAAAAGTCCTGGGCCATCACTTTCTCCAATACTCAGCCGATTAGCGTTAGTTTCCGTGACAATCAGCTAGAAATTGCTATTCAGGGCAAGCAGTTCCGCGATGGTGCCAAAGTAATTAATGATCGAATTCGCATTGCAGCAACCTATAACGTGCTTAAAACCGATGAAGGTATGCAACTGTTGCGAGAAGGGGATGTGAATGTTCAGTTCATTGGCAAACAATCTTTGACCGTTGGGCAGGTGGCTATGAAGACTGTGATGAGCAAAAAGTTCAATGCATTCTTCAAAGATGACATCGTCGGCAAAGGTGGCATTCCTCTTCCAGGAAACTGGGCATCAGCAGGAAATTTGATCTTGCAACAGATCGTGTCAGATAATGGATGGTTAATGCTATCTTATAACCTTGGAAAAGGTGCTCCGGCAGAATAGTAAGTCCCATGGAAGTGATTTTTCAATGTGAAAGCAATGGAAAACAACAAAGAGGATTGGGGAAATGGATCGTTGGGTTGAAATATCGTTTGATTGCCTTCCCTTGCGTAGTGTTGGTCGATTGGACGTTCCGATGGATGCTTCACCAAAATATCAGCAACGTTGTGAACGTATTAAAGATGCAATGGAACGGCACGGTTCTTTCAATTCTTATTTTCTATATAACGCGAAAGCTGTTTATCACTTAACCAATACTCCGGCTCGCGGATTGTTAGCGTTTAATTTTGAGGGCACCGTTCTTACGGACTCAAAGGACGAAAAAACGAAATCGGCAGATTTAGTGATTTCGTTACAAGGGGAGACCTGTGATTGGCTGACTCAACCGGTAGTGGATTGGTTTGTCCAGACGGTACGTGAAGCTGTAAAAGTCGAGTTTGATCGTTATATCAATGCAGGTGATCTTGAGAAGACCCGTCAACGCATCAAGGAAATTGAAGAAGCCTCAGACGGTGCTGATGGCTATCTGGGGATGTATCTCTAAAGCAGGTCTTGGGAAGTTATTTTCCCAACGGCTAAGCCCCTAAAAAAAATGCTTTTCCTCCGCTTTTCCCGAAGTTCTATGAGTTTAAGGACGATTTGGAATCTACCGTTAAGTCGATTAACGTCTGGAATTGCTATATCTACAGACTAAAAAGGCCTACGGTTGGGGGGGAGCCTGATTTGTTCAGGTTAGAACTATTTAGTTTTTTTGTACCTGCAAAGCCCATTTCAGGATTTGATAGTGAGCAATCTTCGGCACAATTTGATTATTTTTGCCAGTATTATGGGACTGCTATTAGCGGTGACTTTGATTGGTTGTACCCCTTCGCGACCGCACTATTTGCGCGAACCAGGCGAGTTACGTACTTACGTTGATAGTCAAATCCGAATTGAATATCCGGATGTTCAAACCGAATCTCTGGACGAAGTAACAAACACCAAATCACCGATTACACTTTCGAAACCAGATTTTGATAAGCCCTGGGAGTTAACGCTTCAGGAAGCTGTTCAAACCGCATTACGAAACAGTAAGGTGATAAGGAATCTTGGTAGTGTCACTCCATTTGGATTTGCGGATGGTTTATCTGGTAGAACTGCTGGAGCTACAACGGTCTATGATCCGGCCATTTTCGAAACCGATCCGCGTACCGGGGTACAGGCCGCTTTATCCGAATTTGACGCTCAGTTCACCACGAGCATGTTCTGGCAGAAAACGGATCGTCCTCAAAATGTAAGTACGAACGACTTTGGCTTTGTCCCGTTTAACTATCAACAGGATTTAGCACAGATTGATCTCGGGCTAACGAAGAAAGCCGCGACGGGTACTCAGTTTTCGTTGAGAAACCAAACGATTTACGATAAGAATAATCGCGGTTTTGGACGAGCATTACCGTCCGATTGGTATACCGCTATAGAAGGCGAAGTGAGCCACCCGTTACTTCGCGGCAATGGAACGATGGTCAATCGAATCCCACTATTATTGGCGCGAATCAATACGGATGTCAGTGTTGCTATGTTTGAATCGGCGGTCCGAAATATGGTGCTCGACATTGAGAATACTTATTGGGATCTTTATACCGCCTATCGGAATCTCGAAGCAGCGAAGATAGCTCGTGACAGTGCTCAGGTTACCTGGAAGATCGCTTACGAAAAGATGGTAGGTGGAATTGAAACGGCTCAGGCAGAAGCTCAGGCTCAGGAACAATATTTCTTCTTTCAGGCACAGGTTGAAACAGCCTGGAACGATCTGCTTAAAGCAGAACAAAGCATGCGATGGTTGATGGGCTTGTCACCAACTGACGGTCGGGTCATTCGACCGTCAGATGAACCGGCACAGGCCAAGGTTGTATTTGACTGGCAGCAGTCGCACGAAGAATCTCTGATTCGTAGTGTTGAATTGCGACAGCAGAAATGGTCTATCAAGCGGCGTGAACTTGAACTGAAGCTCGCTCGTCACAATACATTACCACAGGTAAACCTGGTAACCATGTATCGTTGGTTAGGATATGGTGACCAGTTGATTGGCAAGCGAAATGGTTTAGACTTCGTTGCCCCGGGGTCCAATGCGGTAGAAGGATTGACGGGTGGGAATTATCAAGAATTACGAGTGGGTATCGATATTCGTCCTCCTAAATTCGGGGCTCGAGCGGAATTAGCGGCGTTGCGAAATGCTGAGTTGAATCTGAAGCGAGATGTAGCCCGACTTGAAGATATGGAACTCAATACATCACATCTGCTAACCACAGCAATGAAATCGTTGGACTATACACATCGGCAGGCTCAATTGCATTACAATCGATGGGCGATCTCGAAGAAAGAAGTTGATTCTGCTGTTGCTTTGTATCGCGGGGGAAAAACAACGTTAGATCAGGTGTTGCAGTCACAACGCCGTCACGCTCAGGCTCAGACGGATTATTATCGAGCATTGGGTTCCTACTCCAAAGCGATCGCTGAAGTGCATTACCGTAAAGGGTCGTTGTTGGCGTATAATGATATCCACTTGTCGGAAGGTCAGTGGCCAGACAAAGCATATGACGATGCGATGGAACGCGCTCGTCAGCGAGATGCAGGGCGTTACATGGATTACGGGTTTACCCGCCCCCGCGTGGTTAGCAATGGATCGGTTGCCAAGCCGGTTGTGACCGGTGACGGAGCAGTGGACTCTAGTGCGACACCCGCAAATCAGGATCCCGCCTCACAAGAAAAGCCTGAGCCTGCTGAGGCTCCAGCCGCACCGGAAACCGATACAGTTGAGGCGGATGTTGTACTTAACTTACCAGACTATAATCTGGAACTGTAAGTCTTCGTAGAGCTTCCAAGGCTTTAAGTTTCCAAGCCTGCTGTATCGTAGAACTTCCCTGGCAGTCGTGTTCATTACGCCTGTTCTGTGTTAAAAAGTGAATAGAGATTCTGCGGTAATTGACAGGGAAGCATTGCAAGAGAATGTTCTTTAGCTTTGACGGAACAGATGGGGTCGGTAAGTCGACTCAGATTGAACTCTTTAAACATTGGCTTATCGAAAATGGTCACGAGGTTGTGTTATGTCGTGATCCCGGCAGCTCTTTGTTGGGGGAACGTTTACGGGATCTACTGCTGGAAAAACACGATGTTGGCATTCATCGCCGAAGTGAGATGTTCCTCTATATGACAGCCCGGACTCAAATGGTCGAGGAAGTCATTAAACCTGCGTTAGCCTCAGAAAAGACAGTGATTTGTGATCGCTATCTACTAGCAAATATCGTTTATCAGGGGCATGCAGGAGGTCTGGACTCGGAAGTAATCCGGCAGGTTGGGGAGATAGCCACTGATGGTATTATGCCGGACCTAACAATCCTCTTGGATATGGATGTAACGAACGCTCGTGGACGCATGGACCGAGAGCTGGATCGCATTGAATCACAGGGGTTGGGATATATGGAGCAGGTACGGCAAGGGTTTCTTCGTGAAGCGGCGCGTGCTACAGACTCCATTAAAGTGGTGGATGCTTCACACGATATTGCTGCGATTCACGAAGAAATTGTATCGCTGACTTCAGCCTTCCTTGAAAAACAACGAGGTGTCTAAGCCATGGCATGGCAAGAGGTCGTAGGACACGAAGCTCAGATTGACAGGTTTCGCCGGAATCTGAGAAGCGGCCGCCTCGCTTCGGCTTTTCTTTTTGTTGGGCCGGATGGCATTGGGAAGCAGTTGTTTGCCCGAAAATTGACACAGACTTTATTTTGTGAAGTTAATCCAGAGTATGAGTGTAACCCATGTGGACAGTGTCCGGTCTGCCTGCAGGTCATCAAGGGAACGCATCCTGATCTGCACTATGTCGAATTGCTGCCTGGAACCGCCGAAATCAGAACCGCTCAGATCGTTGGAGGAGCCATTCGAATCAACGATAAAGAAGAGCATTTTCCTGGGGTTTGCTACGAAGTCAATCTAAAGCCGATTAGGGCCAGGCGTAAAGTTGTCATTATTAACGATGCTGATTCGTTGAATAATACCTCGACGGCTAATTTACTGAAGACGTTGGAAGAGCCTCCTCCAGGCGCTGTAATGATCTTATTAGGAACGAGCTTAAGCCAACAGTTGGATACGATTATTTCCCGGTGTCAGATCCTTTCGTTTAACGCATTGTTGCCAGAGCAGATCCAGCAAATCCTTCTTCAGCAGCAAGTGGTTGATGATCCGAATGAAGCATTAGAACTGGCAATGATTGCAAATGGTAGTGTAGGATTGGCTCGTCGTTATTCGGAAAGTGATTTATTAGAGACTCGAAGGGAATTATTGGGCTTATTGACTGCTTTGCCACAGCAAGCTGAAAAGCTTTCGGCAATGGTGATAGGTTTAGTAGACGGTAAGAGCTTGAGTCGCCGAGAAAAGATGGATCAGCTCGACTTCTTAACCTCGATCGTTGTGACCTGTTTTCATCAGGTCGCGCTGCAGTTGTCTGGTCAGCCACCCAGCGGTGACCCGGTATTGATCGACGTGAGTCGTCAGATAGCCAGTGCGTGGCCGGGGGATGTTGAAACCGCACTGGCTTGTATCGATCGAACGCTGGAAACAGCTTATCATGGACGAGCTAATGCGAACGTGAAAACGCTTGTAGAAGTCTGGGTGGATGATTTGAGCCAGATTTGGCTGACCGGTGGCTTCAAGTTGCCGACCTGATCACAGAGCCTGAAGTGTGAAAAAGAAAAAACCCTAATCACCATTTTGATGATCAGGGTTTTTCGTGTTTTGAAGTCTGAAGGACTAGATGTGTACTCCAGACATAACACACCTAAAGATTATTCGCGAGGGCGAACAGCTCCTGTCAGTCCGCTGTAATCATGGCGATCGTTACGGTGCCACAGGGGAGTGCCCTGCTCAACACGACGGCGCAGAATCTTAATCTTATCTTCTGATCCTGCTGGTGCATTTGTTGCTTCAAAGCCCTCTTTGGTAGGGGCGAAATCTTCGTCGTGGCCGTACTTTAGGATCGCTTCGAAAACGTTCCGTACATTTGACATTGGATTAATATCCTTCATAGTAAAAAAGTGTTTATCTTTTCGCAGTCGCTTCAATTTTTGGCTAACTCTTGACTGGTCGAGCCATAATATTCCCGCATAAAATTACCCACTTGGAATCAGTACGACATACGTCGAATTCTGTTGTAGTGTGGGGCACACTTTATGCTGGAGCAATATCGAAGTGAACCGCGTATAACGCATATGGTTTCCGGATTAGTTCGGTCAAGACTTTCTCAAGTACCTGAGTTTGCTCGCTTGATGGTATTCGCAGTATTAACCACGTTCCCAAACAAAACTAATCACTTGAAGTGCCCTATTATTAGCTCTAATAACTCAGAGTCAACAAAAAACTCAAAAAAATAAGGGAAGAAATTCTTCCGACCCAATTTATTGAGAAAGCTTAAGGTGGGTTCACTTCAGCTTCTTATTCACGATCTATTAATATCGTTGAATTAGTTATATTTTCAACTAGTTTGTTAATTTGTTGTGAGGACTGCGTGAATTGCTGTAGTATTTTCTAACAATGGATTATCTAGCACATGCCGCATTCTAGTGGTGCTAAATCTCCCTTTAGTTGTTTTTAGCCGAGCAAAATACTGGGCCCGTCATTGACTTTTGACTGTCCGTGGCTTTAAGTCGAGTCTATTTCGGTCGGAAATGATAATCTGCGGTGGATTGGTTGAGCGGTAGTGAAAACAATCTAAAATCAATACAGGTAAAATATTGACACGTAGAATTATTTGTTAGGGAAGACAAAATGCCCTGGTTTCAACGGACAATTACTTTAACGGCTCGTAGGCGAGGATTTCATTTGATAACTCGGGAAGTGGTTAGTGCCATGCCGGCCATCGCAGACGTAACCGTGGGGCAATTGCAAGTCTTTATCCAGCATACCTCTGCGTCGCTAACAATCAATGAAAACGCGGATCCCGACGTGAGAGTGGATCTTGAGTCAATGATTAATGCGATCGCGCCGGAGAATTTCCCGTACATTCATACGATGGAAGGTCCGGATGATATGCCTGCACACGTGAAGAGCTCGTTGCTGGGAGCGAGTCTCCTGGTTCCAGTGACCGATGGACGGCTTAACTTAGGAACTTGGCAGGGGATCTATTTGGCAGAGCATAGAGACAACGCTACTCCCCGTCGGCTAGTTTTGACGTTACAAGGAGAGTAGGTCTCTTTTGTGCTGTTGTTACAGTAGCTGGCTTAACTTGCTTGAAGAGCCGTGAGTTCCGCTTCGATTGATTCAAGAGCGACCTCTGAATCACTCACATTCTTCGTCTCGGTGTCGGCCGATTTTTTCGCGGACGCTAATGCTTCTTCGTGTGGTTTACGGGCAGCGACAGCATCACTGTATAGCTTCTTCTTCGTCGTCAGATCGGCTTCAGCGGATGTGACCGCCTTCTGAGCATCTGCATACACCGTCTTAGCACTGTTAAGTGCTTCCTGAGCATCTGCAACAGCTTTATCAGCAACCGGTATCTCCGCAGTTTTCTTGTCCGTCAGAGTTTTCAGAGCTTCCGCGGCTTTCTTCAATTCCGCATCGCCACCACTCTTGGTTACCGCTTCGTTGGATTTCGCAACTGCTTCTCCGAGAGCGACAACGGCGGCCTTGAGCTTGCTAGCAGCAGCAACCGCATTTGTATGAGTTGCTGTAGCGGCGTTTTGCTTGTCCAACTCAGCTTTAGCCACGGCTTGAGCGTCCGTGACACGTTTAGTCACGTCCTGGACGGATGTGTTTGCTGTGGTTACTGCCTGATTAGCAGTGTCGTACTGTTTCTGTATTTCGCCAAGAGTTACCATCATTTCAGCATACTGTTGCTGATTAACAGCTAAGGCTTCAAACGCTGCAGCCAATCGTGTTCTGACGTCTGTCAGTTTGGCTGTGAAGGCGATTTCTTCGGTCCACTTCGTGACCAATGCCTGCGCCGAAACGACAATCGCCTCAGAGTCCATCGCGGCTTTGAGGGCCGTGGCAGCAGCTTCTTCGGCAGGTTTTACCATGGGCGTAATCGCGGCAACTTCTTTCTGTCCCGCAGTCATCGCTGCCGCGGCATCAGTAGCTTCCTTTTGGCTGGCTGCCAACTGAGAATTGGTAGTATCGAGTTGCGTCTTGGTACTGTTGGCGTCAGCCTGAACCTTTGCCAGCCCAGCCGTGCGTTTGGTAAGCGCGGCTTCCAGTTCAACTGCAAGCTCTCCAAGTTCCTTGTCGTCAGCGTTCTTGCCGGCTGCTTCTTTAGCCTTCGCCACCGATTCGGTGAGCGAGGGAATCACAGGAGTCATTTTAGCGATGGCAGCGATTAGGGCTTTGTACTGGCCGTCCTGTTCGGCGGCTGTCTTGGTATAGGTAGCAATTTTCTTATTGGCTGCATCTAAGACTGCTTTAGCAGCGGTTACTTTTTTGTTAGCGGCAACAAGATTTGTTTTGATGGTATTGGATTTATCAGTAGCGGTTGTGGATGCATCTAACAACGGTTTGTAAGCTGCCTGCGCCTGCGACAGGCTAACCTGAGCCTGTTCCAGCCGGGTTTCGAGTGGCATTGGGTTAACAGGTAGTTCACCAACAAGGGCATTGTCATCTGTTTTCCAGACATTGATTTTACCTGTCCAGTCACCTGCGATGATACGATTGGTCTCGTCACAGAAGGAAACTTCCAGAGCGATGTCGGCAAAGGCAGGATAAGTTGCCTGAGCGGCCCCATCCTGATTCCAAATCTTCGCAGTACGGTCTCGACCTGTCGTTACAATACGACCATCTCGAGCAAATTCCAGACTGGTAACCCCGCCACCATGGGCTCCCCAGGTTTTCACCTGCCTTCCTTCTTCCATTTCCCACAAACGGACACTACCGTCGATAGAACCTGTCGATAGAATATTTGAGTCAAGTCGCCATGAAATTCCTGTGATACGGTTTGAGTGTCCTTTAAGTGTTAGGTATTCACGTCCGGTATGAGCTTCCCAGACGTGCATACCACCATTTCGGTCACCGGTTGCCAGAAGTACCCCGTCAGGGCTGAATTCCATTTTAGTAATCCAGTCCGTATGCTTCTTAGTTTCATACATCAAATCACCCGTGGCGGTTGAGTATACGCGGATCATTTTTAGCGGTCCGCCTAAAGCGATCATAGATTGATCTGCACTGATATCAGCACCTAGTACGACGTCAAATTCGTCGCCTACTTCAAAGATGCGTTCGCCATTTCTTACGTTATAGACAACCACTTTACCGGACTGAGAACCGATTCCACCGCCCGCCAGCAGTAAACTTCCATTACGGCTGAACTTCAGTACATGGGCTATCCCTTCGGGGAAGTCAAGTACTCCCAGTAGCTCCATGGTGGCTACGTCATAAAGAGATATCTTCTTTTGACCTGCCACAGCCGTTAGCGAAGACCATGGATTGGTGGCGATGGCTGTAACAGCCGCACGTTTGGGAGAGTAGATGTTTGGAGCTTTGTTAAGACGTCCGGGCATAGGGGGGGTCTCAGGTTTACCCGTGGCATTGGGATCTAGCGTCATTTCAAACTTAGGTTTCTTCGCTACCATGACTTTACTACCAGCATTTTCTGGCATACCCTGATTGATCCACTTTTCCACCAGTGAAATCTCATTCGCTGGAATTGGATCCGAGTTTGGCGGCATGAAGGGTTCAGACTCATGTGTAATTAGTAGGAAGAGATAGCTACTACCAGCATCGCCCGGTTCCAAAACATCACCAGATGAGCCCCCAAGCATGAGGTTTGTGTAAGTTGAAATATCAAGGCCACCGCTTTTCTTGTTCACATTGTGACAAGTAACACAGCGTTGGCGAAAGATAGCAGACACTTGACCATCCCAAGTGACTTTCGCTTCTTTAACGTCTTCCTGGCCGTAGGTTACAGTGGTAATTCCCAGCAGGATTAGCCCAAGTAAAAAACGACGAACCATAACTCTTCTCCAAGTAATGATGCTTTTGGATCGGGAGAATTTGTCACAGCATTACCAAGCCATGCAAATTGTATCCGGATCAAGTAGGGATGAAGAGGACTCAGTAGAGTATCCTCATGTATATAAACAATTCTCAATTCAAAGCATTCGCAGGTCGAATACTTTGAATTGAGGGTTAGTGATTAAACACGAATTCCCGTGAATTTAACAGAGCCCAGAAGACGTCTTCCAGAGCTTGCTGTTTATTCTCTTCCTGGCCAACCAACTCCATCAAGTTTGTGAGTTCTTTTTCGGTTGGCTTTCGGGTCATACAGCGAATATAGATTTCTTCGATGATCTTTTCGTGTGGAACTTCTTCACTGAGACGTGTCGCGACCAAACCACCCTGCGTGATTTTGGCGTTCACGGTATCTCCATTGAGCATGTGCAATGCCTGTGAAAGATTAGGCTCCATTTTGACCTCACAGGAGCAAACCGTCTCGCGTTTTGCACGTCCAAAGGTTGTCAGGAAGTAAGTACTGGTATTACCATTAGCAATCTGAACCGCACGAGCACCGCTAGGCAGTCCCGGAAATTTATTTGAGGTGGTGGTCACCTGAGTGATTGCATCGAGCAGAACTTCCGCACGCATACGTCGCAACGTGGCATGCGAGAAGTTTGTCATGTCCTTCTCGTTGGTTTCATTAGTTTTGGTGCTGAGTTGATAGGAGCGTGAGGTACAAATGTCACGAACTAGTTTTTTGAAGTCGTAGTTGTATTCTCTTAGTTTGTCAGAGAGTGCATCGATCAGTTCTTTATTCACAGGCGGGTTGCTGATCCGAACGTCATCCACTTCCTGGATAATACCTTTGCCAAAGAAATGAGCCCAAACGATGTTGGATAGGTTTTGAGCAAAGAATGGGTTTTCGTCAGAGGCCAGCCAGTTGGCCATTACCTGCCGGCGGTCTTTACCTGCAACATCAGGAGTTTCCCCTCCCAGGAATTTCGGAGCCATAACTCGGTTGCCAACCGGGTGGCGAACGTCACCTGAACCACTGTTAAAGACAATGATTTCCCGTGGGTCTTCCCCACGTTTTCGACCGATTTGAGAGAAGAATGCTGCGAAACTGTAGTAATCATCCATGGTCCACCGGTCAAAGGGATGGTTATGGCACTGAGCACACTGCATACGCATTCCCATGAACACCTGTGCCACGTTTTCGGCAACCTTGAGTGTATTTGTCTCATTTTGGTAATAGTTAGTTGCAGCGTTTGCAAAGGTACCACCATTACTACCCAGTAGTTCCTGAACCATGACATTCATTGGTACGTTGTTAGCAACACGTTCCTGTAGCCATGTGTAGTACAGCAACATGGATTTATAGCTAATCTGGTTCGTAGTACGAATGGTGAGCAGTTCAGCCCATTTCATCACCCAAATTTCGACGAACTCTTTACGCGTTAGTAATTCATCGACAAGTTTGTCGCGCTTCTTCGGGTCAACATTGGCAAGGAAAGCGTTGTACTCATCAACGGTCGGTAGCCGGCCTGTGACATCCAGCGTGACACGACGAATGAATTCTTCATCGGTACACAATTCTGAAGGGATGATGCGTAGATTTTTGAATTTATTGTGCATATGGGCGTCGATGTAGTTATTTTCCGGAAGTTCGTTCCAGGCAAACTGCAGGTTTTTAGGCAGCACAATGAAGTGAGTACCAACCGTGTGAGTGTCGAAGCGAGCCATGATGAATGCCTCACCACGGTTTTGAGCAGTTACCACTCCGTCCTGCTCGATTACAGCGGAATTGTCATTGTTTGAACTGAAGTAAGCTAGATGCGTTACGTCACGGTCAGTACCATCGGAGTAATATGCGCGGACAGTGATTTTCTGTTGGGCGCCTTCTCCGTTAAGAACCGCTCCTTTGGGATAGATATCTACTTTGGTGACCGTGGGGATCTCACCCTGATCGAGCAGAGCCCCACTCCGGAGCCATTCGTGAACTGTTTCATAAAGTTCATCGCCTTTGCGGAAGCGAGTACCACCGGTGTGTGGTACAACTCCCGCTCCTTTAGTTAGCAGGAGGCTGTCTTCGGGGAAAGCGAGGTTGATTCGGCGCGAACTGAAGTCACGGGTGATACGAGTGTAATCCCCGTTAACATCGAAACCGTAGAGTGATAGTCGGAAACCATCTTTACCTCGAGCCGCACCGTGGCAACTTCCCGTGTTACAGTTTGCCTTCAGGAAGATCGGCATTATGTCCAACGTATAACTAATCGGTGGAGTTACTTCCGTATTTTGGACTTTCGCAGGGATTTGAACAGCTTTGCCCTGATATTCGACATTGACGGTCGTTTCACCATCCGCCGCCGGATAGAACGTATAGCCATCCTTGCGCAAGACTTCGGCATTGACGGCCGTCAACGTTGCCTGCTCAGTAACGTCTTCGGTAATCCCGTCAGCAAATCGAGCCTGAACGATTATACGTTGACGGTCTCGAGAATTATTGAGGTCAATGTTCTCGGGATAAACATTAATTTCCACCAACTCCGCCGCAGAGGTAACTACGGTGGTCAGGATGAATGTGAATAATGTTAAACTTCGAAGGATGGTTTTTGTAGCAGTCATTGCGTTACAAGACCTGAATATCAAAATGTCAAAGGAATCTAAATAGAATACCGGGGTTAATTCAATTACTTCTCTTCCGAACCGGCCGGAGTTTCTCCTTCGGCTCTTTGCTTAGCAGCCAGACGAAGTTTCTCCAATCGAGTCAACGGTTTGGCCATTGGCATCGGAGCGGGCATTGGTTTTGGTGCCTGAGCGACAGGCATTGGCATTGGTTTAGGAGGAGCATTTGGTGGTGGAGGTAGCGGCTTGTCGATCTGTAGCGTGGTTGCTGCAGTTCGAAAAACGATTGGTTCACCATTTTGCATGATTGTAATACGGCAAAAGACATTGGTGTGCTTTCCAGCCGGACTTGTTTTGTCCGTCTGGATGTTAAATGTCAACTCTTCCACAGCCTTGTCGAATTCCAGATTGGTTGTGGTAACCAGATTGGGAAGTCCAAGCAACTCAACTTTAGCATTACCTTCAAAGGCAGTTGTTTGGGTGAGCTTTCCATAAAGCTGAGTTTCCTGACCTTGCTCACAAGCTGCGCGTTCCAGTGCCAGTCCAACGTAGGGAGCGGCAACGCTGAGCGTGGCAAGTTGGCTCGAAACCCAAGCGGTACCATTCACGTTGGCAGAACCTAGAACATACATGGGCCATTCACGAATCTGAGCATTACCTGCTGCATTCAGCGGGTACACAGCTTCCGTTCCACCTGCAGGTACGACGACCGTGGAACGGGTTCCAATCCCGGGTGGCCGGAATGGGAACTGTAGCGTAACGGCTTCGTTAAATCCTTCTTTGCGATGGATGAGAACTTTCAGAGCCATTTCCCCATTCTGGACGATTGGTACCTTAGGCTGTACGATTTCAAGCCTGAATGGTAGTTCATCGACCACGGCGATGGGCAGTTGTTCAACATCTTTGTAAACGTATAGTGACTGGCCAGGTGCAGCAACGACAAGGTCTGCCCGGTTTTTGAAGTGCCCGGCGATTCCTGTGGCGGGGTCAATATGCTTTCCCTGAAATTTCATTAGTTTACCGGCAATGGGAGCATCAGCGGCTGCTTCAAAGACAACCGGCATTACACTCATGTTGGCCGGCATTGGTGGGGCGTGCATAGTAACGCCTTGTGGTAGATCATTGCCTTCAATTGTAATGTCGCCACCAAAGTTAGCTCTGGAAGCGGAGATCAGAGTTGCATATTTGCCGCCACGAGGTACATAGATTTGTTGACGCGATTGTGAATAACGTGCTACACGTGGTATCCCCAGTGACAACTGAGCCTTTACGGGACGAAATTCTACGCGGTAAACAAAAGTATCTCCCCCACGTTTCAAGTGATCGGTGATTCGCAGTACATATTCACCATCCGCGGGGAATGTGTAGCGGAAGTAACTGTCAGGCCCGCGAGAGTCATCGTTACCGGCCAGCGAAGCTCCGGCGGCATTGTAAAGATTCATGACAGGATCAAGTGGTGAGCGAATTCGACGAGCGAAGCATTCAATATCGAATACCTGCCCTTTCTTCGCTGTAAATTTGAAACAGTCAATATCTCCTTCTGCCTGCACAATACCGTTGAAGGCATTTGGCAATTCTGCAGCACAGGCTTCGGCGACTGATTCATTGGGTTCTGTTTCCAGCGAGTTCCCGTTTTCAGAAAGCATGAATGGATTGCCCGACGGAGCGACGCCGTTGGCATCCTGAGGCACGAGAGAGTATTGATCAACAGGTTCTGCCGGGAGTTGGACTGATTGACTAATGACTCCGGTTGGATCGCCAACGAACCTTACATCAATGGTGTCACCAATTTTTCCACCAGCAGGATAGACAGCGAGTGGTCGAGGAAAGGTTCCGACGTGCAGGTTGTAGCGGCAGTTACCGTTGCCGGCATAGCTGCTTTCACGAACCATGACGTAAAAAGTACCGTCTTCTTTGGCGACAGCCGAAGCAACAGCGTCCTGTTTTGTAAGCGGGGTGTCATCGTCTGCGGATAATTCAAATCGTTTTGCATCGATGATAGCGATGTAGGGGTCAAACAAAGTCGTACCTAGCCGCATGGCTTCAATTTCGGCAGAAATACGTTGCCCGGCCTTTAGTTCCACAGCGTAATAATCCACGTCTTCGTTGGTTACGACACCATGAACTGTGGTATTAAGCTCGATTTTCTGAGGAGCCTCGAAGCTGCTGTTTGGTTCAACTTCAGCCGTAGCGCCAAATGGGCCAACCCAAAACGTTCGGTATTCGGTTAAACCACTCTTGCAGCGGACATGAGCAACGTGTTCACCCAGTCGACAATCTGCCGCAATATTAACTTTGGCTGTCACCTTGCCGGCTTCCGGTGTCAACTCGACAACTTCAAAACCCGGAGAGTAGAAAAGAATTTCTTCTGCGTCATCTAAGCGAGCT
Organism: Rhodopirellula sp.; assembly: GCA_002698965.1. Taxonomy (GTDB): domain Bacteria; phylum Planctomycetota; class Planctomycetia; order Pirellulales; family Pirellulaceae; genus UBA721. The sequence goes on along the minus strand of PAAT01000160.1, from coordinate 10,182 downwards.
CCGTTGAAAGAGATCGAATTTTCGGCACCACGTTGCACATTACGTGGAGTAATAATGCTCAGAGCGGGTGACGAAGCCTGGACAACTGCAGTAAAGATCAGCAGCATTGCGCATAGCAATGCAGAGGTGACGATTCGTGGGGATAAACGTCTCATAATTTCCTGTTGCTCCCATACGTTATAAGGTGCGGGTGACGCTTCGTGCGTCACCCGCAACGCATGTCGTTAATAGTTTGGATTGATTGTTTAGCTGTGGGGACTAAACGATCAATTCCTGTCGTATTTTACCGCCATCTACAATTTCAATAGGACGGTCACCAGGAGCCATAAGCTCTTTGTCAGCGACAATACCAATTCGGCTGTAGATTGTGGTTGCCCAGTCTTCAACCGTCAGAGCATTTTCTTCAGGTTCACTGGCTGTAGCATTGGATTTACCGTAGACGATACCAGGTTTGGTACCACCACCGGCCATGACAACACTAAAGACCTTAGGCCAGTGGTCACGTCCAGCATTGCCGTTAATTTTCGGAGTACGTCCGAATTCAGAAGCAATACAAACCAGAGTACTTTCCAGCAATCCTCGTTGATCAAGGTCTTCGATAAGAGCAGCAAAGCCCTGATCCAAGGCAGGTACCTGTCCTTTAATACTTCCTTCGATATTGCTATGCATGTCCCAGCCACCATAGGTGAGTGTGACAAACCGTGTTCCGGCTTCCACCAATCGGCGAGCGAGCAACATACGAGCACCCGCAGTGTTGCGACCGTATTTGTCACGTAGTGCAGGATCTTCNTTNTTAATGTCGAATGCATCNCGGGCTTTTTCNCTGCTGATCAGGCTGTAAGCACGATCGTAGAAAGTATCGACAGCATCAAGTGAGTCGGCTTTCTCTTTATTAGCGAAATAGTCATTTACAGCACCAAGCATCTTTCGACGTTTGCCGAATCGACTGTCATCAACTCCCCCCGGAAGCTTCAAGTCACGAACCTGAAAACTGCCACTGGCGGGATCTGAGCCAAGGCTGAAGCCGGCGTAAGAACTGCTAAGGTAACCTGTACCAGCGAAAACGTTGGGCTGGTTTGGGATACAGACATATGGCGGCAAGTTGTGACGAGGACCAAATTCGTGAGCTACGACAGAACCCATGGATGGGTACTGCAAAGCAGGACTTGGTCGGTAACCGGTGAACATGTTATGCGTTCCACGCTCGTGAGCCGCTTCACCATGCGTCATACTACGGCAGATTGCAATCTTGTCAGCAACCTTGGAAGTCTTGACCATTGTTTCATTAAGACGAGTACCAGGGACAACGGTTTCAATGCTGCTCATTGGACCCCGATATTCAATGGGAGCGAATGGCTTCGGATCCCATGTTTCCTGATGGGCACATCCACCAGGTAAGTAAATAAAGATGACGCTCTTAGCCGGGCCTTCCACGCTTTCATAGAATTTCTGGTCAGCCTGGGCTTTCTTCATTCGGAAGTAATCCGAAAGAGATAGACCAAGACCACCGAGGAACCCTACTTGCATAAAGGAACGACGACCTAAGTTGTTGCCTTTGCACTTCATAGTTAAAAGTTTCTCCACTATTTAAAACGACATGTGAACCACGTCTGGTTCATACAATTCGAACTGTAAATACCTGTAACACCAGTGAACTCTGCACGTCTTGCGCAGAACCGGCGAAAGTAAAATTCTATTTATCTATCCATCTTAGCAATAACACTTGGGTTTTTCCCGTGTTTTTAAAGCTCAGATGTTTTTTTGAGGTGGGTAATAGGGGCAAAGTAACCAAAGGGGGGGGTGCCTAAGGGCAATTTCAGTTCAATGATGGTATGTTTTGCACCGTCGGATACCTCCTAAGCTTATTTAATTCAGTTTTTTTTACAATCATTCTTTTGGGGGGATGGAATCACCGCCGGTGGAATGATCACCAGAACCGAATCCTGTCTTAGCGCAATACCGCAAATGGAAAATCGTCAGGAATTCCGCATCCATGCAGTTCTATCATTAAGAAATTTCTAAATTTATGATGCGAGCGGTAGACTCTCCTTATTGCCGTCAAGTATTAGTTTCGCCGGATGAGCAATCGTTTGTGGACCATCTTCATAGAGTTCCAGTTCGTTTCGCAGAACTTTAACATCCGATGGTGCTTCAATTCCCAGACGCACTTTGTCTCCGGATACCTTTACCACTGTCAAAGTGATATCGTTCCCGAGTTGAATTTTCTCACACTCTTTGCGAGACAGTACTAACATCGTTTTACCTCCGTGTAATAACGTGCTTAAGTCAGCAAACGCTAGCTTTATAATTAACTGGCCAAAGCCAGTAGATCGGATTGGTTATCCAGGTCGACTTCCGCCTTCCCCTGGCGTTGACCGGTTGAATCGTAGAACAGAACTGAATTTGAAACGGTTTCCCAGATAGCAGTCAGCTTGACACTTCGTGGGCCGTGCAGACAGAACATGATCCCGCAGGCTTCGCCCTGTTTGGTCAGGACTCGTTCCGTAAAGGGGAATGCTCCGGGTTCAAGAAGATTGAATTCGCATAAGGCTTTTTGGATTTGTTTTCTAAGATCGGGCAGGTCGACAGCCTGCAGCAAGGTAGAAATCGTTCCCGGCATAGCTCTTCTATATTCTCTAAGACAGGCTCGATCGTACTTGAGTACCGTATCAGTCGAGGGGGTCTTAGCTTGGGTTAGTTAAGGTAAATATTAACTATGGGTAATATCGGGAGGATGGGGCGTGTTGTTCGGTTAGGGATGAAGATTCTAAAAAATAGTCCATGAACTATGTGGAAGGATTTCCGGAGAAGTAGCGTGTATCGATTATGACGGTCAGGAAAAGATTGATAGAATGGTGACAGCTTGTTCGGTATCCCAATCGTTTAAGCACCCCTACATTATATAGAAGCCCTTTTATCAGCCCGTTGAACTGGTCTCGCAAATTAAATGCGAAGATTCAGCTGAATGTGGAGAGTCTGGAGGAAAAGAACTATGTCAGGCAACCCGATCAAACCACTCCTTCTGCTTTTGGTAGTAACCGTGGCATTTAGCTTGCCATCAAGCCTGATGGCTGACACTTTTGAAATCAAAGAAATTGATAGTGGTCTGGAGGTCACTAAAAATGGCAAGCTATTAACGCGGTATCTGACCAAGTCTGGAGCCAAGCCTGTTTTATGGCCCCTGATTGGGCCTTATGGAAATGAAATCACACGAGCTTATCCAATGCGAGAGGCTGGTGAGCACGAACGCAATGATCATGTGCATCATCGTTCCTTCTGGTTTACTCATGGAAATGTCAATGGAATTGATTTTTGGGCTGAAACCGAAGGACATGGGAATATCATTCACAAAGGATTTACTAAAGCTAAAGATGGTGATATGGCTGTCATAGAGACCAAAAATGATTGGGTTGATGCCAAAGGTAACAAAGTTTGTGAAGATGTCCGTCGCTTAACTTTTGGAACGAATGGTGATGATGCTTATTGGATCGACTTTGATACGACAGTGACTGCCAGCGAAGGCGAGCTCGTGTTTGGCGATACGAAAGAAGGGTCCTTCGGTGTTCGAGTTGCTGGCAGTATGAAAGTGACCTCAAAGATGGGGGGCATTATTGTTAATGAGCAAGGCGACAAGGACGTGCAAGCGTGGGGTAAAGCTTCTCCATGGGTAGATTATGTTGGCCCTGTTAAAGGTAAAACGGTTGGTATTGCAATCATGAATCACCCCACCAGCTTTCGTTACCCAACGTACTGGCACGTTCGTACATACGGTCTTTTTACGGCGAACCCGTTTGGTCTACACCACTTTAAGAACAGCAACGATATTGATGGATCTCACAAAATGGCCAAAGGTGAAACAATGACACTGCGTTATCGAGTCTATGTCCATCAAGGAAACACTGAAGCTGCTGATATCGCAGCGCAGTTCAAAGCTTATCAAGGTGTTAAAAAGTAACACCAGCCAAAAAAGTTCAAAGCCGAGTCTGATTGTCAGGCTCGGCTTTTTTGCGACAAGGTTTAGAAATTGGGAGTGGGCGGATGATAGTGATCCAGATCAATCGTCTTAAACCAATCGATCGTTTTCTGTAGCCCCAGTCGCAATTTAATTTCAGGCTCCCACTGAAGCCGTTCTCTTGCCAGGCTAATATCTGGTTGCCGTCTTACCGGATCATCGATCGGTAAGTCTGTTTCCACAATTTTACTTGAGCTTCCTGTCAGCTCAATGACTAGTTCCGCCAATTCCCGAATGGTAAATTCATCCGGGTTACCAACGTTTACGGGACCAATGAAGCCGGACTCATTTTCCATCATTTTCACGAGGGCGTTTAGTAAGTCGTCTCGATAGCAAAAGGACCGTGTTTGCGATCCATCTCCGAACAGCGTCAACGGTTCGTTGGCCAGAGCTTGTCGAATGAAGTTGGAGACAACTCGTCCATCAAAAGGATGCATTCGCGGTCCGTAGGTATTGAAGATACGGACGATACGAATATCGACCTTGTTCATCCGATGATATTCCATGAACAAAGTTTCGGCTGCTCGCTTCCCTTCGTCGTAACATGCTCGGGGGCCGATAGGATTCACACTACCTCGATAGCACTCCGTCTGAGGGTGGACTTCCGGATCCCCGTAAACCTCACTCGTCGATGCTTGTAAGACTCGGGCATTACAACGCTTGGCTAATCCCAGAACATTGATCGCTCCCATCACCGACGTTTTGATGGTCTTGATGGGATTGAATTGATAGTGCCCGGGTGAGGCTGGACAGGCCAGATTATAAATCTGATCCACTTCCAACCAGATAGGTACAATAACGTCGTGACGAATTAACTCGAAATTGGGCTTATCAAGCAGATGAGCCACATTTACCTTTTGACTAGTAAAGAAATTATCAAGGCAGATAACATCATTGCCTCGCGCAACAAGCATTTCGCAAAGTTGGGATCCTAGAAATCCCGCACCGCCTGTTACTAAAATGCGTTGCTTCTGATTCACGTTAGCGCCTTATCGGTTTGTCATGTGATGCCAGGGTATTTTCATAATACGTAAAGTATTACCCATTGGCTCACCGTGTGACTCGCAAAACCTAGAAAACAGAGGACTCTCTTAAGATTAACCTTCCTCCGGAATGTTAATCCGTATGATTTGCGTAGACTTGTCCGGTTGATATGAGTTACTCTCTTGGGGCACCCGTCTCTTTTTGTAATCTTCAGGATCGTATCTATGAAATCAATACGAACAACTTTGTCCGGAATTCTGATGCTCTTTACTTTCGGAGTATCGTTGCCGTCGTTCGTTCACGCCAATGAGTTTCGAATGGAAACAGAAGTTTTTATCGAAGGAAATTCTCATCCTGCTGCAACTAGTTTGACGCTTTTCACTGGTAATGCCGTTTATGATTTTTTGAGTGACGATCGTGCGCATGGAGATATCACCGTGTTTGATGTTAGACGTGGGCGATTTGTTCTGATCGATACGCAGCGTAAACTGAAGACGACTTTGACTAAAGACGATCTCATCAAGTTCCTCGAGCAGGTTAAGTCTCAGGCCAGCGAAGATGTGGTGAGTCGGTTTGTGAGCCCAAAGCTTACCCAAAAATTCAATCCATCGACGAAGACGGTCACCGTTTCCAGTGACCACCTCACTTATCAGGCTGTAGGTATTTCTGCCAAGTGGGATCCAGCGATTCAGCAATATCGGCACTTTGCAGATTGGATAGCTCGATTAAATAGCACGCGTATTGGTAATCTGCCACCCTATTCCCGCTTTGAGTTAAATCGAGTGATGGCTGAGCAAAAACTAATGCCCAAGACTGTTCAACGAACGGTAATGTTGGATCGTGTAGGGTTGCGAAAGCAAGTTGTGCGTAGCGAGCACAGTATTCACTGGCAACTAACCAACTCTGATCGTAAACGTATCAGCTCAGCAGGTAATCTGATGGCTGGTTGCAAAGAGGTTTCCGTTAACGAATTCTGGCAAACTCGATCTCAAGTTTCTAAATAGTCTCGATTAGGGCCGTCCCCGCCTGACAGTAATGGCAGGAAAAGAAGTGTAAAGATCTTGTAGAAAAAAGTGTCGAACTCTCTAGTCTGAGACGATTTAGTCTCCATAAACCAGATCTATAGATTTATGGAAATTCGTCAAGAATATCTTTCCGAATGTTTGCTAAAACCAAGCTAGTAGCGTTCCTTTATGTCGTGTTGCTGACAGTACAGTTAAATGGTCAGCAAGAGCAGGCTGAAGTACCAGCTGCGCCTATGCTGGATCCCAGCGTGGATTCATTGGAACTGGAAGTCGACGAAGATTCGATGACGAAATCGTCCGGGGTTGCGTTAGCTAATAAACAAGAGCCCGCTAATAAAACTGAAGAGGATACTGAGACACCCCCTGAAATTGATCCGATCGTCGTAGAGGGCGTGATTCCGTTTCCCAAGACTCCCGACGGTATATGGAACGATGATCGACTGAGTTCGATGCCGCGAGGTTTGTTCGATGGTGGTCGACGTAGTAGCTTTTCAAATTTGACGGCCCCCTCTCATCGCTCAGTCATCGACCTGCAAGATCTCCTTGAACGTGCACCAGCCGATATGTTACAGGCATTGGAGCGAGAAACCGGTGTGTTGATGCAGCGTACTCAGCGTGGGGCTGCTTCTCCATTTATTCGTGGTTTGACAGGGCAGCAGGTACTGATTCTGGTTGACGGGATTCGTATGAACAATGCAACATTTCGAACCGGCCCTAACCAGTACTTTAATACGATCGACCCTGGAATGGTGGATCACATTGAAGTCATTCGCGGACCTCAAACCGTTCTTTGGGGCAGTGATGCGATGGGCGGTGTGATCAATGTGGTCACTAGGCGTACTCCTGTGGATGCGTTACTAAACGATCCGCTTCGTACATGGACTTCACGATATTCCAGTGCTGATGGCGGGATTTATACCCGTTTGAATTATCAATTTCAAAAAGGCGATACCCGAGTCTTTGCGGGATCAGGTTATGGCAACTTTAATGATCTCGATCGCGGTGGCGACCTAGGGCGTCAGCCAGCTACTGCTTACTCTCAATACTCGGGTGACGTTCGGGTCGATCGGCTTATCACGGAGAACCAGGCGGTTACACTTTCAGTTCAACACTTTGAGCAACATGATGTTTTTCGCACAGACAGATTTCCCGGCCGACGGACGATCTTTGATCCCCAACAACGGAGCATGGCCTATGTTCGATTCCAGGGAACGGATATGGGGAAAATCTATGACAATTATATGCTCACATTTTCCATGCATCGCCAACGTGAGCAGGCTACTGATGCGCGTTCGGATAAGTCCTACTGGGATGACATGGAAACGGACAACCACTCCTATGGCCTCCAACTTCTCTTAGGGCGTGAACTGGAGAATGAGTGGAACCTGACTTATGGTGTAGACTCTTACCGTGATGTCGTAGATTCTTTCCGAAATCGATATGACAACCTGACCAACGAATTTGTTTCTTCTCCAACGCCAAAGTATCCGGATGATGGACGCTTCCGCCAGACGGGGGCTTTCCTGCAGATTGATAAAGAGCTTAGTGACCGGCTGAGCTTCAACGGCGGTGTGCGATTTACCAGAGCCCATGCACAGGGAACCCCGATGGTTGATGTTGATCATGACAACAACCCCGCCACGGATGCGGAAACCCAGCCTGTTTTCATTTCCCCGACGTTCGATGACTGGTCTGCTGGTGGTGGATTGAATTTCAAATTGGACGACAATACCACACTGGTCGGATCTGTTTCGGAAGGATTCCGAGCTCCAAACCTGGATGATTTGGCTGCCAATAATGATAACGTGCAACAAGCCGCCGCTGATACTCCCAGTGTTGATTTGCGTCCGGAGCGGAGTCTGAGTTATGAGCTCGCCTTGCGAAAAGAAGTGGATGATATGCGTTGGCAGGCCTCCGTGTTTTGGACGAATATTGACGACATGATATTGAGAACGCCAGCCGGAACATCCAGTGAGAGTATCTTGTTTTCGAGAAGTAATCGTGATGCGGAAGTCAACGGAGTTGAATTTGCAGCGGAAAAACGCTTGTCCACTAGCTGGACTGTTTATGGAAACTTCTCTTATATCTATGGCCAGGATCTGGAACTTGAGGAGCCGTTGTCACGTATTCCTCCGACTCAGGGGGTGGTGGGGTTGAGATGGCGAAATAGTGAAAAGTATGAGTTTATCGATATCTACTCATGGTTGGTTGCTAAGCAGGATCGCCTAAACTTTCAGGATATTTCGGACGGTCGAATACCTGACGGAGGAACGCCTGGGTATGGAACGCTCAGCCTTAGATACGGTACTGAACTCAAGGAGAATCATCTCTTAAGGATCGAGTTCGAAAATATTCTCGATAAAGCCTATCGCGTTCATGGAAGTGGAGTCGATGGTGCCGGGTTCTCAGCAAATATTCAGTACGGTTTCGAATTTTAGATTAAAAAGCCGGCGACTTGTTCAGGGTATCTGGTGGGCAACGTTGACATGAACGGCACCACTTTGCTTGGCAATATCTAGCGCGTCTAAAAAGGCCGAGTAAGGCATGTTGTGATCGCCCCGAATCGTGACCGATTTGTGATTTGATTCTGTCAGCATCCGTTGAAGTTCTGACTTCAACGAAATAAGCGATGTCTTCGTGTTGTTTAAGTAGACATCCCCTTCTTTACTTAACGTGATAATGATTTCCAATTCGTTCTGACTGGTGCCCGCGGTTGCGGACGGTAACGTCAGTTGGATGGCTGGGGTCAGAAAAGTGGATGACAACATGAAAAAGATCAGCAGTTGAAAGATACAGTCAATTAGAGGACTGAGTTCCATACGGATCGAGGGGCGCCGCTGGCGTTGAATAGATTTCACTTTGAATCTCCGACACCAGCTGATTTATTAGACAGAGAAGAACCATTGGTTAGTAACCATTCATTAATTCGGGAAGAGACCCAGGTCATCCGTAAGGTTGTGGCTGCGATTTTGTTGTCCAGGAAGTGATAAACCGCTAAGGTTGGTAACGCAACGATGAGGCCAAACACGGTTGTTAGCAGGGCCGTCCAAATGCCGGAGGCTAAATCTCCGGGTTGCACCTGTCCACCTTGCTGCTCTATTTGATAGAACGCTTCCACCAATCCGATGACGGTGCCTAAAAGTCCGATCATGGGTGCCAGCGTCCCAATAATGGACAACCAGTTAATTCGTGTCTCGAGTCGCGCAATTTGCTCAGAAGCTACTCGGTTGACAATCTCTTCCCGGGTTTGCTGATCCAATTCAGCATGTTGAAGATGACATTCAGCTACATATGCCAACGGGCTAGACAATGCTTGTAACCATTTTCTGCAAGACGAAATATCTGAATGCGTTAGCTTGCTCTCCAATTGAGAAATAAATTTGGCATAATTGTTGCGATTGAGGAGAAGCACGATAAGCCGATCGATCACGACACTAACGGCAACGATGGAACAAACCAGCAGAGGGTACATAACGCCCCCCCCCTGCTCAAATAACTCGCCTAAGGTCTTTCCCCAAAACATGAACGGTGATGAACCAATTGTTAAAACTAAAGAATTAATAAAGGGTGATTACTTATTAAGATTAACTCAAATCTGTTGTCTTGCTAGTAATCATGTAGTGAATCAAATTTGGTTATAAGAATACGACAGTTTGTACGATTGGAGCCGCAGTGTTTGACGATATGATAGATGTAGGAAATGATGAAGAGAGTGAGTCGCTCTCTCATTAATGCAATTTCCTTTGCGAAGAAGATCCTCCCCCACATATTTTTTATTGATTGCCCCTAGTGCAAAAATTACTAAACACGGATTGGCTTTTCTTATTGCTTCTGACGGGTAGTGTCGTTGGGCATGTGGCTATGGGGGGATTAGGTGATACCCAAACGGAGGTAGTACTTGGAAGTATCAAACAAGGTGAATCTTCAATCGCCATCCGATTACTGGCAGCAACACGTCCACCGGAAGCAACCGTCGCAGGTGAGCAGGCATATACAGAGCAAAATTCTGTGCATCCGCGTCAGGAGCCAAAGGATCTGAAACAGTTTGAAGCGAAGCTGGAACAGCAGAAAGCTCCGGAAATTGAATCGGATCTGCTCCGCCAGCAAGCCGAACAATTCGAGGAAGCTTTGGGGGCGGTTTTGAGTCAACGGACGGCGGAG
>PAAT01000159.1 GCA_002698965.1 Rhodopirellula sp. | reverse complement strand
GACATAAGTCAACAAAGTCATACACTCACTTAAAGCCACAAAACACGCTCGATACAAGCGTGGACTCCGCCGCAATCCCTCCTACCAGTCAAGTTACCAATGGCTCAGCCTAAGCTCGTTTCTCCTGATCAACCTAGTGCTCTTCGGGCTATCTTGTGGGCTTACGAATTGTGTGCCTCATTAAAGCTGGCTGTTATTCTCATTTTCGCGATGGCTTTTACTTTAGGCTATGCCACCTTTGTTGAAGCAGCTTATGGCACTCCCGTTGTTCAGTACTTTGTCTACCAAACATGGTGGTTTAACGGCCTTAATGTTTTGTTGGGAGTGAATATCTTTTGTGCAGCGGCGATTCGATATCCGTGGCAACGACATCAAACCGGGTTCGTCATCACTCACATTGGTTTGTTGACATTGTTAATCGGAGCGGCCATCGGAAGACATTACGGTATCGACGCTCAAATTCCTGTATTTGAAAGTCGGATGGAACGCTATGCGTTCGATCGCACAAACCTATTCTTCGATGTCAGTATCGAAGAAGATCACGATGAAAACTTAGCTCATAACCATAACGAATTCACTCAGACTCTCAAACGTATACCCTTTCCCGCGGGGCCATTTAATTGGGGAGACTATGATTCTCAATTTGATTACAGACTCAAAGAAGGTGTTAGTTATGACAATCCAGTAGAGGCTTTCATGAAGAACGGCCTTAGGTGGACAAGCGGACATATCTTCAAGCTCGCGAATCGAGCAAGCCCTGGTGAAGTCCTGATCGACTCAGAAATCCCGGGCACCGGGAAATCATTAAGAATTGAGCTGCTGGAGTTTATGGCAAACTCACAACTATCCTCAGAACCACGAGTCGAAATGGTTGTCGGTGGACTGCCGGAAAAATACCTGGATGAGGAAAGCGGACGAGAAGCTGAGCGCCCAGGCGAATTCCCCCCCGGGCCCGCAAACGCTTTTTCAGTCACGATCCAACCTTTACCTGATTCAATTGCCGAGCTTTATGAAGACATCTATCCTTATGGCTTTAGCCAGCCGATGCAGGCTGGGGGCGGAAAAGTTATGCTTTGGATCGCACCCGATGAGATCTATCAAAGGGCCTTTTTAGAAGCCGCTCCGCAGGGTGAACTTGGAACAGCCGGACAGGTCGTCATCAGTCTCGATGGTCAAATTCATCATATCGATCTAAACAAATATCAGATCGGCGACACGATTGAATTAAACAACACCGATTACACGCTACAGCTAAGTGGCCTGTGGAACGACGTCTCCGAACTTGGACCTGAAGCAGAAGGGACTGTCTACGGTTTCTCCGAAAAGATTGCAGACGAGCCGGTTGTCCCGACAGTTCATCTCCAAGCGTTCGACAAAGCAGGTAAGGTCCACGGCCGGGACGTGCTGCTATTCGCTAACAAACCACATCACAACGTATACGATTATGAAAACAAAATCTATGGAACCTACTGGTTTGATTTTTCTAGCAAAGAAATCCAGCTGTTTGGCCCCAATGCCAATCAGGAAGAGGTTTATTCACGAATTGAATTTCTTCAGAGTATCGACAAGAAGCTTTACTATCGTTACTGGAATCGTCGCACCAATGAGTTAACGTTCCCGCTACTGGTAGAAACGAGCGGTTCTCCTGATACCGCTGTCTCCGGATTTCAAATGCCCCAATTCGAAAACCCACTTAAATTTTACGTCTCAAATTTCACCAGTTCCGACAAACCGGTTATCGCAGCAACAGCCTTGCCTTTTAATCGCGACCTTCAAATTGTCCAGCGAGAAGTTCGAGCCAAAGTAAAAGTAAAATGGGGCGATCTTGAAGGAGAGCACTGGATTCGGGCATTCGTTGGAGCCCCTGGTGAACGCCAGCAGGCAGATCAGCAGATTCGCATCCATGACTCAGAAGCAGGGAATTCCTTGGTCTTGACCATGCCGACAGAAGCTTTTGACATTGGCTTCCGTATTCGCCTGAAGGACTTTGAACGAAAACTCGATCCGGGCACAAGTCAGGCGTCTCATTACTCCAGCTGGGTTGACTTCGTCGATCTGAAAAACACGAAAGAAATCTGGACACTTAGCGAATCAGACGCGAAGGCTACAAGCATTGGGATTCCTGTCAGAGCGACCCCAGAGGATGCCGTTCCGAACATGCCTCATAACTCTGTAAGTGGTTTCGCCATTAGTGGAAAGGAAGTGTACTGGCTCGACGGTAATCAACGCACACTCAACGTTACCAATCTGGAAACCAAGAAAACCACGACGCTTGTGACCAATGATAAATTACGAGCGTTAACCGGAGCGGACGCAACCAACGCTTTTCTCAACAAACCGCGGGGGCTGATCTTGGAAGGTGGAAGACTATTCTGGATCGACCAAACCGGCGGTACCTCCGTAATCCAGAGTGTTCAAACAAACGGGAATTCGGCGACAAGGATTGTCCACTCTCCTGGCGACGTCGTGCAAATTGTTGCTGACCCTTCCCGCTCCAAGCTCTATTGGCTAAATGCCTCTGCCGGTCAAATCAGCCGTGCCAACTTCGAAGGTCGCGAGATGGAAATTGGCCTCATCGAAGGACTCAAGCGTCCAACCTCACTTGCCATCGATGCTCGAAACTCACTTCTGTTTTGGGCAGAGCGTGATCCCAATGCAGTCGGCAGTACCACTCGTGGACGCATTATGCAGTCAACAATTCCGGCCTCCTCAGCAACTAAAGCCAACTCACGTAGTATCATTACGCTGGACGTAGATACCTTTGCCACAGCAATTACCTACGACTCAAACTCCAGTCGACTCACCTACATTACGGCTGAAAAACCAAGACAGGGATACATCGGACACCATACGGGCACCGTACATCGCACGCACCACCTCGTATCATGTAATGCTACGGGTGGCGACATCACAGAAATTCCAGCGGAAGGTCTCGATCTGGCAGACGGCTTACAGGTTCACGATGGCAACTATTACTGGAACCAGTCTGCCTCCTATCAACACGACATTTACATCACGATGAACGCTCCGGTTGAATTTGACAGTCCGACTAATGGGCACGGCTACCGTCTGTTTCAGGAAAGCTTTAGCGGCCCGTGGAAACCCGGGGACCCTGAATATGAGCGAGTGATCCCATCGGAATCTCAACAAGAAGACCTTTATCTTTCTGTCCTTACTGTCAATCGAGACCCTGGGCGCGCAATCCGAAACTTTGGTTGCTTAATTGTCTGTCTTGGTATCGCTATCATGTTCTATATGAAGGCCTACTTCTTCAAGGCTCGCAAGAAAAAAGCCTCCCTCACTCCAGAATCAATTTCCGTAGAGAATGATGACCATGAGTAATTCGATCCATTCCCGCCTCATTTATCACTCCAAAGTAAGTTCTATGCGATTCAGAAAACTACTTTCGCTCCTCTCCTGTATTCTTCTGACAATCACTTTAAGCGTGCAGAACACATCCGCAGAAGAGATTACTATTGATGAGCTTCGAAGCGTCCCCGTCTTTCACAAGGGACGTATCAAGCCCTTTGATTCCTATGCTAAGGAAATGCTTGAGCAAATTTGCAATACAACTCAAGGAAAAGTAACGCTCGATGTAGAGTTATATTTCCCTGCAGGATACCAAACTGAGGAACTACAGGGAGTGGCTGATCTGTTTCCGGAACCGGAAATAAAGTGGTCGGCCACAGAGATTGTCCTTAGCTGGATGACAGAGCCGGAGCGTTGGGAGCACGTTCCGTTCATCTATGCTCCGCACAAGGATATGAGAGAAATCATCGGGGTACCGGTTGAAGGTTTAACCTACAAATATGTCTCACCGGCTGAGCTTAAAAACTCTACTTCACTGCAAGCATGGCTCGCTAATAGCGAGAATTCGAATTCATCTGAATTTAAAGACCTTGAAAAAGTGCTTGGGCGACTCGATACGTTTCGGGGTGTATCATTGCAGGCGGACTCACCGCTCACTGGCAATATCCAGATCGCCGACATCGGCGACCGCAAGGCCTTTTGTACCGTCGTGCGTAAGATCGTAGACCAACTAAATGAATCTAATGACGAACAGGAAGTTCTTTTCGATCGTCTCAGCAGGTTGGCTGAGCTTTTTAGAGGTCAACCACCTTCGGATACCGGACAGCCTTCCCCGGGTCAATTGCTAGCGCAGAGTATCGAACAGACATTAATCTATTCTCAGCTTATGCAATTCCGGTCAGCCAAAATACTAGGCTTTCCTCTTCCGGATCGAGAAGACATTCAAGCTGCTACTTCGCCGGAACGCATGACAGTTGAAGCGATCGCCGAAGATGCACGCGCTTTTAGTTATTACACGCAACAACTTGAAACTAACTTTGCCAACACCGGTCGAGGGTTTTCTGATTCTCCTGCTGGATTATCTCCAGACCAGTTAAAAGAATTCCAATCACTCTTTCGGGAAATGGAACACAAAGCGCATGAATTCCACCTACTGGCTCTTCAAGTCCAGGAAGCTGTTTATGCTAATCGCCAAACGATGTTAATTGTTCCTTCAACAAATCCATACACGCTGGCTAAAAATCGTGACGAAGGGAGTAATACTCAGCCGTGGATCAGTCTTCAGGCCGTTCTGCACGACACCTTGCCATCTGCCGATCAACTCAAGAACGGCCTGCTGGCTAAAATGGATGAAAGCAGTATCAAGCAAGTACGAGCCAGTTGGGAAGCGGTCACTACCGCTTATGTTTCGCGTGACAATATAGCATTTGAGAAAGCAGAAACTGATTTTCTGCAAGCATTACAAACACTTGGGCCTCAAGCCACGGAAGCACGAGATACGGCAATCTCTCAAACATTGAGTTCTACAAATCGTGATGAAGACGTGATGCGATATACTGCCTATCCGGAAGACAAAGCATTTAGTCAAATTCTGTCGGAGATCAAATACAACGACAGCAAGCCATTCCAATACACCGCGATATTCAGTTTTCTTGCTCTGATTGGTTTCTCTTTGTCTTTTGGGGCAGAAAAGGTCAAACGTATCTTTTTTTATCTGGGCGTCTTAACACTGATGGTTGGACTGTCATGGACCATTTATGGTTTCTACCTGCGGGTAACAATCACCGGATGGGCTCCTGTCACGAACATGTACGAAACCATTATTTTCGTTCCGTTCATCGTTTCCGTACTAGCTGCCTGGTTCCTTTTAACACCAATCACAGTCACTGGCATCAAAGATTCATGGCGACTCAACGCAGCTCCTTTCCTAAAGAACATCCCCTTTTTCAATGAAGCCCGAGATCTTACGGAACAACAAGCAAGTCGTTTTAAGCCACAGACATGGAACCTCGCTGGCTATCTGTCGACGGTGCTTCGCGTCGTGTTAATCTTTGCACTCTTTCATTTCCTAACTCAAGTCCCTTACGGAGATGGTGGACGACCTTATATGGAACTTTGGCCGTCCGATTGGACTAGTTTGAACCGGATCGGAGTGTGGGTTGTCGGCATGATTTGCATGCTCCTGACTTTGTGGTTGCTCCCCCGTTTCATTCTGGCCACGGTCTCGAGCCCAGCACTGATTCTACAGGATTATTTCCGTCGCAAAGGGGACGAGACTAGTTCAAGAAAAGTATTTGACGAAATGCACAAACGTCGATTCTTTGGCATTGGCGGAACTTTCATGACTGGAATTGGTGGACTCGTACTGCTGCTCAGTAACAGCTTACCGGCAGATGCACAAATTGTGAGTGAAAACTTTTCACCTCTACAACCGGTGTTACGTTCGAACTTCTGGCTAACAATCCATGTGCTAACCATTGTTGCCAGTTACGGTGCCGGCGGACTTGCACTTGGCCTTGGTAACATCGCTTTGGGATTTTACATCTTTGGTAAATATCGACCTCCGGCTGGAAATGTCGGGAATGGTGCTTTCCGCCCACCGGAGCAGTGTGCTTCGCTAGCTCAATACTGTTACCGCTCTATTCAGGTTGCCGTGCTCTTACTCGCTATCGGAACAATTCTTGGCGGACTTTGGGCAGACGTATCCTGGGGACGATTCTGGGGCTGGGATCCGAAAGAAGTCTGGGCTTTGATCTCGCTTTTAATTTATCTGGCATTTTTACACGCCCGATTTGCCGGCTGGCTAAATAACTTTGGAATGGTGGCCGGTACCATCGCCGGATTCTCGATGATTATGATGAGTTGGGTTGGTGTCAATTTCGGCTTACCCCTGCTTTCGGACACAGGTTCCGTTGGGTTGCACTCGTACGGGGCGGGAGAGAATGCTGGTCGCGCTATTGTCTCGGTAGTACTTGTCGTAACCATCAACTGGTGCTTTTTGGGACTCGCATGGATTCGCTACAAAGCTGGGATTACAGGTATTGGAAAATATGTCGCCGCCGCAGAGCCAACGGTAGAGGAACTGACCCTCGAGTCATTCGATGAAACCAGTGAGTCTGACGATAAGAATTAAATCTCAGACTAAATTTGTTCTTCTTGCTTCGCGGATGTGATTTTTGCTATTCTTTGGCATCTTACTTAAAAGCTACACGCCGTACCTGTAAGCTGTGAAGCTGGATCCAATGAAGCACAAACGCCAACGTATTATCAATCGTCTGCTTTTTGCAGTCGGCATTCTTTTACCCTCCATTCTAATTGGAGGCACACTGATATTACGTCACACGGATCTTGGGCAATTGTGGCTGCGGGGGCAATGGATTGAAGAATTAAGCCAGGCAACGAACAGCAATATTGAAATTGGACACATTCATTTTTTGGAGCCCGGCAAGTATGCCTTGAAAGATGTTCGCATCAGCGATCGGGAGTCCAAGCAATTGATCTGCCGGGCAAATCATGTGGAAGTTGATTATTCAGCCTCCTCAACCAATCTTAATATTCACACACTCCAGATTCCTGAGACAAATCCTAGTACCTGGATGAACTGGTGGAATGAACATGTTTTGGCTATCTCCGAAGAGCATCAACTCCAAGTGAAAGTTGGACTAACACTTCTCAATGATCTGCCCGTCGATGAACTCAACAACAGTACGGCTCAGATAGAATTATCTGTTGAGTCATCCAGACTTACTGTGAATTGGGGTGAGCAACAGCAACCTTGTGCACTTCAGCTGACTCGCACGCACCATTACCCAACAGTCTCCACCTTACTATTGCAAACCAATGGTAACGAAATTAAGTTGGCGACATTGAATGGTGCATTACCTCTACAAATCGATCTAGGGACACAGGCGACCTTTAATGGCCAGCTCATCAGCAAGTACCATCCCGGGCAGTTTACATCCGAAGTCGATTTTGCAGCAGACGGAGAAATCAAACACGTCGAACTCAGCAAGATTCTGCAACATCCTGATAAGAACGGGATCGAAGGACAGGCAACACTGAGAATTCATAAAGCCATCTGTAATAGTAATCATTGGAAACGGCTTCAGGGAACGATTAGGGGAGGGCAGGGAACCATCCATCGAAGCTGGTTACCTCAGCTCGCCTCCAAATTGCATCTACGCTGGCTAGGCGATCTCAAGGAAGAAGCTGTCCCTTACGAATCTCTACATTGCGAATTCACCTGGGATCCGACAGGTTTTACACTACGTGGTGAAACCGAGGGAGCTTATGTGGGGACAATCCTACGCCACCAAAACGGTCCTATTCTAGGGGACCGCCCTGACTCTGTCATCCGTTCAGCAACGCTAAACGAAGCTCTTAATCGCTAAGGATTGGATTTAGCCGGACGCCTCAACAACACCTTCCTGCTTGCTTAAACGCTTTGTTTCTTCTGTAAGCCGATCTGCAAAAATCGTATCAACAAAAAGTTGGCATACATGGTATAGCACCATTGGAATAACAAGTACTTTTAACTCCATACAGATTAGTAAGCCAACCATGAGTGTCTTTTGACTACCGGCGAAGCCAACCGCAATATAATCTTCACGTGCCAGTTTCAGAATCTTTCCCGTGTAAAGACCAATCCAAAAGACGGAGCAGTGAACAGCCAGAACACTCGTAACGGTTACTAATACCAGTGTCACTCCCTCGTCGGTACCGGCTGCAATCAACTCTGGGGCAACCTTAATAGCACCCATAAATACCATCGACAGGATTCCACATTGAGCCGCCATACTAAAATACTTTTTATTATCCGTCGACCAGTTTGCGGTGGGCTTATGCAATCGTGTCANTTGAGCCAGAGCCATCGGCAGGACNACCAACATCCCCAGCTTAACAACCATATCCTGTAGGGATATATTCTCCATNCCCTCACCTGAGCCAAAGTAAAACATNAACCACAAAGGAGCNATTAGAAAGCAGAGTAAATTAGTTAGTAATGTTACTAGGATTGAGATACTGTCATTACCNCCAGCCTTACGAGTCCAGACAGATGCAGAAGCAAGTGTACAAGGAGTNACAGCGGCTACCAGAAGTCCCCGGGATACCTGCGGGTCCTTGATTGCCAATGAAACACAATATGCCACTATGGGCAAAAGACCATAATTCATAATGATCGAGAGCACTGTGCCTTTGGGGCGTTGAATTCCTGAGCTAATCGCTTTTAAGCTTAATGGTAAAGCCATTAAATAGAGTACGACAAAGACGATGCCGGATCGAAGTTGCTTCATTTCCGGTACGTCGGCTAACGGCTCATTAAAAACGACACCAATCGTAAAAACGAGAATCAAAGAAACAAGAAACCAGCGTTTTTTCAGTCGTTCAGCGATGCCTGCCATGTAAATGGTCCGATTCTTTAGAAGTGCAGTTATCCCAAGCGTTCAGTTTTAACGCACCTACCCGACATTTACCACTCAAGTTAAACTGAAGTGATACCAATACACCAAGTAAGAACTCTTTGAGAATACACGAATATGTTACGTTACTGGACAGCAGGAGAATCGCACGGCAAAACGCTTTTAGCGCTTGTTGATGGATTCCCTGCAGGTATCGAATTAGACCTGGAATCGATCAACTACGACCTAAAAATGCGTCAGGGTGGTTATGGTCGTGGAGGACGTCAGAAGATCGAAACCGACAAAGTCGAAGTTCTGACTGGTATCTGGAAGAACACGACAATGGGTTCACCTGTCACGCTGCAAGTCATTAATAAAGACTACAAGCTGGAACGGATGAAGGATCTGGAGCGACCTCGTCCAGGGCATGGTGATCTAACAGGCGCCGTCAAATACCTGGGTTCCATTCGAAATATCCTGGAACGAGCAAGTGCTCGTGAAACAGCCGTACGGGTGGCAGCAGGAGGGCTTGCAAAACAAATTCTCAAGCCCTTCGGAATCGAATGTATTGGCTACGTATCTGAGCTAGGTGGGATCGTGATCGATCCCAAAGAGGGGGATATCCAACAACTGCGTGAATACCGTGAAGCAAGCAAAGTATACTCCTTGAATCCCGAACAGGACGCAGCAATCTGTGAGCGGATCGACGAAGCAGGTAGTAACGGAGATACACTCGGGGGTGTCCTCGAAGTTCGTATTGAAGGCTTGCCTTTTGGGCTTGGAACTCACGCCCAATGGGACCGCAAGCTCGATGGCAAAATTGCTCAGGCTGTCATGGCTGTTCAGGCGATTAAAGGTGTTGAAATCGGACTTGGTTTTGAAGCTGCCCGCCGTCCCGGATCACAGGTTCACGACCCAATCACCTATAACGAGGCCACAAAGGACTCGCCGACTCTGGGTTTTGATCGACCCACAAATAACGCCGGGGGATTGGAAGCAGGAATGACCAATGGCCAACCACTGGTTGTTCGAGCGGCTAAGAAACCAATTAGTACACTTCGTAAGCCACTTGAAAGTATCAATCTGGAATCAAAAGAAAAAGAAGTGGCTAATTATGAACGATCAGACGTCTGTGCTGTCTCAGCCGCTGCCATCATTATAGAAAATGTCGTGGCATTCGAAGTGGCGGTCGCCTTTTGTGAGAAATTTGGCAATGATAGCTTGACCGAGATTCAGGCGCGTTATGACCTCTTCCAGGAACTCGCGCAAAAGCGTTAAAACAGGCATTTACGGAAAGAATACGGGCATTGAATATAATTCTTATTGTTCGATAGCGGTTCTTGTCGAAACCGAATATTCGGACTATATTCAGTTGTTTGACCATCAATAATTGTTGGTAACAGAAGGGTTAATTATTCAAACAACCCTTGGAAATAAAGACATAAACCAAATCAGAAACAATGGAACGAAACGATGAAAGAAGGCATTCATCCTGACTACGTCGAAACTAGTGTTACTTGTGGGTGTGGGACCTCATTCACCACTCGTAGTACCCGTAGCGAGTTGAAGATCGACATCTGCTCTGAATGTCACCCGTTTTACACCGGGAAGCTGAAGTTCGTGGATACTGCCGGACGCATCGAAAAGTTCAAGAACAAATTTGCTGCGGGTTCCTACGGAACGAAGAAGTAATTTTTATCGAAAGTGACGTCGTCACCGCATTCTGACATGTCACTGAATAGTCATTTAACGCAGTGATCGGCCTTGCTGATCACTGCGTTTGTCATTTAGGCTGTTAGTAATCAATATTGCCAATACGCCCACTGCATAATACCGACAACAACATCAAGGATTGCTAATTTCATGCGAGAAATGCTCGAAGAAAAACTCGCTCGCTTTACAGAACTTGAAGGGATGATGATGGATCCCGAAGTTCTGGGGAATTCAGCCAAACTCGCGGCAGTGGCTCGGGAGCATGGTGGGCTGGCAAAACTAGCGGGACTCTACCGAAATTTCAAAAACGTTGTGGCGGAATTGGGCGAGCTAAAGGAAATGGCCGCCAGCGATGATGCGGAAGAACAAGAATTGGCCGAAATGGAAATTCCCGGTGTTACTGAACGCCGAGAAGAATTTTGGGCCGAACTACTGGATATGACGATCGGTGGAGAAGATGCCACTCGTACTCGTTGCGTGATGGAGATTCGAGCCGGCACTGGTGGAGATGAAGCAGCTCTCTTTGCTCGTGATTTGTATGAAATGTATAAAAGACATTCGGAAATCAAAGGATGGAAAGTCGAAGTCATGGAAGCCAGTCCTACCGAGCTGGGTGGCTTTAAGGAAATTACTCTTACATTTGAAGGGGATGGCGTTTTCCGGGAGCTTGGCTATGAAAGTGGGGGACACCGTGTACAACGTGTACCAGACACCGAAACGAAAGGGCGAGTCCACACCTCCGCAGCAACCGTTGCCGTACTGCCCGAACCAGAAGATTTAGAAATCGATATTAAGCCCGATGACTATCGAAAAGACATATTCCATGCGAGCGGTCCGGGCGGACAGCACGTGAACAAAACAGCCTCCGCAGTGCGAGTCACACATTACGAAACCGGTATCGTGGTTTCGATGCAGGATGAAAAAAGCCAGCACAAGAATCTAGCCAAGGCACTTCGAATTCTACAGGCTCGTGTTTACGAGTTATTTCGTCAGCAGGAGCATGAAAAACGTGCGAATGAACGACAATCGCTGATTGGGTCAGGCGACCGCAGTCAGCGTATTAGAACTTATAACTTCCCCGAAAACCGGCTTACGGACCACCGGATCAACGCAACTCTCTACAAACTCGATCAAATTTTGGCTGGTAACCTGCAAATGGTTTCTGACCTACTAATTGACCATGATCGTAATCAACTGCGTGAATCAATGGGTTCACTCGACGACTAACTTCATACCCTCTCGGGCTGTAATGGATTTTCAGCCTCACGTCATGTCACAAGCGAACGCTTCAGAAACTAACAACAACGCCTGGACTATTGGCCGGTTGATCAACTGGACCAACCAGTACTTAACCGAAAACGGTTCTGAATCTGCTCGTCTGGACACTGAAATCCTGCTAGCAAAAGTGCTTGGTTGTGAAAGAATCATGCTCTATACCAGATTCGACGAGGATCCTGGCGATCAGGTTCGGGCTACATTTCGCAACCTTGTCAAAGAACGTGCTGCCGGCTGTCCGGTGGCTTATCTCGTTGGGCACAAAGAGTTCTTTTCTCTTAAATTCAAAGTCACAAAAGACACGCTAATACCACGACCGGATACCGAAGAGGCTGTCCAAGCGATTTTGGATTTAGCAAAAAGCAAACAAGCCGATACAAGCACCATTGCAGATATTGGAACCGGTAGCGGAATACTGGCTATTACATTAGCCAAAGAATTGCAACACAGCCAATTTGTCGCCTCCGACATCTCAGAGGCGGCGTTATCCGTCGCTCAAGAAAATGCTCACTTCCACGACGTTGCCGATCGCATCCAATTCCGCAGTGGTGATCTTTGCAATCCGCTTGAGGGCGAAACCTTCGATGTCATCGTCAGTAATCCTCCCTATGTCAGTGATAATGAGCTCGCACAATGTAGTCCTGATGTAAAAGACTATGAACCTTTGCAGGCATTGGTGTCCGGGCCCACCGGCATGGAAATCTATCAGCGCCTGATTCCGGAAGCAAAGCCTCTCTTAAATCCGAGTGGCTGGTTAGTACTCGAAACAAGCCCTATGCTTGCCTCAGGGCTCAAACAATTATTGGAAGAGTATGGCTACCAAAGCGTCAACATAAAACGAGATCATACAGGGAATCCCCGGATTGTTTTGGGGCAAGTTTAACCGGCAGGCTCTGGCTCATAAACCGGCAACCATTCCGCAGACAAAGCCAAATTAGCTTCGAGTCGATCTCGTACTTCGTCCATCACAGGATCATTCTCTGCACCACGCGGCAATTTCTCTGCGGGTACTTCCACAGCATCAAGCACATCGATAACCAGCTTAAAGCGACGTGGCATCGTAATCGTATCGGTAAGATCCTCTTCCAAACGCTCGAGCGTCTCAATAATACGTTCCACGGTTACTTTCCCCGTTTTACCTGACAGGTAATCAACGGGGTAATAACAAAGCTGCTGAACAAAATTAAGATCATACAAATCCCGACGTCGATCTGCCGCTTCTTCAAGCTGCAAATTACCCTTGGCGAGGTCCGGTACGATGATAGGCCGTAACGACTTTACACGTGGAATGTAATCTCCCGATTGCACTTCACCCTTCCACTTTTTCTCCTGTTCGGAAAGGATATGCACAATCAAAGCTTCAATTCGTTCATAATATTCGCCTTCCTGAGCTTTTCCTAAATACTTTTCTTCCCGTTCAGCCAGTAAACCAACTGCAACCTTGGCAATGCGAGCGAGCAGAGGCAGGTCCGTCTGAGGAGCCCACTTCAGATGCGTCTCTAGTAAATTCAACGTATGCTCACAACAGGCATCAAAATCACCTACAAACAAATAGCGAAAGGAGACCGGATGCACGACAACTTTACCTGAATTTCCCTCCCCCGCTAACTTTACTCGTTTCCTTGCAGCTGTTCTCGCAATAAATCCGGTACCATCTAAAAAAGGATGCATGAAGTCATTACTTCGGGAAATCGAGCCTTCAGGGTAAATCACCAGCATTCGCTCTCCATCCACCAATGTTTTAATTGCGAAGCTTATGGCCTTTTTATCCATACCTTCCCGGTTGATACTAAATGCCCCCAGATGTTTAATCATCCATGCACTAAACCTATCCTGATTGAAAAGGTGCCAACTGGCCATCAGGTAGGCGTAACTGTCAACGACATACAGCAATTCCCCAATGGCCATCGGATCTGCATTACGACAATGGTTGCCAGCAATCAAAATACTGTGCGCGGCATCCAATGACTGTTGAATCAGATGTTGATTTCGAACTTCGTACTCGTAGATTCCCTCAGAATCTTTCAACCACCAGCGATACAAACGCAAACCCGCAACCACCCACAGAACAAAACTTCGCTTGGGGGGCTGAACAAAATAATATGGCTTTTCTATGATTAAATCTTGCATCAATCTATTATCAGCAAACGGTAAAATGAACCCATGGGTTACTAACCTGCGAAAGCTTTCAGGTTGTTTCATATCCCTGTGGATGACGTTGATGCCATCGCCAGGCACTTGTCAAAATTGAATCCAAGCTGGAATATTCCGGGGTCCAGCCAAGTATTTGTTTTGCGCGGGAATTATCTGCAATCAACCAGGGAGGATCCCCCGATCTACGCGCCCCAATCTCAGCCGGGATATCATGCCCCGTTACCTTTCTCGCGTGCTCGACAATTTCCAGCACGGAAGTCCCAACCCCCGACCCGAGATTTAACTGAATTCTCTGGCCGGGATTGAGTGTATTTAGTGCTCTAAGATGAGCATCGGCCAGATCATTAACATGGACATAATCCCGGACACACGTACCGTCAGGTGTTGGGTAATCATCACCAAAAATACAAATTTGCTCGCGCTGGCCTAAAGCCACCTGAAGGACAATCGGGATCAAATGAGTCTCTGGTTCATGGGCTTCACCAAGCATTCCATCTAATGACGCTCCGGCTGCGTTGAAATAACGCAAGGCAACAAACCCTAAACCATCTCGCTCGCAAGCTTCCTGCAGGAGATACTCGACGTCCAACTTCGATTGTCCATACGGGTTGATCGGAGCAGGAGGGGTGTCCTCGCGAATGGGCATTTCCTCCGGTTGACCATAAATAGCTGTCGTACTAGAGACGACCAATCGCCGAACCCCTGCTTCCTGCATCGCCCGAAGCAGACTCGACGAGCCTTCGACATTATTGCGATGATACCGCTGCGGATACTCTACCGATTCGCCTACCAAGCCAAGGGCTGCAAAGTGAACAACGGCTTCAATTGACTTCTCTTTCAAAGTGTTCCGTAGTAGTGCGGTGTCGAGAAGATCTCCCTGCACGAATGTGCCACCACCTGTCGCTCTTTCAAAGGCTATATGGTGTCCACGAGACAGGTTATCATAACCAACCACCTGATAGCCCGTTTCGGTCAACAAGCGACAAGTATGGCTACCGATATAACCCGCGGCACCAGTGACGAGAATCTTCATAGCGGCGAATTCACCAGAGTAAATAATTAACTAGTCGTACTACTTTTTTCGACTGATCAAACCGGAAGTTTACAGGCCAAAACCTCTCTGTGTATCATCCATTAAAATTATATCCTCCCAACCGGAATAATCGGTACAAACAAAAGACGAGCGTGATCTTGAATCACCGGTTAGAACCTATGAATACAGATGTACAACAGGAGATGCCGACTCCAACTGTAGTAGGCTTTTCAGCCCGTTACTCTGTAAATTCAACTAGCACCATTGGAAAATCCCCCTCACCGCTCATGCGTAAACTGCTAAAACGCCGTCGAGATAAAGCAAACAGACCACCGAAAGCCAACCGTCCGGTCTTTCAGGAGTTTGAAAAATACCTGCGCGATGAATGCCAATTAGCCAACAACAGTATTATCGCCTATCGCCACGACCTTAAACGTTTTCAACAGTGGCTCGGCGGAAGATCGATTAAACGAATCAGCATTCAAAAACTGGGGGACTATGTTGTATTTCTCAAGAAAAACAAATTGGCTCCCAGCAGTATCGCCCGTAATGTTGTGACGTTACGAGTATTCTTCAAATATCTACAACTAGAAGGGATCCTTTCTAAAAACGTCGCTGAATTACTTGGAAGCCAAAAACTGTGGCAACGTATTCCACATGTAATGACCGTCGGTACCGTTGAAAAGCTACTAACTGCTCCGTGCAACAAAGATATGTTTCCATTACGAGACAAAGCACTACTTGAGTTGCTATACGCTACCGGTTGTCGAGCGTCTGAAGTAGTCGGCCTAACACTTAACAATCTTCATTTGGAATCCGGCTACTGTCGATACCATGGTAAAGGTGGCAAACAGAGACTTGTCCCGTTGGCTCCGCGAGCTGTTAACTCACTTACCGAATACCTGCAAACAGAACGGCCAATGCTCACCGAATGTGTCTCTGATCTGGAGCCAAGCCGTGTGATTCTTAGCCGCCGAGGCAGGCCACTACGTCGCGAAGCTGTTTGGGAACTGGTCAAAAAGTATGCCGCTCGTATAGGAGCTCCAAAAGAAATCAGCCCTCACTCATTGCGCCATAGTTTTGCGACACACATGCTTGCCGGTGGAGCTGATATGCGACAGGTACAGGAATTACTGGGGCACGCGAGTATTGCCACCACCCAAATCTACACTCATGTCGACCCGACGCGGCTAAAAAAAATACATGCCGAGTTTCATCCTCGCGCATAAAAAAACCACTCGAAGATTCGACTCCCCCAGTGGCCGCATTTACTAGTCGCCGAATTAGTTATCATTCAGCAGTAGGAACTTCGGGAGTATTGAAACGGATTTTCTCGATAAGTTTAACCACATCACCCGTAGTCGTCTTCGTCCCGGAAACAGCGGTCACTGCTCCAATGACAAATTCATAACGCAGGTCATAATCAAAACCGATCTCGATTTCCGCACTTTCTCTCGCTCCCGGACCACTGTCAGTCCCAACCAATTTCTGAATCTCCTGATTCAACGCCTGAAACGAAGTCGGTTGCGATTCGTTGAGTTGGATTCCTGTCAGAGTACCTTCGGCATCCGCAGACAAATAGAGCTTCATCGGAGGGAACTCCATTTGTTCTGGGGGTGCGGCCTGTGGGGCCGCTGCTGGCATGCGAATATTAAAATCACCTTCCATCGAAACGATTTTGAAGGTCATGATAAAAAAGACTAACAATTGAAACACGATGTCAATCATCGGTGTCATCTGCAGTTCAATCTTCTCACCGGCTTTATTGGCATTTCTGATTTGCATATCAACTAGCCTCCTGGCACCGGTGAAATATACTTAAAGCCATTATTCACGTTTTCCTCGGCTCGCAACGCAAAGCTCTCAAATCCTGCTTCCTGACAAATTTGGATCAATTCCTGAACCATTCCACCCTTCGCATTCTTATGAGCACGAATAACGATGGTGGTATCTGCCGGCTCTTCATTGCTATACTGTATTTGGCGATATTGCAGATCCAAAGCAGTTCGCAAACCTTTGTAGTTCTCTTCCCTGGTTCCCATAACAGCTGTTCCATCTTCTCCCAGATGTATAATCCGGTAGTTCTCAAGAACGGTTTCGGGGGGCTTAGCGAGTTCACTATCAGGCAACTGAACTTTATCGTTCGATTCACTCTGGGTGAAATTAATCAACACCATAAAGAACGCGATCAACTGAAAAGTCATATCGATCATCGGTGTCAAATCACCCTCAAGGATGCCCGAATCGTGCTTTTTAACGAGTTTCATAGGTTACTTCTTTTGTCCAACGCCCTGGAATCGACTCATGAGATTTTCGCTCAGAATACCAACTTCAAGCATCAGGCGAGCCACTCGGTTTTTCATGATGTTGTAAGCAGCAATCGCTGGAATTGCGATCGCCAGACCGATCAATGTTGTAAACAACGCTGTCGAAATACCATTCGCCAATTCGGATGCTTCCGGAGTTGAACCTCCCGTAGCGATCGTCTGAAAGGAGTTGATCATACCGTGAACCGTACCGAAAAGTCCGACCATTGGCGACAACGTACCGATCAAAGCCATATAGCTCAGGCGATGTTCAAGCTTCATATTCTCTTCTTCGCCGATTTCCTGCATCGCTTCCAAAGCCTGTTCGTACCCTGAGGAAAGCTTTGCTAGTCCAGCCGATAAAACAGCCCCCAATACAGACTCGTGTTCTTTGGCCATCTCATAAGCATCTTGATACTGTTTGTTATTTAACATTTCTTCAAAGTCATCGACCAATTCAACTGGACAGACTTTACTACGATCATTGGTGATAATGTTCATTACAAACAGAGCTACTAATGTGAAAGAGATTGCCAGGAAGACTATCATGTAACCAGGTCCAAGCGCATCGTATACCCAACCCAGCATCGATTGTTTATTAGCAGCGGCTTCGGCATCCTGATCATTACCACCGGCATTGTCATCGGCAGGAGCAGCGTTGGCATCGCCACCTGCGGCAGGCTCGCCACCGGCAGGGCCTTCATCAGGAAGCTCCTCCTGTGCGATGGCCTGTTCTATAAAGTCCAGGTCGACGCTCGCTCCTAATCCAACCAATAAAGCCAGAGCAGTGAAGCCTATTAGCATCCACTTGGGCCGCAGCTGTTTAACAAGTTGATTCATCTTTTTCTCCGATCTATGAATCTGTTACACCGTTTGATGTTGTATGTATAGACAAAGTACCTATCGACAGGCACCATATGAAAATCTTATTCTAAAAACCAGTCATCATGATGTTCGGACTGATCTAATGTTACTGATTACGCAGTTTATTTTCCCAAAATGTACCAGCATACTTCTGTTGCAGTAGCGTTTTAGTACCGGACGCCCGATCCGCTTTGCTTTCGGCTTCCCATAATTGAGTCAAATGAAATAAAGACTCGGCATGCGCATCCGGATCCTGATTAAAAATCAGGTGTGTGTGCAGGAAGGCAAGGATCGCATCTTTATTCTTGTTGCTCTTACGATAACAAACTCCCTGAGCGTTATAAGCCTGTGCATATAGTTTCTTTTGAGTCTTTGGATCATTATCAGCAATGATTTCTTCAACGGCAACAATCCCTTCCGCTGCTTTACCAGTCTCGCCAAGACACCGTGCTCGACCGGCCTTGGCTTCTGCAACAATCGCTTGCTGCAATGGTGTTGTCGCATTGTATCCAGCAACCTGATCGTATTGTGCCAATGCCTCAGCAAAGGAGCCCTGGCCAACCGTAGCATGCGCTAATCGTAAAGTACCGTATACTTTCATTTCTTCCCATGGGGAAGCAACCATCTTTTGGTAGTATTCCGCCGCTGTTTTGAATTGCCCAACCGAATAGGCCAGATCAGCAAACAACTCGACTGCTTCAAAATGATGAAAACTGCCAGCGTAATCGTTGATAAATCCGAGCAACAACGTACCAGCAGCATTCTTATCCCCTTCACCTGCCAACGCACTCTTGGCATCAATCGATGCCAACATAAAGGCGATCTCCTCCTTCACCCACTTATCCTGAATCTCGCCAACGTTAACACCCTGCAGTCCGGTCTTGGCTTCGTTAAACTGGCCTCTTCGATAAGCTGCGGCGGCCTGTAGTAAGTCAGCAGGAGCATTTGCGAATTGAATTCGGAAGATCTGATTGGCGGCTAACCGTCGTGGATTTCCATTCACCCGAATCACCACTTCAGTGCTCGTGATCTCATCGATCAAACCACGTATAGCTTCCGCAGGGCTACTCTTAAGGTAGGCCTGATCATTAACCTGTCCGAAGGCAGGCTGAATCAAAAATAATGCTACCAGAGTTGCGACCAACCTGTTTATCTGAAATCGTTTCATCATTCTCATTATTCTTTCAAAAAACGCGTTTGCGTTATTTATCAAATCGTTCGTTAAAGTTTTTTCACCCAGAAGTACAAAATCAAACCGAAGACTGCAAAAATCCCTGCCAGCGACGCGAACAATAACATGTTGCTATTGGACTCTTTCTTTTTAGCTGGAGCAGCCGGCGGTTCCATACCCGGGATATCAGTATTGGTAGTAGCTAGCGGTGCATCAGCAGCACCTGCCAACCCGTTTTCAGGCTTTCCTAATTCCTTTTGAATCGTTCGAAGCAAGCTATCAAACCGCGCAGTAAATTCGGTTCCTCCCAATTCTGGATAAATTTTGTATGTATTTAGAATTTCCAATTCTGCATAACCAATATGCTTCTTGCTCTCATCACCTTGCTTCACTCTACCCATCTCAAGCCGGGCTTTCGCGATTCCGAGACGAGCTTCGTAATATTCGTTGGTAAATTGCTCTTTCCCCTGAGTCAACATCCCTAGTTTTCGCCACCCCCAAATAAGATTTTCTCCGTCGCGTGGTCGCGCTCCACCGATGGCATAAAGCAATTGCGACTCCTCTCCCTTTTGCATCCCTAGCTCGTTATATGTCTTAGCAGCTTCAATTTGAACCGACACATTCGATGGCGTATCTAAAAGAATATAAGCCAGCTCTTTCGTTGCCTCTTCATACTGACCGAGTCTCTTCATTACCTGAGCCATATTCATACGAATCTGAGCTAGATAGGCTTTGCCTGTCTCTTCATTCTCGTTAATCCAACTCAAATCACTTTTGCCTTCATCAGCAATGCTCTTAAACTGAGCCACCGACTTACTGTAGTAATCCCTGGCTTTATCCGTGACGGTACTGTTCGCTTCAAAGCTGGCACCAAGTCCCTGTAATGTCGAAGCGGCCCAGTACCGCACGCTAAAGTCGGTTCCCGTTGAGCCCACTTCGTCTAAAAAGGTTTCAAAACCATTCGCCAAAACATTTTTCTTTTCAACCGTCTCGGCTGCATTAAGCTGTTCTTCCAAATCACGAGCCAGCGTGAAATAAACGCTGACCAATCGTTTTTTACCTTCGGGAGTATCTCCCACAACATTATTAAGTTGCTGCATGACCTCTTTGGCTTTTTCAATATTTGCCGCTCCGTTTTCACCTGCCAACATCGACATATAACCTGTCAGTGCGGCTCGAAATGCCGATTCAATCGTAGCTGGTTTACTCGCAATAGGGTCTTTTTTCTGAATCAAGCTCAATAGCCCATAATTCTCGTTTTCCAAATGGAGCAAAGCCAACTCAGCTTTTTCAATTTCGACATAGTATTGACTCAGGGAGAGCAGAGCAGCCACATTGGAGTTGCTAAGCTTAAGCCCGGTTCCTGCCTGCAAACGAGTTCCGGCTGCTTCCAGCATTTCCCCGGCAGAGGCTTTGAGTGTGGGCAGATTCTTTTCTAACTCAGCGATACGGGGCGAATCGGGAGCTTCTCGTTTCAAAGAATTAACTTCCCGCGAATCACGTCGATATTGGAACCACAAAGTACGCCCAATACGCAGTTCGGACTCCAGTCGTTCCGGGGTTTCTTCCGGGATCTGGCTAGTGATTTGCTTCGCTTTTTCAAGCTGACCTGCTTCCATCATATAAGGAACAAGGCGACGTCGTGCATCATTTGCTTCTTCGCTCTGTTCCCAGTTCTGAATTGTGTACTCCGCAATATCGATAAACCCATTGACTTCAAATTCACGCTGGTCTTCTACCGCTTGGTTGTAAAGCAATTGATAACAGCTAAGCACAATTTTGGCACAAGGAAGAGCGCCCGACTCACCAGGGTATTTTCTGGCTAAATACTCGCCCAGAACAATCGCTTCATAGTAATTACCACGACTATAGTTAATAAAGGTCAGGTAGTAATACACCTCCTGAAGTGAGGCGATAGGAGTCTCTGAATCGGTAAATGCGAGTGCCATTTCGTAATAGGAGACCGCTGTATTTTGCGTGCTACCGTAGTTTTGCCTCGCCTCATTAAGCTGGGCTTGCAAGACTTTCTTATTCTCTGGATCCTCTTCATTCGCAATCGTGTCAGGCAATGTTTTGATAGTGAATTCCATCGCCTGAGCCGATTCCATCAACTCCTTACCTTTAGCAAGTGCTTCGTCAAAGTTTTGAGGGGGAGAGTCCTCTTCTTCAACCCCCCCAGGCAGGTTTGGTAGAGAAGCCAGTAAGTCACGAGCATTCTGTTTTTCACGCCCGGGATATCGCAGTACCTGCTGCGCCAGTTTACGAGCACTAACATAGGCCCGGCGAGCCTTCGCATCATCAGGCTTTCCGGCTGTCAATGCGTCCGCTTTAGAGCGGTATGTCCTGGCCAGTTCAAGTTGAAATCCGTGCCATTCCTCATTGGCAAGTTCGTTCGGGCGAATACCATCATTCCATTCCACTCCCATGGTGATAGCATCTTCTGTTTTTTCGGCAGCCACTAGAGTTCTCATATACAGCGGCATCGCCAAATTCACGATGTTGCGAAACGCAGGAGTTTCACGCTGATCCACAACTTCCTGCAAGAAACTCAACGCCTGTTTGGTATCATCAATCGCCAGATAGCAACGCCCCTGTGAAACCAGTGCAACGATCCCAACACCTTTACGACGGAATCTGGAAGCAATCGCACCGTACTCTTTAATCGCTTCTTCGTAATTGGTTTTATACTCTGCGGCATCAGACTGATAAGTTTGAGCGATCTCTTCTAACAACTTACTCGTTGTAATGACCAACTGTAGATATTCACCATAGAGTGCCTCGCGACGCTGAATTTGGTCTTTCTCGGTTTGAGGATCGAGTACTTTAGGAATCGCTTCCAACTCTGCCTTTAGGTGGTCACGTCCTAAGACGTAAGTGTCGCGTCCCTTGGTCAACAGCTCCCGTGTACGAGTCACGAACTCAGCTTTTCGTGGAGCATTTTCTTCTTTATCCCCCTCGAACTCTACCAACTTAGCACGCTGGAACAATAGGTTGCCAAGCTCATTGTTCGATTGAATCTTTAAATCTGTATCTTCCGTCGCCGCAGAAAATCGTTCAAGAAGTGTCTGAGCTTCTTCAAATTTCTTATCACGCTCAGTACCGTTAGCAATATTTCGGGCTCCACTAAGGATGACCATCGCTCGTTCCAGATCAATCTTGGCTCGGAATTCATCCGAGAGCATTTCTTTGCCAACCTGAAGATCTAAATAATACTCCGCTAATTCAAAATATCGCTGGTTTCTAAGTTCCTGCAGAAACCGGCTGGCAGGTTCTTCTGCTCGCAGTTGATTCGGCGAATAAGAAACAAAAGCAAATAGCAATAATAGCAAGTAGCCCAGTCGCTTTACCATTGTTGAGAGATCCCCAGTTGCGCTACTAACAGAGTATATAAAATACTGTCGGGCACTAATTCTGAACCCGACAAAGCACTCTGTTCCTTCATGTTGATAAGCCAATTACGCCCGCCACTTCATTTTGCAATTCCCCAGCTCGAAGTAATAACTGCAGGCTATGTTACTAGCCTATTGAGTTCGAAGTGCTGATTCAAGTATCTATCCCCTATAGAATGAGTAACAACTGTCCAGAAAAGTACTCAAAAATCGTTAAATCACTCCATAGTTGGCACCAAAGCCACCTAAACTCCCACGAAAGGTGAACAACATCCCAGAAAGACACTTAGATGAGCCGAGCAGTATCGCTTTCAAACAATGCTCTAACAACGACCACTGTGCATTATCTATTCTCCGACTCCCTTACACGCATTCTATAAACAACTCTGGATTTCCTCGACTAAACACCTCATGTTAGAATAAGGACGACCTTCTTTTCTAGCCTTACGGATTTGTCGTGCGTTTTCGATCTTCCAAAGAATTAGCCGAGCACAAGCACCGCAAGGCACCACCCAATTACTTTTCCCGCCGGGTTCAGTACAAGTTATTTGCCTTAGTAGCGTTACTCATGGGAGTCGTGCTGGCTATCGAAAAGGTCGCAGATCCCAGCATGTTTAGCTTCTTCGGTTCTTCAGATCCCGTAACTAACCAAAACCTAACTAATAAAACCGGTGAAACAACACAGTTCGAGTTTGAATATCCAGCATTGGCTCACTATGGCATGCTAAAAACCGGTGAATTATCTCAAACCGATCTTGATGTCCGTCAGACCTACGTCGATTTGTGGAAAGTAATTTTCAAACGCCTCACATACAGCCAAAGAAAACTGGTGGTCGACACCATTCGTAAAGCTCGTCATAAAACTATCCTCAATGATGAACACAAAACAACGTGGTGGGATCTCTATCAGGAAATAGACGAGTTGTTTCAAAAGTACGTGCAACAAGTAATGCTTTCACTCAACTCCAGTGAAAACGCTTTGACCGATGCCCAGAAGGCTCGAGGGATGGCCGTCGTTGGAACTCTCCGGCAACAATGGAATGATCGCCATCGAAAAGCCTTTTTGGAAGTTCTGGAGGAGCCCTCCAACACGACTGAGTTTGAACAAGAATATCGATTTACTCAAAGCATCATCGATCAGCTTTCGGTTTCAATGTTGCAAGACCACTCAATCTTTTCGATCAATGACGACCTCGCATGGTTTCGGATGCTCGAGCAACTCCAGGAATATAGTTATCCGGTAATACGTAAACATTCCACAGCTCGGGTAAGTGCTCTCGAACTGGCAACACAACAATCTCAATTCCGTGGACGTCTGGTGACCGTACGAGGTGAAATCAGAAAAGCTTACCGAGTGCAGGCCCAAGATAACGAACTCAATATCAAGCAATATAACGTTATCATCATTAAGCCTATCGGGGGCACACTGGTACCCTTTGTCGTTTACAGTCTTGAAACACCAAAAAACTTCCCTCAACTACCCGATAAGAATCTGGATAGCAAAACGCTGGACATCGGCGACGTAGTCGAAGTAGCTGGTTACTTCTTCAAATCGTGGGCCCACCCGGGTAGCGATGGGAAAATGCACTCGTCCCCCTTACTCCTCGCTAAAAACTTTGATTGGTTCAAGGGACAACGCCTCGAAACAGCGGCCGAAGAAAAAGCTTCTGAAGACTCTTTTCCTGGTTGGGCTATTATCGCCATTCCGATCATCATCGCTATCTCCGTTAGTGGCGGCGTCTATGTGGCAAGCATTTGGAATAATGACGATTCAAGGAAACGGTCAAGTCGCCATTCAGTGGGAAACCAACTGTCTCAATTAAATGACGATGAAATCGGCCCTTCCGTTCTGGAGTCTCTGGGGAAATTGGCTACCGAGGATCTTCCTGAAGTCAAAGCTGACAATTCAGAAGAGTCCAAGCAGGAAACTTTGTTAATTAACCAAATAGAAGTAACAGCAAGAGACGAAGAGGTATCATCCGACAATGCTTAAGCCTCTTCAGCATACAATCTTCCCGTTGCTTTATCTGATCTTTGGTAATATCACGAGTCACTCCGCATTGGCACAACCTGAAGAATTAGGTTCGCTTCCCTGGCAAGAGGATCGACTCAGCGACCAAATCATCCCGTTCTCAATTACCAATTCCACAACAGCCCGCCAAATGCTGGAAATCGCTGGCATTGGCGACAGCCAGTTAAGATTCCTCATTGATTACGAGCCGATTTCAGGCAAGGACATTGACACAACAGGGCATGTTCTTCGTAACTTTTATGAATTAGATAGTAGCGATATCAAGCGCTGGTCAAACGCACAAACGCTCGACACAGCCACCTTACTCAATGCCTTTCTGGAAACTCCGGATGACTATCGAGTCGACTTTTATCGCATTCGGGGAACGGTGATTCGAGTTCAACGTCAGCCAATTGTTGAGGAAGCCGCTCGGTTACTTGGATTCCGTTCTTTCTTCTGGGTTTGGATGAAACCCCAAAACTCAAACATTTCCGTCCGAATCGCCACTCGCAAACTGCCAATCGCCTGGTTCCCGTCAGAGTGGAAAACGACAGGCAAGACGTCAACTGGCAGCCATCAAGCTGAGACCGGTAAAAAACCCGATTTGGCACCGGATGCTTCCTTTGAGCTGAACCGACCTGCGGCCGTCAATGGACTGTTACTCAAAGTCGCAGAAGAACATAACGTGGCTTTGGATGAGCCCGAACAGGGCCGGGGAGTGTATGAAGTTGTCCTGGCAGCTCAACGTGTAGAGTGGTTACCGCAAAAAGCATCAGCCAATCAGGGCATCAATGCCGGTGTTGCAATACTCAGCAAATATGAATTTGACGCGGGATTACTGGACGAGGTGCGAAAATCCAACGGCAAAAAAATGAATCGCTCTGACACAGAAGCGTTCTTTCAAATCATGTCGATTGTCAAATCGACCGAAGCCCGCCGAGAAATAGAGGTTATCGCTGAAGTTTCCCCCCCGCCACAGCCTTCCATTTCAGATTACTTACAAAATACCGGACCGTTACAAGGCGAATTTATTAAGCTCGATGCTGATGTAAGGCAAATCACGAAAGTCGAAATTAGTAATAAAAAAATGAAACATCGCCTAGGTATCGATCACTACTGGCAACTGGATGCCTTTGTCTATCTGGGTGACGAGGCTATTGAACTTAAAACAAAGGAAGACGACAAAGAAGGCCTCATTTATAAATACCGATATCCTGTACAGATCTGCCTTATCGACTTACCTGCAGAACTAGAGACAGCTCAAACTCAGATCCAACATGGTACTTATCGCAGGAACTCCTTACACGAAGATATCACTCTGAACGGTTTCTTCTTTAAGCTTTGGACTTACCAAAGTGCCCGTACCATCGAAGCAGGAGGGAGCCGGGCTCAACTTAGCCCACTCTTCATTACCAATCATGTCGTTGTTCATAAGCCGACAGGATTGAACTCAACCCGGAGCAGCATCTATTTAGGAGTAAGCTTTGTTGTGCTGCTACTTGTCATAGCCGGCTTGTTGATAAGAACCAATCGAGTCGACGACGGATTCCGTAAACAGACTGAGACAACTCGTCACGCGGGCGGACTGGACGAAGACTTGCTCTCCGATCTAGAATTTTTAGATGACCACGAGGAAGCTTCGTAAAACTGGCGAGTTTCCACCTGTCACATCTTGACGCTGAATCTGAGTGACGGACAATCTAAGTCAGTGTTATTCTTTATGCATTCACAAACCACTTATTGCTTGAATAGGAGTTTCTTTCATGCGACGTGCGAAAATCACTATCATTGGAGCGGGAAATGTTGGTGCCACCACCGCACATTGGTGTGCTGCAGCTGAACTTGGAGATATCGTCTTAGTTGACATCCCAGCAACGGAGGACATGCCTAAAGGTAAGGCTCTGGATCTCATGGAAGCCTCTCCTGTGATGGGCTTTGATTCCAATATCACTGGAACAACAGACTACGCCGATACATCCGACAGTGATGTCATCGTCATCACAGCTGGTATTCCACGCAAGCCCGGCATGAGTCGTGACGATCTCCTTGCAACGAATGCAAAGATCATGACGGCTGTCTCGAACGAAATCAAAGAAACCAGTCCTAACGCGGTAGTCATCGTTGTCAGTAATCCACTCGATGCTATGGTACAGCGCTGTGCACAGGTGACTGGCTTCCCGAAAGAACGAGTCCTGGGTCAGGCTGGCGTTCTTGACACAGCTCGTTATCGTACATTCCTGGCAATGGAATTAGGAGTTAGCGTCGAAGACATTTCGGCTCTTCTCATGGGTGGCCATGGAGACACCATGGTTCCATTACCAAGTTGCACAAGTGTTGGCGGTATTCCTGTGACACAGTTGATTGCCAAAGAACGTCTGGACGAAATTGTTGATCGGGCGCGCAAGGGTGGAGCGGAGATTGTCGGCCTACTCAAGACTGGCAGTGCCTTCTATGCGCCAGCAGCAGCTTGTGCACAAATGGTGGAAGCGATTGTCAAAGACAAGAAACGCGTACTTCCATGTGCTGCTTACTGCAACGAAGAATACGGTGTTGGCGGCTACTACGTTGGTGTACCAATTGTGCTCGGCAACGGTGGTGTCGAAAAAGTGATCGAAATCGACCTCACTGAAGAAGAACGGGCAGCCTTCCAGAATAGCATCGACGCTGTGAAAGGCCTGGTGTCAACAATGGCGGAGCTTGTTTGACCGTCATCTAACCATCTAGTCATCAAAATTCAGCTAGAAATCATCCCTTAAGCCTCAAGGGCTGCGGTTCTTATCGCAGCCCTTCTTGCTGCGCCAGGGAAAACCCATCCTTTCTATCCAGATATCTGCATTGACGGCGATGATAGCAATCCAGTACAAATTTGCCGCGAATATCTAGACGATACTTTGCCCGTTTGAGAACAAACCTATGGCGTCTGACAACT
The DNA here is from genome assembly GCA_002698965.1 of Rhodopirellula sp. GTDB lineage: Bacteria > Planctomycetota > Planctomycetia > Pirellulales > Pirellulaceae > UBA721. Next base: position 14,525 of record PAAT01000159.1, on the reverse strand, counting down.
TGAGTTTTTTCACTCAGCGAAAACATCCCCAGTGGGGTGTTGTGGACGTGAAAACAGCCCTTACAGAAGCAACTAACAAAGTTCAGACAGAAGCCCAGGCGCGACAAGTTGTCTGCCAGCTAGATTTACCTCAAACACAACTGCAAACCTATGGCGATGCAAACTGGATCAGCATGGCATTAACCAACTTGGCATTGAATGCCATTGAACATTCTCCGTTGGCCGCAGGAGTGACTATGGCCGCAAAAAAAATGGGGCAAACCATTGAAATTGACGTACTCGATCAGGGACCGGGCATTTTCCCCGGAGTCGAATACAAGATCTTCAAGCCATTTTATACGACCCGGCCCGGAGCAACCGGTCTTGGCCTGGCCAATGTTCGTACGGTCATGGAAAAACATGGGGGAGGAATCCGCGTGAGTAATCAGCCCGAGGGTGGAGCGATCTTCACACTCGTTCTGCAATCACTACAACGGCAAAAAGTCGCCTGACTCGCTATTTCACACCACCTAGGAAATCATGCAAAAACTTCAGCAATTATCCAATGCCGTGACTGCTCGTTTTCACGAGGCTAGTCCGCGTGCGCGAATCACTGTGGGAATCTGCGTTTTGCTTGTTCTATTCTCCGCCTTCTCTTTAGTATTCCGTAATGCACCAACCCAGCTAGAACCGCTGTTAAACCGTCGCGAATTTTCAAATGCTGAAGTCATGGAATTGTCGCAACACTTCACTAACGCCGGGCTGAAAGGCTGGAAATTACAAGACAAGAAGATCCTGATCCCCACAGAACAGCGGCTTGAATTTCTGGTGGCTATCGAAGGTAAATTCGAATCGGATGCTTTCAGCTCAGACGTCGACTCCGTACTGGAAAACGGGAGTATCCTAGATAATCCATCATTGCGTGAAATGCGTTTGCGAAATGCCCGGGAAAAAGATCTGGCCAGAATCATTACCCAAATCCCAGGCATTGACGAAGCACAAATCAATATCGATGATCATCAACAACGAGGGTTAAGCGGTCGCAAAGAAATGACAGCACTGGCTGCGATCAAAGCCGCGACCAACACCGAAGTAACGCTTGAAACCTCGGAAGCCATCCGAGAAGTCATCGCTGCGCGGTTTGCCGGTCTTGAGAGAAACAACGTGGTGGTCATCGATCTCAATACGGGACACACCTTCGGTGCCTCTGATTCAGATTACAATGCCTCAAATCTCGACATTGCGCTTCGAAACTATGAACGCTGGTGGCGTGGGCGAATAGCAAATCTCCTCATCGACATCCCTAACACACGAATCGAGGTTGGCCTGTATCCGGTGGATGTTGCCACCGAAAAAACTCCGGGAATCGCTAAAATGGTGAATGCCACGGTATCCGTCGGTATCCCGGATTCCTATATCCAACAGGTCGCGGAAAGCCGCCAGGCAACGTCACAAACACAACGCCAGGCAATTGCACAGGATGTTAAACAAAATGTGACCGAATTAGTACAGGGCGTCATGCCCGTAGTACCGCACACCACCCTAGACGAATTCACCGTTCACGTGGCAACAATTCTAGACCTACCCTTAAACCCCTCAGGCGATTCCGCACCTGTCCTGAGTGTTTTTCTTCAGAATGCTTGGCGTGAAATCACTATGGGCATTCTAATTGCCGCTTGTGCTTACGGCTTGATTTGGAGAAACAGACAACTGCACCTAGTCCGCTCAACCAATAGGACACTTCCGGTTAGAAAAAGGGATTCCGACTCGCACCTCAGTACCAAATCTCCCGAAGACAGAGCCATTATCTCTGAGAGACCTCACCAAGAAATTCCGAGCGACGGTTCGGAAAAGACTCTGGCAGTCAAAGAACAAACAGCGGTGCCTCATCTGGAAAAACCGCCCATCATTCAAAACAACTCTGCGAAAACCGAGGCGGCTCTCACCCTCAAGGACGAATTAAATGCCCTGGTAGATGAAGCTCCGGCAGATGCGGCCGACATTCTTCGGAAATGGATCAGCAACACCTCGCCATGATGGATCACGATACAATTCGACAAGCTGCGATCCTCATTGACAGTCTCGCCCCCTCACAAGCCGAAGAAGTTCTGCAGCGGCTAGATGAGCAAGAAGCATTCCGTATTCGGCAGGCCGTTGAAAATCTATCCGCCGAAGACCTAAAGTCATCGCAAGCCGTTATCGAGGAATTCCTGGCAACTTGCACCCCGGAAACTGTCAAGTCAACTCCGTCGATAAAACCCGAGCAATCAATAAAGGCGACCGCTGATCGTATACCGGAAGCAAAGTACTCACCGTTTAGTGAAACAAAACCATTTGATTTCCAATTTCTCTATCAGGTTTCACCACCACTAATCGCGCAATTCCTTGGGAAGTTACACAAACAAATTGCGGCTGTCATTCTTACCAGAATGCCATTTGACTTGTCGGGAGTTGTTATCTCGTACCTGCCCTCAAGGCAGCAAAGCGAAATACTGGAACGAATCAGCAATAGTGATGAATGTGAATTCTCACAACTTCACACGGTTACCCGGCTCCTGAAGGACTGTCTCATGCACATTTGCGAGTCCCAAACCCAACTGCCACCGCAACTCGCTTCAGAAGCCATCGAACAGGCTGCAAGGGACAATTTTCTGAACCGGACACTCACGGACATCGAATCCAACGGCACGGATCTAAGCCATCTCGAGCATCTACATACCCGAAAGCGACAGGCTGGTCCTATTGATGCTTGCTCACGCTCGTTAATGCAGGACACGCATGTCACTAAAAAAGAAACGCTGCGATTCGAAGATATCATCTTGCTGGACGACAATTCTCTCGCCAAGCTTTTTCACCACATCAATCACAAAACACTTCTGCTGGCTTTAGCCGGAGCACCAAGTGAGGTAATCCAACGAATCACATCACCCCTTACAAGTCAGCAAGTCTTAAGATTTACAGAGAAGCTTGAACAAATAGTAGGAGTATCACTGCAGCAAATTGAAAAAGCTCAACAAATCATCGCCGATCAAGCAACACGCATGGCTCAGGAAAAGACCATTCGATTCTTAGAACAGAAACCATTTCGCGCGGCAGCTTGAAACTGACCTTGATTTTCAAACCAAATTCTAGGAAAAGTTACCCTGCAATTTTACTCACCCTAAAAGTCCGCAAGGTTTTTTCCTGTGAACGAGAACACTTCACCACCTGATAACATCCAGGAGCCCAGCCAACAGGGGGGAATGGCATCAACTGACACCACTCAGGTAAATCTTCAACAACAAGTACATACCAAACTCGATAAGTGTGATACGCTGATCGACCTAATGGAAGACAACGGGACACCCGGAGTTTCTTCGAAGGAAACGACTTCCGAGTCGACAGCGTATCCCGAGTTTGGCAACGCTAACAGTACTAAAAACTCTTCCGGGACCATCTCGCTCCAGATCAAAATTTGTACCACCGAAATCCCTGACTCGAACGCTCAGCAACTTGTCGCCGGCACCATACTCACCAGTCACGAATCGGTTGAACAAACCGTAGAAATTCTCTGGAAAGGCCAGGTTGTCGGTACTGGCTACTTATACGCCCATGACAATTACTATGTCATTAAAATCGCCGAACTTAGCGACCTTACCGAAATCACGCAGCGGGGTTTTGCGTATGAGATCTAAAGTTTATCTGTGGATTGCCTTGTTTGGTACCTTGATATTCAGTGGAAATATCACGTGGGCCCAACAAAGTGTTGAAACCACCGAACCGCTTTCCTATCTAAATATGCCACTGCAACCGCGGGCTGAGTCCGCGACGGTGGATGACTCACGCTCTGGCATTTCCACTGTCCCTGGATTCAATGAAGCCCTAGTGAAAATGGGCGGCTCACTTGCTGTTGTCCTTAGTTTGTTCCTGGGAATTGTTTGGTTCACGCGTAGTCGGAGATCACTTACCGGAGTACGACTTGGTACCGAAACACTCGATGTCATTGGGCAAACCACCCTCACAAAAAACCACTCACTCCACGTAGTCAGGCTCGGAGGACGGCTCTTATTGATTTCTGCGGGTGAATCGAAAGTCACCTGTCTAACCGAAGTTACAGATCCTGTGGAAGTCGAGCACCTCCTTGCAACGGCTGAAGATTCAAATGCTTCAAGCTCAACATTTAAATCTTTATTCGCACAATACGATCAGAATCCAAACCAACTGTATACCGACACGTAACATGCCTAAAGCATCGCGACAATCCGATCATCGATTCTGCGTGAGCTCGTCCCGAACACGTCGGGCAATAATGATATCGATAGCGTTAATTGCAGTCAGTGTTCCCTGCGGTTGGCTAACAGCCGACATAAGCTATGCCTTGGACGAAGAGGTGCCCTCCGGTACCGAATCTATATCCGTTGAATCAACGGCGAAGGAACTGATTGTTCCGGCAACGGAGGCAACCGATGAATTGACATCCTCCATTGAACAATTCAATTCGCCTGATCAGGCGATGAGCAGCTTGAAGCTTTTTGCCATGGTCACGCTACTCAGCACAGCTCCGGCTATGCTTCTGATGACCACATCGTTCCTGCGAATTTCAATTGTTCTAAGTCTGCTAAGACAGGCTCTGGGCACCCAACAAAACCCGAGCAACCAAGCGATTGCGTCACTCGCTCTATTTATGAGCGCACTAATCATGGCACCTACTTGGCAAACGGTCTATCAAAAAGCCGTTGTACCCTACAGCAATCAGGAAATTAGCGGGGAGCAGGCCTGGGAAATAAGCCGGGGAACACTGGTTACTTTTATGGGAACGCAAATTGACAACACCGGAAATACTGATGACGTTTGGCTGTTCTACGATTACCTTCCCAAGCCCGATGAACTTCCGGCAACCGCGAAGAAATCGAAACCTTCCTATCTTGCGGTCAGCCAGAATTCTGTCACGCCCACCAGTTATCACGACATTCCGCTACAGGCATTGTTGCCGGCATTCATGACGAGTGAACTTAAAACAGCCTTTCTAATCGGCTTTCTCGTCTTCCTTCCATTTCTGGTGATTGACCTTGTTGTCAGTGCAACAACCAATTCGATGGGCATGATGATGCTACCGCCAACTACCGTATCTCTACCCTTCAAACTCATGCTTTTCGTGATGGTGGATGGCTGGCACTTGCTGGCTGGAACGTTACTTGAAAGTTTTGCATAACGGAGAGTAACGATGCAACATGACCAAACCGTTGAATTCGGACAACAAGCGTTGTTGACAACACTAACACTTGTCGCTCCCATCCTCATTGTCGCCATCCTTACGGGACTTCTTATTGGCGTCATTCAGGCAATGACACAGGTCCAGGATCAGACAATCAGTTACATCCCTAAACTAATCTGTATCCTTGTAGCACTTTGCTATTCACTACCCTGGATGTTCGAACAACTTTCAAGCTTTACAGGCAGTTTATTCCAAAGCATACCAACCATCATTTCAGGAGGTTGATATGGCCGAATTCGCTCAAACCTTGGATTTCACACAAACACTTGCGGCCATTACTTTACTTATTGGGATGCGAGTAATTCCTATTGTGATTTTACTGCCACTGGGAAAACATCCGTTCCATTGGCAGGCTAAACTGGCGATCTGTTTCTTATTGACGGCACTGTTAGCCACATTTCACAGCCAAGATGCAACGCTTATCGCACCGCTTGGAAATTCGTCATTCCCGTCATTCGATCTTGTCGTAAGTGAACTGCTGACCGGGCTTGCCATTGGCACAGCTATTCTCATCGCAATCGAAAGCCTTCAACTTGGAACACAATGGATAGGACTCTCAAGTGGAGTCAGGATGAGGGGAATTAACAACGAATCCGCCTTAGCAAAATTAATCTGGCTCACAGTGCTGGCCAGTCTCATCGCCGCAGGGATGCATCGGCTGATAGTTTCTGCACTACTAGACTGTTATACCTGGCTACCGCCCGGTAGTTTCCACCTGAAAACATTGGATGCCAGTTGGTTTGAAAACATCTCCACCACCTTAACCTGGAGCTTTCTCCTCGGTTTCAAGCTTGCTGCACCGGCGATGATCACGATGCTGGCTGCCAATCTCACGATGGGATGGATCAGTCGGCAAGCACCCCAATTTCATCAGTTTGTGCTCGGACTTCCTGCCAACACCGCGGTCCTGCTAACCGTGGTTATGCTAACGCTAGGAACGATCACTCTGGCGATGCAACAGGAAATCACCTCTGTACTTAACCGCATCACTCAATAGCCTCCCCGCAACTAACACTCACCTCAATCTGACTTATGTCTAGTGAACCAACGCTACCGGCTTCCCCCACTAAGCGCTTAATGGCAAAGCGCCAAGGAAATGTGGCTCGTAGTGGCCAACTGGTTGCCGCGGCTATCCTGCTTGGTTCAACAATTCTTTTGCAGTCGCAGTTTGAGCTCATCGAACAGCAGTTGAGTCAAAACTGGCAACGCCAATTCCAACTTAACTTGCCGTTGGCTGAGACCGCGGCACAATGGGGCACCGTTAGCTTTTGGCTACAGCAATCGATACCGATTCTGCAGTTGTTTGGCCCGATCATTCTGGGAATGATCACTATCGCTATCCTTAGCAACGTGTTGCAAACAGGCCTGATCTTAGCTCCTAACCGGCTAGCCCCTGATATTACTCGCCTCAGTCCAGCGAACTGGTGGAAACGTGTCCGTTCGGTTGAACATCAGACTGAAACGATTGGTAGCCTGCTTCGTTCCATTGGCTTATTCGCTTTGACCGCTTCCAGCCTCTGGTTTATGCGGGAGAAGATTGCTGACTTATCTCTGCTACCTGCGACACAGATTGTTACGTCCGCAGCCAGCATTCTCGGCCAAATCCTAACCCAACTTGGTATCGCATTGTTTCTCCTTGGTGTCCTGGACTACGGGTGGCAAAAGCTCAAGTGGGAGCGTAGTTTAAGAATGACGCCCGAAGAGTTACGTCAGGAGCAAAAAGCACAAGCTCCCAACGCTCACCGCCCCAACCCCAAGGTTCGTAAAGCCAACCCGGATTCCCGCGATCTGGCTCAGGCCGCGGTTGTACTATATGCCCCCGACGGGCCGATCGTGGCCATCGCGTACAATCAGGATTACATGGACGTACCTCGCATCCAACAGATCTGGCATTCCGGGACCGATACTGCAAAGCCCTCCGAAGGCATTCTCCAGATGGCGCGGGAGCAGAGCATACACTGCCAGATGCATAGTCGGCTAAGCACTTTAATCGCCAACACCATGCGGCCTCGCCAATCAATTCCACCCCACATGTACCGTGAAGTCATTAATATCTTGCAGCAAGCGTAAAGTAATCCGGGAATTGCGCGGGTTTTTTTGTGTTGGCACTCACTCAAAAAATCGAAATAACTATATAGAGCTGAAATACAACTTCATTTAAACCGTCTCCTGATTGCATCGAGCCGTGAGCAAAAAAGACAAACCATTCTACAAGCAGTATCCGATTACCGCCCCGCGATTTTGGCACGGCTTGCGCTGCGGAGACTATCTCAGACTGCTAGCTAAAAACAAATTCGCCGTTCATCCGGCTCGCTGGTACGTTGCTTTCACCGTCTCTTACTTCTCCGTACTCAACAGTGTCATTGGCCGAATCCAATCACTAATGTACGGGCGAAAGATTGCTGAGCACAAACTTCCCTCACCACCGATTTTCATTGTTGGGCACTGGCGAAGCGGAACCACCTTTCTACATGACCTAATTTCGCTGGATAAGAACTTCACGTATCCCAGCACACTTCAATGTTTCCTTCCCAATCAATTTCTGATCACTGGCAAACTGTTACTGAAAATGGACAAATTGCTGATCCCGGAGAAACGCCCGCAGGACAACGTCACCACAAGCTTCCACAAACCGCAGGAAGATGAATTTGCTCTTTTTAACATGGGACACCACTCGCCTTACCTGAGGATGGCCTTTCCAAACGGGGAACTGGTAGACAACGAATACCTCACACTTGAAACTCTTTCCGAAAATCAAGTTCAGGCGTGGCAGGCAACCCTCGTGAAATTCGTCAAAATGGTAAGTTATCAGCAACCAACCAAACCTGTTGTTTTAAAGTCACCGCCACATATTGGTCGCATAAAGTTCTTGGCCGAGGCATTTCCCGGGGCAAAGTTTATTCATATCAGCCGTGACCCGTACTCACTCATACCCTCAACGGTAAGACTTTGGCAATCGCTCGATTATATTCAGGGCTTCAACCGTCCGAGCTATGACCTGCCCTGGCTTTACAACTATATTGGCGACACCTTCGAAACGCTTTACGAGGCTTTTGAGCGGCAAAGAATGGAAATCGATAACGCCGATCTAATCGATGTACGATACGAAGACCTAGTAGAAGACACCCCGGCTGTCATTCGCTCCATTTATGAACACCTTGATCTCGGCGATTTCGACACTCGGATTGCCAAACCGTTGGCGGAATATCTGGAATCCCAAAAAGACTACAAAGTCAACCAGCATGAACTCCCCGCCAAACTGGAATCAATGATCGAGCAGCGTTGCATTCCACATCTTGCCAAATACGGTTACCAGGTTCGCAACTAGAGTTTTTAGGCGCTGGCAATACCGCCAGCAAATCCCTGTTCAAAACCGGCTGAAGGCTTCTCTTTTGGCCTGACTGGTCTTGCCCCTACAGACTCTATTGCTTACGCTTCCCCCACGTATTTTTCAGCACCAAACCGAGCCTGGCAGGTTCTGTTGCGAGCAATGCTGCGAACCTATAAGTATGAACAAAAACAATTGGCACGACCTGATCATTCCGGCAAGCATCGTTGCATGCTTGTTAGTACTGCTGGTGCCCTTACCACCATTCATGCTTGATATGTTGATGGCCGGTAATATCACTCTGGCTGTCGTCATTCTTCTAACCACTCTGAATATCAAAACTTCTCTTGAATTAAGTGTGTTTCCGACGGTCCTCCTAGCAGCCACTCTTGGCCGACTGGTACTTAATGTGGCCTCCACTCGGTTGATTTTAACCGGCGCCTCAACGCAGGGGACGGAAGCAGCGGGTCACGTAATTGAGTCTTTTGGAAATTTCGTCGCCGGTAACGATATCATTGTAGGAATTGTCATCTTTGCCATCTTGGTAGTCATTCAGTTTGTAGTTATTACGAAAGGCTCGACTCGTGTCAGTGAAGTAGCAGCTCGATTCATGTTGGACGGAATGCCGGGCCGACAAATGGCAATCGATGCTGACTTAAATTCCGGCCTACTTACTCAACAGCAAGCGCAGCAACAACGTAAAGACCTGACGCGTCAGGCCGATTTCTTCGGGGCAATGGATGGTGCAAGTAAGTTTGTGCGTGGCGATGCTATTGCAGCCACTATCATCACAGCAATCAATATCGTCGTCGGGCTGGGCTACGGAGTTATCAAGGCGGACATGGATTTAGCGAATGCCTCGGAAGTCTACACCAAACTTACTATTGGTGACGGTTTGGTAAGTCAAATCCCCGCATTGCTGGTCTCCCTAGCTACTGCTGTGCTCGTCACCCGCACCAGTCAAGACAGTAAACTATCAAACCAGCTCATCAGTCAGCTTTTCAATAAACCTCAAGTCCTCATCGTTACAGCCGCTTTCCTTACCGTCCTGACATTCACGCAACTTCCCAAAACCCCAATGCTAACGATGGCAGCCGGCTGTGTCGGTCTGGCATACATCCTGACTAAATCAGACACCCGCAATGCTTCAAAACCAGATGCCACTATACCGCCGGAAAAGATATCTTCAGAAGCACCACTCAGCGATCTGCTTCGAGTGGATGCTATTGAAATCGGGCTTGGGATCCGCTTGTTACCGCTGGCCAATCGGGATACTGAAGACAACATCCTGCGTCGTATTCAATTCATTCGAAAAACGCTGGCAACGGACATGGGGATTGTTCTGCCGGAAATCAGAATTCGTGACAACCTCCAGTTGGCCGGAAATCAATACGAGATACTAATCCAGGGCAATCCAATCACCAGTGGTCGATTATCAGTTAACCGTTTACTTATTATTGACGAACATCCCGATCTGGATAATGAGTTACCAGGAACCGTCCCGGGTGAGGGTGGGGTGGCCCATCAAGGCGCCCGCTGGATTTCTAAAAACCAGCGGGAAAAAGCATTGCAGTTAGGGCTTCAGCCACTAACGCCTGTAGAAGTGCTTGCCATTCATCTACAGGACACCGTTCGCGAACATGCCGCAACGCTGCTGACACTTGACGCAACTGACCAACTCGTCGAGCAGCTACGCGAGTTTTCTCCGACTGCCGTTGGAGAATTAATTCCGAAATTGCTAGGGCTTGGACAGGTGCAACAAGTACTGCGCAATCTACTGAGTGAAAACATTTCGGTTCGTCCATTAGCAGAAATTCTTGAATCACTTAGTGAAATTGCTCCCCGGCAAACACATCCGATCAAAATGACCGAGTATGTTCGCACTCGCCTTGCACGAAATATTTCAACCGCCGTCGCCAAAAAGGAAGGGCTGCGGTTGCTAACATTGCGTCCAGAACTTGAAAAGCAGATTTCTGATTCCATACGATTCACAGAACTCGATTTTGAATTCTCGCTACCGCATACGGCTCAGGACTTACTTGTCCGGGAATTACAGAATCACCTGGGCCAAACTCAAACAGAGCAGGGTATACCCGTGTTGGTTGTCAGTGATTACATTCGCCCCGCCATGGCCCGATTATCCAGAAACAAACTGTTGGAAATCAGCGTTTTATCCGGAAATGAGATCGTCCCTGAAATTGAAATTTTATCGCATCATCAATTAAGCCAGGATGGTCAACGCACCACAACGAATACCTCCTCGACAGCTTCGTTTTCTTTTAGCTCCGCAGGACATTAAGACTATCGCCAATCATTCAAATGCATAAACAATCCTTCACAGCGCGTTCCATTCAAAAAGCATTAGATAAGGTTCGTCTAGCGCTTGGAACAGATGCTGTCATTTTGTCGACGGAAACCCACCGCGAATTATCTTCGGGAAATGTACTGCAACGGATGGTGACCGTGCAGGCCTGCCGCCCCGAAGAACCGAAGGCAATCAAACCAAATGCTAGTGACGGGCAGCCAGTCTCTTTTACAGCAATTGAGCAGCTTAATGCTGCCACCTCCTACATCGAACAGCTTTACCAGGAAGAGCAACAAACGCTCGAATCACAACATCAACAACACCTAAAAGATCGCCGGGAATGTCCGGAAGACTTCGCTCCGGAGGGTATTACTCAGGCACTAATGAACTCCGGGATGTCGTTACAAGAAGTCCGAGTCCTCCTGAGGGCAATTCCGGAGGATATGACGGAAAAGCAAGTCCCAGCAGCGATTGAGCGTCAACTCAAGCAACTGATCACCAGTACAACACTTGATTTCACAGCAACGGGCAGGAGTCGGGTGGAACCCCTCATTATCGTGTTTGCCGGTCGGAGCGGGGCAGGTAAATCAACACTTGTTGCGAAACTCGCCACACAATGCGAACTGCGAGACGAATTGCCGGTTGCAGTCATTGAATTTACCGGACCCAATCGGCAACAACACTTCTGGGTACACCTGCAGATGCAAAGTTTAGGAATACGAACCGCTCAGGTATCCAATGCAACGGAAATGCAGGAAGCCTTGCGGCAATTCAGCGACTGCGCAGCAGTTCTGATTGATACCCCCGCAATTTCTGCAAATCCTCAGCAGACGGCACTGATCAATGCCGTCATACGTGATATTCATGCTGACCACTGTGTTTTAACTCACGATGTTCACACTCGCCCCCAAGCAACCGTTGCTTTAGCACAGGGACTCAGTCAAAACTGTCCACTCATGTTAGCCTTAACCAAAACAGATCAAGAGAAGTCGTTGGGACACTTAGTATCTCTATTCCAACAAATCCAAATACCCGTTACTCTTCTAAGCCATAGTGCTGCGTTAGCCGACGGATTCACCCATGTTAGTAAACCCGTGCATACCCGGCTAATTCAGCGAATCATGGGATTAGAACCTGCGAGCCAGGGCTCAGTCGAAAGAGAAATTGAGTTTAATACCGAAGCCATCCAAAACCACGTTCAGGATTCCTTTACCTTAAACTTCAATCCAATGTAGTTGCAGGTGTTCAAGAACGGGAACGCATAACCGCCACCAGGCAAACAGAATCGTTCAGGGAGGAACGAAATGCCAACAACGAAAACAGAATCCACGACGGAAGTACATGAGTCGTTTATTGACGAAAACGGAATCCCACAGCAACGCAATGGAAGCGGGCCTGTGGTCGATCTGGAAGTACTACCCCAATGGCAGGCGTACAAGAAAAATCCTCAGGATGACCAACTGCGGAATCAATTGCTTGAAAATTACTTACCTGTTGTAAAGGTTCATGCCGAACGACTTTGGCATCGCCTGCCAGACGGTGTCGAACTGGATGATTTGTTTTCGGCAGGTTGCTTCGGCATGTTGAATGCCATCGGTTCCTTTGACCTCTCACGAGGTATCAAATTCGAAGCCTATTGTGTAACTCGAGTTCGCGGATCGATGCTCGATGAACTGCGGCACATGGACTGGGTACCACGTATGGTACGAACTCAGGCTACAAAACTTTACAATGCCACCAATGAACTCGAAGCCAAACTCGGGCGTCACCCGACCGAAGAAGAACTGGCCGACCACATGAATCTTCCCATGCCTGAACTGGAAAAAATCATGGCCAACTCTTCCAGTATTAATCTGATCAGTCTGGATAAGAAGAAATGGAAGAACAGCGAAGGCAACAAGTCCATGACCGAAATGGATATCGTCGCTGACAAACGATTCGCCTCACCAAGCACTCGCATGTCCAAAAACGATGTCGTTCGTTTAGTTACCAAAGGCTTGAGCAGATCAGAGCGTCTAATCATGATCCTTTACTACTTCGAAGAAATGACCATGAAGGAAATTGGAGTAACTCTTGATCTCAGTGAGAGTCGGGTCAGTCAAATGCACAGCAGCATCGTTCATCGCCTCAGCTCACAACTAGACTCCCGAAAAGGGGAGTTTAAGCTCTAAAACAATTACAAATCACATACAACCTAACCTTGAACTAATATAATTTCTGGCTCCAGTCATCAAAAACAGGGCTTTTTCCGCTAGTTCGGTTGATTGAATTAACGCATCAATGGGGATTTATTTATTGCTTTATGCATTGGTTTCTTGTTTAATAGAAGATAGTAAATGCCGTTCAGGCCTTTACATCACTTTTTTACCTCTGGATTCGTTAAATCCTAGAGCTGCCGTTAAGAACTTTGTTATGCAGTTATTAGTACGTTTGCGCCCGTGTTGATAAGCTGATTACGATGTTTTTATTGGTCTAAATTCATCGGTTCTTGGTCGGGTCTTGGTAAGAAGTAAGCCTAGGGGCTTGTAGGTTATTATTTATTCTCGGAGTATTACTATGAAAAAATTTAGCACTCGAAAGAGCGGTTTTACGCTTGTTGAGTTGCTGGTAGTGATTGCCATTATTGGTATCTTAGTAGCTTTGCTACTTCCAGCAGTTTCAGCGGCACGTGAAGCAGCTCGCAAAATGTCTTGTAGCAACAACCTGAAACAAATCGGGTTGGCGATGCGTACGTATCACAATACTTACAATTCGTTACCTAATACGGGCAACTACATTTGGCATCGCCAGTCTAACAACAACCGTGCATGGTCAGAATCCAGTCACGGTAGCAACTTGGTGAAGATTCTTCCCTTCTTGGAGCAGGATCCTCTCTACAACCAGCTGAACTTTCAGGTTGTTGACCGTCGTCAGCAGGGTTGGGGAGCAACATGGGTCTCAAACTTCGAAACCACGCCACTTGCGGGTTCTCAGACTCGCTGGTTCTGGTCAGAGTTGATCCCAACGTTTATTTGCCCATCTGCCAACGTCGATCCTTATACGGATCACACAGACTTTGCTTTCGCACCGGCAATTACTACCTATGCACCTAGCATTGGTTCACAATTCATGCCTAGTCGAGATGGTCTGTGCCCTCAGTACCACGGTAACTTGTTCGGTACAGGTAACCATGGTCACGGTAACGGTGCACGAGGTATTGAAGTATCTGGTGTATTCTGCCGAGGTGCGTGGGCATCGCGTTTCCGTGATGTCACTGATGGTGAAAGCCAGGTAATCATGGTTGGTGAAATCCTTCCTCACAAAGGGGACCATAATAAAAATGGTTGGATGCACCACAACTCTATTTGGAATGCCACAGCAGGTCCAATTAACTATCCAGTTAACGGACTTGGGGAGCCTGGTTTCAACCAGATCAATGCTCTATACCCAGGCTGTCAACACTGGAGCAACTGGTCTACTTCACAGGGTTTCAAATCCCAGCATAAGGGTGGCGCTCAGTTTGTACTGGTCGATGGTTCTGTTCAGTTCCTGAGTGAGAACATCGATTATGTTACCTACAACCGACTTGGTGACCGTCGCGACGGTGGCCCTCTTGGTGAGCAGTGGAAGAACAACTAAGTTCTCTCTCTGCTAAAAAAGGCGCAAACAACGATCCCCTT
>PAAT01000158.1 GCA_002698965.1 Rhodopirellula sp. | reverse complement strand
TTGGCTCATGGCGCATTGTCACAATCTACGCCTGTGGGCAGGACCGATCGTGCAGAGTCGCAGTCGTGGGCAAAGCGGATGGCGCGGAACATTCAGGACGCGAGTGGCCTTGGGGGTACAAAGCCGGCACTCACGTTACAGACGATGAACATATTGTATTCGTCAGAAGAGTCGGACGTTGAAGAAAATGACAAAGTTGCCGCAAGTGCCGCTGCAGCAGCAGCAGCAGCACTGGACGCAGACACCGACCACACTTCAGGCAGCTCTGTTTCGGGATCATGTTCTGATAGTGAATCAAGGAAGCAACACAGCTCTGCTAGGAGGAAACGGAAGAAAAAACGCAAAAGCGTAGAGGGTGCAGCGAAAGATTTAGCCGCACAAATGGTAACATCATGAGTGATGACTGGACGCAATACTCTAAGCTCGTTTTATCAGAGCTTGAAAAACACGGCGAAAAACTTGAGAAGATGTCAGAACAGCTTGGTCGTCATGGTGAAGAGCTGGCACAACTCAAGGTAAAGGCTGGGATGTGGGGAGCAGTTGCGGGAGCAGTCATAGGAGTAACGTCTTACATTATGAACAAAGTAGGTTAAAGTTAGCAAACATTAAGTTTGCTAAGCATTAAAGGAGAAGCCCATATGGAAAATGGTGAAGCTGTAAATGAGGAATCAGCACCCTCAGTTGAAGAAGAAATGCTACAAGCCATCGAAGGCTTGGAGCAAGCAGACGTAACAGAGGAATCGTCAACCTCCGCACCCGACGGCGAGACTGTCGAGGATTCCGGTTCCGACACCGAAGAAGTCGAGGCTCGTGAAGAGCAGAAAGAAGAGCTGATCCCAAAGAGTAGTTTTACTCGTAGGATCAATGGGCTGCAAGCATCTAGACGCAAGGCCGAAGCGAGAGCGATGGATCTTGAAAAAAGACTTGCAGAAAACGAAGCCTTGCTTGGTGAACTCCGGCAAAGGTTTGATGACAGGACCAGCAGATTGTCTGCTTACGAGGAAGAAGATCCGCGTGATGCAGAGATTGAAAGGTTGAGATTCCAGCAGGCGCAAGCCGAACGGATGAGGCAGTACCAAGAACAAAGCTATCAGGCTCAAATGGAGCGGCAACGAACTGAAGCCGTAACAAGCAGAGCCGACGAGATTGTTAATGAGGCAGACCAACTGGCATCAAAATATAAAACGTTTAGCCCTGAAGAACTGGTGATTGGTTATTCTAAAACAGATGGCATGAGCATGTCTCAGATTGCCTCTAGTCTGCACAAGCAACGAGTGGAAGCTTATAAAGTTATTTTGGCTAAAAACGGGAGCAGTTCGGCACCCAAGCCTATGAGAACACAGGGTTCTCGATCCGCAATCGTAGGCAATTCCCACGAGGATATGCTTACATTTTTAGAATCTATGGGAGAATAGAATGTCTATTACATTTAATGAGATCTCCATGTTAGTAGCTCGCTTTGGCAACTCGCTTGTCCAAGAAGAAGCTAACTTGGCGGCTCCAACTGTTGGCAAAAATGTCATCAAAAAAGAAAAACAAGGTGGTACTGTTGGTATCGTCAACGTAAAATCCGGCGGCACAACAGCCACCGAATTTATTGCAGACGGCGCTGATTTACCAGATGGTTCCAATGTGGATATTAAGCAGATGGCTTATCATCCTAAAGCATTGTTTACTCGTTTATCCGTTCCTCGTATTGCTGCACTCACTTGCGTGAGCAAGCAAGACGGCGTTAATCTTGTTCGAGAGCAAATGCAATCGGCTGGTGCTGACTTGGGTCGCACATTGGGCCGAGCTTTGTTTCAAACAACTCTCGCAAATGCGGCAGGTGTTACTGCGGTAGCAGGTCCGGCTGGTGAGATCGCGGTGCCCCTAGTTGATGGAGATACTTCTGGTTATCGTCAGGGCATGCGCGTTGATGGGTTTGGTGAGAACGCTATCGCTCCCGCTCCCTATGCGTTGTGTCTTGATGTGACGGGTGTCGATGTTGACCTTTTGGGCAATCCGACTCCGGGGACAATCACTGGTATCCTTCGCTTTATGGCAGGTAACGCCGCTGGTGCTCCAGCACTAAATATTGCCCCCGGTCTACCTATTGATCCCGCCGTATCAAATCCTGCTATTCAGGGAAGTGTTGCGGTCAATACTGGTGTAATCAATGGCGACGGTATGGTGTCTTTGCTTGACGCAGCTTCACCCGCCCTTGTTGCTGGGAGTCTTGGTACTGCTGGTAACTACGCTGCTGTCAACACCGTTACCCCTGACTATACAGGGACAAACGTTGTTAATGCTGGACCCGCTGGTCCTCTTGCTCTTGAGCAGCTCGATCTTCTGTCTCAGACGATTAAGCGTAAGAGTGGCAAGTCTTGGACTCATATGATTGTAAACAGCACAATGTTCCACGCATACATGGCGTTGCTCGTATCCGAGCGTCGTTTTGTTGGCGGGAATCAGAAAGCTGATGCATCCGTGGCACACGGAACATATGAAGGTAAGCCTATCCAGATCGACGAGAACATGGTTGACGGNAAGATTCTTTTGTTTAACGACAAAGATATTAAGCTGGCAGAATGGCGTTCGTTCGAGCCTGACAGTGATGGCAAAGATGCCTCAATGGTTTCACGTCAAAAGTTTGAGTATGACACTCAGATCTTTGGGATGTATAACCTCCGCATCTTAAAGCGTCACACCACAGGAACCTTATCCGGCATTACCACGGGATGGTAATAACCACTAAGGACAGTCCCCTCTCAGGAGGGGGCTGTTTTTTATTATGATTAAAGCATCAGAGAAAACAAAAAAAAGACTAGCGAAAAGACTTGAGCGTTTTGGCGTAAAGTATGGAAAAGTTTTTTCAGAGTGGATGTTTACCGAGCCTGTTAAGGTGTGCATCCCAACAACGTTCGGTGTTAGGTTTTTAGTGAGCACCGAATACCCTATTCAGCCGATGTCTGACGGGCAACACTATGCTTCGGTTATCGGCACAAAAGTAAGCCGAATGGCAAGACTGTCTCACTTAGAGAGAATATCCGCCAATGCTCGAATGTCTAGCAAAGAGCTAGAATACAAGGCTCTTGAGGCTGCTGGCGAGTTTACAGAATTTTTAAACCACATTAAGAATCCGCGAGTTCAAGTTGTATGATATTAGATGACGCACGAAAACAAGTTGTAACAATGCTTGATGACCCCGACGGTCAAAGGTGGACGCTTCCCCCTCCCTTATCGCTTTTTGATGTTGGCAACGAGGTGGACTTAGCGATTCAATCGGCGGCTGTTGAGTGTGTTTCTGCTTACGTACATCAGGGCGGTGATTTTTTTGATGTAATAAAAAACATCACAACCGACAACGATGGAACATATAGCTTCACCAATGAGGCAGCGCCAAATGTTCCAATGATGGTAGAGAGTTGCTCATATAGGCAGGGAGATTATTTTTACAGTCTTCATGCTGTTCGCCATCAAGACGTTCAAGTGTCTCTCAATGAGGTTGTAGATTTAAAAGTTAAAGTTGTGTACACTCCCGACTTTGCAGGCTCGGCGCTTGGCGGGGGTGACCAAATGAACTATTCTCAGATTGTTGGCGGTCAAGTTGTGCCGTGGGCAATGTTTGATATGTGGGTCTGCTCTGTTGCCGCTAAGCAGTTGACTCCAAAAGAGAACGAAGCAAACTCCCAGCTTGACGACAAAGTATCCATGCTATCAAGCGCATGTCTTAGAGCGCCAGATCAACCCAAGACGGTGATCTTTCCAAGACAACAACATTACCTTAACTGGGGTCCATCTCTTTACAGATGGTCTTACGNAACAAGAGACTCAAGCGTTAATAAGACTTGCTGCCTTAGAATACACAAGGTAAGGATTTATTAATGTATGGACGGCTACCGCTCACACACACCTATGACCATACAAGAAGATCGAAAGACGATATTCTTGTATATACGGAGAACCAGCTAAGGAATACGCTGGGGAATCTAGAGCGTGGCAAAAGAGTAGTTGTTACTCAAGAAATCTTTATCACTGATACCGTTGAGATAAAGATAAAAGAAAACAATAGTACCATAAAGAACGCACAAGCTTCAATTATCTGCGGCTTTGGTAGCGGAAAACTAACTAGAAAGGCTGGCGTCGAGGAGCCTTTTGATCTTTTCAGGATAAAAGCAAAGAACAAGAAAACACCCGACGAAAGCTCAGGCATTCACATTAAAGACNTAACCTTTAGTGGTTTCACCTACGCAGTGGTTCTTGGGGATAAGCCAACAGCTCCATTTTTTAACTCTCCAGCCCAATACTTTAAAGGTCTACGCATTACCAACTGCACCTTGCAGTATTGCTATGCTTTAATAGGTGGGTACAGGGTTTCCAACACGTACAATCTACGATCTAGTATTGACGGTCTAGAGGTTGAGGGCAACAGGTTTTANTCCACACTCAACAGCTCGGGAACAGCAAGAGATTGCTCNATCATAAACAGAGCTCCGCTCACNATGGGNTATTATGATACCCTAAATTTGTTTGAGAGCTACATTGGAAACAATCAAGTTTTAGATCTCGATGGCGACATTACAACTTACACAAATGAAAACAGCATATTTTTTTATGGCACAAATACGGAAGTTATAAGCAATACGGTNAGTGGCGTTATTGCGATATTTCCTTATCAAAACCTAAAAATAGAGGGTAACAGTTGCAACACCCTAGTTCTTGAAACAGGAAATAGCGTTGCTGGAACCCCTAACTTTGTTTCGGTGCTTGGAAACTATGTAGAGAGTATATTCCTCATTAACCTTGTGAAATCTTCTATCATTGGAAACATCATAAAGGGGGCAGTCTTTAACAATGTAAACTCTGAAATGCTCAGGGTTGTGGGGAACCAGTTTGAAGGATTGGTTACTCCAGACGTTTTTCCTAATGCGGCATGCCATATTGTTCGAGAAAACTTTGGCTCCGGTGGTCGAGATGTTGATGGGTACGGCAGGGTTTCACTTGGTGGTGAGATACTGGGTGAAACAGTTATTGATACGCTAAACGCAAGCGGTACGCCTTTTGTATGGTCAACGTCGTCAACCATACTCGCTCAAATAGTTCCAGTAAGCGTAAGCTTTAGGGTGCCGTGTAATAAGAAGGTTATCATTCGTCTTCACTGCCACGTGCGAGATACGTCGGACCCAGCTCTTCCGGTTCTTGATGAGGCGGAGATACATATACGCCCACCCATTGGTACGTTTCCCTCTTCTATATGTAATGACAGGCAACAGTTCACGATGGATGAAACAGGTTTTCAGCCTATGACTTTTGAATGGTATATGGATGGAACATCTAACTGGACAACGGGCAGTCAGGTTGTTGTAAACTTCTGGGCTAAGGTTACGGGATTGGGTATGACGATGGAGTTTCGCGCAGGGGCTGACGCAACAAATACGGTAAACGCGGGACCGCTAACAGTAATCGCCGAAGCGATTAATGATGATTTAAATTTTATTGACGCATCCGTTGCCGCTATGATGGCGGCAAAGGCGGCAGGTAAGAAACCCAAAGAGCCGCTTAAGGATGCAGGGAAGAAGCTACCATGAACATAGATACATCAGGATGGGACTATAGAAACATGTGGGTTAATGCGTCGGGAGAGCTTACGACTAGGGCAGGATCAGACGTGCTATGGGAGGACCAACTTCCACAGGGGTCAATCCCTAGAGGGGGCTTTTCTGCAAAGTCTCAGTTTCTCGACATCATTCAGCACTACGTGATTCTGGGTAACATTGAAACCGGAAACCTTGAGCTCTGGGTCATAGACGAAAACTTGCCAGACGCAACATCCCAGATAAGCCAGATTCTTGTGCTTGGAACCGATAGACCTGTAGGTCCAATAACGCACGCAATAGTAAACGGAGAGATTTTAATCTCTGGCCCAGACTTCCCTACGCTATGGGGTTACACAGGCAGCGGGCTTGTTTTAGCGAATAAGCAGGATAGTATAAATGTATCGCTTGAAACTCTTTCTGTGCCTAACGGCCTATGCGTTGCTTGGGCGGGTCGTGTTGCTGTTGCGGTGGGTGAACAAGTTCTTGTGTCGGATGCTGTATCGCCTAGAACTTATACTGCTGCGGGAATAGTATATGGTTTTACTGGTTTTATTTATGGCCTGTTTGTTTCTCCGCAGGGGTCGCTTGTTGCTGTTACAGCAAACGGTGTTTATGCGCTGAGCTCTCAGGCGGCGGCGCAGGGAAATGCTGACGGCATTTCTGGTTCTGTTCAGAAGCTTTCAAGCTACAATGCTGTAGGCTATGGCAAGGCTGCGATGACCCCTTATGGTCTTTACGGGCTAACTAAAAGAGGCTTTAAAAGGATTGACACCGACAACGATGTAGAGGTTAAAATCTCAGACAAAAGCTACACTAGAAGCCTATCAGATATGATCAGCTTCCCTGACTACAGGGAAGGTAGAATGTGGGCTACCGCTACTGGCTTAGTTGTTACCATTGGATCAATGGACGAAGACAGTGATGACCAATACAATGGCGGCATGTATATGGTAGACCTTTACGACAAAGTAAGAAGCTGGTGGACAGTAGAGGGCATGGGAAGATTAAGGGGAATGTTAAGAGAGCGAGAAGGTGATGACTTGTTTCTGTTTTCCCATCGAAGTCTGGATGGCGGAGTTGACAGATCTGTTCTAGCAAAGTTTCACACCGACAGGGACCAGTATCAAACTGAATCATATTTTGGTTCTATCTGCGGGATAGCAAAGGCACCGTCTGAAATGTCTCCGGTTGTGCGTGCGGTCTTTGTGTCTGCTGACAACGGAGGCAACCTCGTAAAGGTTGCTGTTCGAGGTGAGTATAGAAAAAATGACGGCACACTTCAAGAAAGAATAACCTCTTCAGGTGATGGGGTTGTGGTGGGAACAGTTTTAGCATTTGAAGATGATTGGGCTCCAAGTGCTGTTCAAGCAAACAAAAGATTAAAGACTGCCGAACTGGAAACAAGCAAGTTTCAGTTCGCAAAGAGAACGAATGATGCATCCATAGAGCTCGCTGTAGCGGGTGGAAAGATAAGAGTGGGTTCGATTGATTTTCGCAAAGCAGGATACGGGCAAAGGAGGCCAACATAATGGTAATAGCAAATGGTAGCCCCATACTAAACTCAGACATTAATCTTACGTTTAGCGATACAGCGGCAGCCCCAACTCCTTCAGGGGTCGGCATTGTTTTTGGTTTGGATGAGCAGAAAAACAAACCCAACGGGTACGGCATTATGAGGTTTCGGCTTCAGGAGCAGATAGGTATTATAGATGAAAACTCTATAACCTATAGGTTTACGTGCCCTGATGACTTCGATATTTACGTGGCAGGCGTAACTGCGCGGATAGATCCTCCGAGTACCGCAGCGTCGACGGTAACGTGGACGGCTCAAATACAAGGTGCTATCACTGATGTGGAGAATGACCTACCCATTGTTGAAGTCTTGTTTTTAACAGAGCCAGTATCCAGCGTGGTTGGTCAAAAGTATGTGAGAGCACAGCTTGAAAACGCTGCTGGGAATCAGAGCATTGTAAACTCAGAAAGATATGGCGCGTATGACTACAATGGTCCTAGCGCAGGAAGTCTTACCAATAGGCCGATCAATACGTTGCTTAAAAATGTTTTGTATGAGGTCATAATAAAAAGAGATGGCATTTATACTGCACCTGAAAATGTTACGTGTGCTGAGTTTTACATTCAATACAAACCAAAGCTACGGAGAAACTAACAATGAAGACTGGAGCATTCCCGTGGTCAGCTAGATACCAAAAAGTTCTTGACCCAAGAGAAGTAAATGAGAACTTCCGAAAAGGAGCGCAGTACATAAAGGACTGTCTTGCTCTTAGGTACACCTACACTATGATGCGAATCAACCTCACAGGCATGGACCTCAGCGGCAGTACGGCATTCAGGAATACCATAATCCCATTTTGGCCATACGGCGATTCATCTATGGAGATAGTTGGTGGCGAGCTGATTACTTCAAACTTTGCAGCAGGAGAAAAGCTACATGTAACATGGAACGGGGGCAGCAGCATACCAGTCTCTACTAGTGGTGTCGGTCCTCCAGCCAACACCAACACAATCTTACCTAACGGTGGACCAACTGAGGACTGGAGATATATCGAAGTTGAGGCAGTTGCTGGCAAGGTTTTAAATTCCAACACTCAGCAGAGAAGTGTTAGAGTTGGAGATATTGCGCCCATTGGAATCTATTGCCTAGAGGTAGGGTCGGATACGGGTGTCAACATAGACCCAAGTCTAGGGATGACAGCCGAGCTTGTGCTTTGGATGAAGAGCAGCAGGGGAACCAACCCAGAGTTTACATTGCCGGAGCTTTTTAATGGTGAAGACGCTGCTGATGCTGATAAGTTTAATAGTATATGCTCTGATTTGGAAACCCAGCGAGCGAATGCTACATCGCCCACAAATCAAGACACTTGGAGGTTAGATTGTTTTACTGTTCGAGATGTGCCGCTGGTTGGCGGGAATGCTCTTGCTTCAGTGGAGGCAGCGTGTTGCGGCGCTTCCATTCCTGCACCCAACAACAACCTTCCAGTTCAGGGGGCGTTTCGGCTGGCAAGACTGGATTACTACATATCTACCGATGCGGCTCAGTTTTCAGCAGCAGGTGATGGGCGAACCTTTGCCGCCTTTGTTTCTCCTGCCTTAGCTACGGTGGGCCAGCAGCTCGACCAGCCAGCGTCTACGTACAACCATATTTTTAGGGTTGGGGACGTTTTAGCTTCGCCTGAAATATCAACCCCAGCATCTGATTCAATGACTCCGGCAACCGATTCCGAGTTTGGCATTGGAGACTTTAACCCAGCAACAAACCCTGTATTGGGTGGCCGCATTAAGACCCTTATAGTGTATTTATGGTATAGGCTAACTACTTAGGAGAGAACTATGGCATTTCAACCATTCCAGCCGTTTAGCGGCGGCAACAAAAAACGCAAAACCCAAACAACAACTGGGTCCAACATGGGAAGAGAGGGTGCCGAGCTATCCCCTTCAGTACCAAACCCCATCACAACTCAGGGGCCATTGCAGAACACTGCCAGTGAAACCGCAGCTAAGAAAGCGGCGGCTTCACAGGTTCTTGCTCCTCAGAACACTTCTCAGTTTGGAGCGCAAAATGCATACCAGAGCGGTAGTCCTTCAGGTGGTATTTCTGGACCTACTTTTAATAATAATAATGTTGCTGCTGGTGCTGGACCGAGCTGGGTAACGTCTCCTGTTTATGATGCGTCATCGATGGGGGTTGGAACTTCTCGCGGTCCAAAGGTTTTTAATCCTTTAGGGAATGATCAGCTCAACCAAAACAATAACATCTCAGGACGAGATGATGATCCTTTGAGTGGTGACTATGATGATCCAAGCTATGACGATGTTGGCCCATTAGAGCTTGACCCAGCGGGTGACGAGCTTCGTGCAGAGATTGATCGCATCTTAAGACAGGACGCATCTGAGCTTGCAAGGGCAGAAGCTGGGCGCATCATAGCTGCCCAGCGTGCTGTCATGGGTAGACATGGTGGGACTGGGGGCCGAGAGGCTTTTGATAGGGATACTGTTATTTCTGCAACGGACGCCATAAACGAAAGACTTAACCAAGAAAAGTTACGAGCTGCTGGAATGGGAGCCGACTTGGATAAGTGGCAAAGCGGTTTTGATAGGGCTGGAAACCAGTGGGAGCGAGGCTTTGACAGGGCTGGCGATCAGTTCGAGCGACAGTTCGACAGACAGAGCGACATGTGGGAAGCAGATTTTGCAGCAGCAGGACGAGCTGAAGACCGAGCAGTTGCAGCAGAGAATGAGCGATTAATGTATGACCTCATGAGAGAAGCTGAGGCTTTGTATGATGGTGACGCGGCAGCGATGGCTGAGGCTATGAGAGCTATGGTCGATCCTGTTACCGGAGAGCCTAGATTTACCGAAGAGCAAATCTTAATGGCGACAAAGGTCATGAGAGAGCAAGCCCTTGAGAGGGCTGAAAGAGAAAGGGAAGACAGGGAGAGAAGAAGCGACAGAGAAGAGGCAGAGGCCGCTTCACTTCTCGCAGAAACAGAAAACCCATCGGGATGGCTCGCTGACAGACTTGATGAGGAACTTGAAAAAGGTGACGAGGGGAGAGCGTGGCTAATAGACGAGGGCGACTTTCTTGGCTCCGTTATGTGGAAAATGGAAATACCTCCGACATGGGATAATGCCTCCCTGATGGAGGGAGGCTACATTGAGTATCCTAGAGACTCAGGCGAAAGATGGGCAATGATGAAGAACGGTGACGGTCAAACTATTTTTGTTAGCTATGACTATCTTAACAGCGCACAGCAGTCACAGGCTAATGCTTCGGGAGCTTTATAATGGCTATAAGACAAGACGATAACCTTAACTATGACTACGGCATGGACAGCTTTAACACGGGCGGGAGAAAAAAGAGAGGCGTTGACAAGCTTGCTCTTCTTGCTGTTGCGGAACGCTTAGGGATTCCCGTCGATGAAGCATTGAAAGCTTTTGGTGATTCCATGCAAAACAAAGACAGCAGACGTTACGATGGCCCACGATACAAAGACCCTCTAGTGGGTCTTGGAATCGTTGAGGAGATTGGTCCAGATGCGGAGTTCGCTACTGTCTCTGAGCATTTTGAGCAGGCAAAAAAGAGAGACACTTTAAATAGGCGAGAGGCCGAAGCGAGAGAGTTTTACCCTAATGAGATTGCCTACATGGACAGGCAAAAGGATGAAGGCAACCCTAAAAGCAGGGATGAGTTCTATGAAATCTTAAGGGAGAACAGAAGAGAGCCGTTCTTGATGGAAGAGCTGGGCCAAGAAAAGCCTCCAGTGGCAGCGTGGACGCCGCCACCGAGAAGGTATCCCAAGCGAGAAGAAAAGCAGAAGATGGCAGCATGGACACCACCTCCACGTCGAGGCGGTGAGTATGGTGGTGGACTGGTTGAGGTAGAGGAAGAGGTTGTGTCTCAAGAAGATCTCAAAGACCGCTATGATCCAATGCCTAAAGGTGACTATGACCCAGTTACAGACGAGGGCTTTATTAGAACAACTAACCCGAACTATAATGAAGAAGAAGAGAAAATGGCCATTGCTGCAAAGCTAGATGAGCTTTCTGGTGGCAGTATGGCGGGAATACAGGAAGGCAAAGGAGGCCAAATACCTCAGCCGCCTAAACGCTTAAACCCCAATGAGATGGCTTTAGTAATGGAGAAGGGGCCAACTCCAGAGCGTGGCGAGATAAGAACAGCATCTAAGGCAGAGAGAAGCAAAGCCTTAAGCGATGATCTAATAGATCCTTTCGCAGAGGAAGCCACACTCAAGAAACAGGAGACGCCAAAGAGAGAGGCTGCGACACCGACAGCAAGCGCCGCTCAGGATGTTCAACAGTTGGCAGACGATGAGTTCTTTTGGGATGCGATTGGAGCAACAGGTGTAACGGCACTTCAGAATC
>PAAT01000157.1 GCA_002698965.1 Rhodopirellula sp. | reverse complement strand
ACGGACATCGGATTTAGACCTGAACTGGCCGCCTGTCAGGCCACCGGGAACAGCAACATCTCGCACACGAAATCCCTTACCGTTAGGATCGTCAGGCACCACAAAGGGCGCATGGTTCGCCCCAAGAAAGTTAGGGCCTCCACTGCGGGTCATCTTAGGAATTGAAAAATAGTTTGGTAGAGCAGACTTCGTACCAACTTCATGGCTTACGACACTTCCCATGCTGGGATGAAAACTAACATACGCACCACAACCAACCGGTATACGCGGTGGAGCCCCGGTCATCATGTAATGATTGCCAGCACCATGATTTCCCTGATTATGACGAATCGACCTGATCATGGCGAACTTGTCGCTGATGGCGGCAAGCTTGGACATATGTTCCGAGTAATGAATTCCGGGATTGGTGGTTTGGCAGGTTCCGTATTCACCACGGATCTCCGTGGGGGCTTCGGGCTTAGGGTCGAACGTCTCAAAATGAGTCGGCCCGCCATCAAGCCAAATCATGATGCAGCGCTTAGCAGAGGTTTTTAACGGGCCACTATCATTCCCGTTTGCCTTGAGACTTATTGCCTTGGGCAAACTCACCCCGGCACCCCAAAGTCCACCAAGACCAAGTCCAAGAGCATGCCGACGGGTCATTCCTTCACAATTTGAATATTTCATCGTTTGCGAGTCCTCTAAGCTAATTGGATTACCTTTATCATACTCCACTACTCAGTTATCGGGAAATAGAAGTCTACTTCATAAGCATGTTCGTCGGTGGCCGCCTGATTCTCTGACCCATGTTATGGATTCGTTTTCTCGTCCGGCAGAGACCATTTTATTGCTTCGACATGTGTTTTGTTATCTGCGCCTCGGTAACTGTAGGTCGAGACTAGAGACCCGTTATCAAGCTGTACGGTGTTACCGTAACCGCCACCGCTGGGACCCTGATTCTTGTAATCAATGATAATTCTGTCGTTTTCAAAATCCCAAGAATCACCATCGTCATAGCTAATCAGACCACGCAAACCTAAAGCATGCCCATCATAAGGATTACTGCGTACCGTAAAGGTTAGTAGCAATCGGCCATCATTGAGTTTCAGGAACCTTGGATACATTTCACCGTAGCTTCCAAAGTCGCCATGCCCGTGGGGACGGGTCCAGCTTTTTCCGTTATCAATTGACTTCCAGATCATCATTCGGTCACCCTGATCTCCACCCTCCTTACCTAGTTGTTTATCTTCGAGCTTCCAGTATTTACCTCTCCGATCGACACGTACCACATGCAACATTTTCCCGGAAGGACTGCGATACGTATAGGACTGCCCGAAAAACCCATCGTAATCATCCCAGTTTTGAGTATCCGGCTTCCACGATTTATCCCATGTCTCTGCGCCGTCGACTGACTGCCAGATCGATGTGTAGTTGGCTTTATTGTCGTGGTAGCCCGAAGTAGAAATGCCAAGACAAGCAATGGGCTTTTGAGGGTCTTTAGGATTCGGCAATTCAAACACATTACGATTTGTATTGGTCGGCCTTTTCTCAGGGAATCCTGCAGGTCCCACGCGTGTTTCTTTCCAGGTTTTTCCATCATCATGCGAATGAAAAAGTTTACTATAGGCGTAACCATCCGTATTCCGCGAATCCTGAGTTAAAAAATGACATGTCATTACGATCGCCCCCGATGTCAATTGCGTTGTGGCAAACTCCCGTCCCACAACATCTTTGCGTGGCATCCGATCAGACCATGTTTCACCGCCATCGGTTGATCGCCAAAACACAGCGTGTTCATCGAACGGTTCCCGTCCGGCATGGAAACACGTGATCATCAAATCGCCGTTATTCAATCTGGTGATCCAGGGTTTGTAGTCTTCCGGAATACCCAGAGGTGTACGGACCGCCGAAATCGGCTTAGCAGAAAGCCGTTTAGACTTCTTAATTAACACCGGCTCATTACTATGCTTTTCTGTGGCCCGTATTTGCGTGGCAAACGCCAGACTTGCCGACACAGAAATCCATTGCCGGCGGGATAGACGACGATTGGTTAAGGACGACATGAATTTCTCCTTCTGGGTACGCAATTTAATTCCGGCATTCTGAATGCTTAGCGAAGCATAATACAGGACGGGGAGGTCAGTTTGTGGACAGGACCTACTTGTGTCAGCTTCCCACTGCGCTGATCAATCCTGAACAACGCAAGATTATTCCCGGGCATATTTGCGCAGATCAACATTTTGCCATCATGCGTCACGGCCAGATTTTGAGGGCCTGCCCCCAAGCTGGGCACGATTTCAATCAGTTCTAACGTTCCCGTCTCCTGAACCCGGTAACACGCCAGTGAGTCATGCCCGCGATTTGTCCCATAAGCAAAGTTGCCATTCGGTGTCAACTTAATATCAGCCGTGTAACTTACTCCGTCAAATTCTTTCGGAAGCGTGCTGATGGTCTGTGTTTCACTCAGACTTCCGTCACGGGCGTTGTAATCAAACACAGTTACCGTATTCAGCAACTCGTTGATCACATACGCAGAGTTTCCATGAGGGTGAAACGTTAAATGTCGAGGGCCGGATCCGGGGGCGAGGGAAGAATTCAAGCGGTCATTAAGAGGTGTCACCCGGCCCTTCCTGCGAAGTTTGTAGGTTACTATTCTGTCAATCCCCAGGTCTGCCGAAAATACATACTTATTATCCGGACTAACGACAATGCAATGCGCGTGGGGCTCTTTCTGGCGAGCTTCGTTGACACTGGCCCCGTTGTGTTTATAAAACGAGACTGACTTCTCTGGGATACCCTCATTCGTGATGGGATACGATGCAATATCGCCGCTGGAATAATTTGCCACCACCAACAATTCTCCTTTTTTGTCCACGTCCAAATAGCAAGAGGCTGTTCCATGTGTTGATTGTTTATTAAGCAGTTTGAGATTACCGTTACCATCTACAATTCGAAACGCAGCGATCTCTTCATGCTTCGTGCCGCCAAAACCATGTTGAGCGTGGATCGAATACAATGTCTGTTTATCTGGCGACAGAGAAAGGAAGAACGGATGCCCAACCTCAGTATATTTTGCCGTCTCCGTAACGCTTCCTGTCTGCCCGTTGATGGTGTATGCATAGATCCCAGCCTCTCCAGCAGGCGCAAAAGACGACACGAAGATCTTGATCTCATCGGCTTGGGTTGGGATCCCAACTGGATTGAAAGCGAGAGGGATCCCATAGGCGACAATCAGCGCGACTTTAATTCTCAACCAACACATTTATCTCTCCCGGCAGTATCTAAGTTTTGAAGCATCGTACGATCTTTGAATTGTCGTAGGAACAGGGTTGGTCCGTCAATATTTTTCCATTTTTCGGGCCGTCGCAATTTCATACTCCCACCACCCGACCGGGCCGCATTCCTTTTGACACCGCCCTTTTACAAACCATGTTAAATCAGCAGGCCTGGGCCCGGACGAGTAAATGTTGGACCACTTTTCCCGACACATCTGCGAAACGACAATCGCGACCGTTTCCCCTAAAAAGAGTCAATCGGGAGACAACACTTCCTGATAGGTGATCAGACGGGAACTCCGACGCTCCGGTATCAGGATTTCAAGCGAACTCCGGAGTTGCGCTCCGGTTTGCATGAGTTTTTCTCCACTATCCTCAAACTTGACTTCATAAACCGAATTGGCGTTCAGGCCCCACAGCTTCAAATTGTGACGTTCCGTTTCCGATTCCGAACGGCGAAACACCATGACGATCCCGGATTTGAGGTCCGGACGATGAAATTGAAATGCCAACCAAACGTTCTTCTCAGTGCTATAGGGCGTAAGCGGATAAAAATCGCCGTGATAATAATGCCGAATGCGGAGGAATTCATCTGTCAATTGTTTCGCTTTTTCCCACGGAAAAGGCTCACTCACGGTGTAACCGATCCGCTGTTTTCCGTCGACGGTTGTACGCACAACCTCCTTCAACTGGTGGGGAGGGGCCTGGGATACGGGAAACGCCAATGCCCAACTCTGTTTCACTTCCGGTTGATAAGGATTCCAAGCCAGCGCCACGCCATTATTGATGGAACTCCGAAATGAATAGGTATCAGGGTAGCCGCTTGCCGTCCCCGTTGACGGAAGCCACTGACTGATACCAAAGGTTTGCGCCTGAAAATCCTCCGGCTCAAACCCGGGATGATTATTATCAGATCGCCAGAGATAAAGACAACGCGACATCGCCTCCAAATCAATACGTGTCGCCCCCCCTCCGCATAGATCTATGATCACGTTAGGGTTTCGTTCGCGAATGCTATCCCAGAAGTGGTAAAGCCCTTCGACATAACGAATCTGTGTGATCCCCTGTCGATCAGGTGCATCCGCATCCCGCCACCATCGAAGAGGCTGCTTGTCTGCATAATCAAGATTCGAACCGATCGGCCCATCCATACGATAGATTCCAATTTTCTCTTGGCCAATCATCGTGGCCGTGTGATCAGTGATCAACGACAACGCGTTCTGGTCTCCAAAATTTAAGATGTCGAACAACGGATTCTTAGGGTCGAGGTCTGGATCATCAGGACGCAGGAACAATTTGGGAAATTCTTTTTCAATCCAGGAACTACCACCCAAGAACTCCGGAGCGTTCCACGTGAGCAGTCCCATCTTCATTTTGCTGAGACCTTCTGATAAACCCCGCAGTCCGTTTGGGAATCGCTGGAGATCCACCGGACCCAAATGAGAATGTCCATCCCTCGAATCATGCCAACCGACATCCAGCCACAGGTATTCAACTCCAAGTTTCGCAAATTCTGATGCAAACTGGATTTGATTTTTTTCGGTGGCCCGATACGCCTCGTTATATAATCCAGATGAACTACAAAGAAAGGGCATCGTCCTCGGCCTTCCATTACTTTGCGGATAGTACTGATCCAAAATCAAACGACGGAGTAAATTCTGACCGTAAAGACGATGATGACGCCAAAACAGCAACATCATTTTGGGGCTCCGTATCTCCTCCCCCGGGAAAAGCTTAAGGTGGGTACCTTCCATGCCAGCCTGGAGTTGAACGGAATCATCCTCACGGCGAAACAATGCTTGCCATTGGCCTGTCCAGCCAATCCCCATCACTACTCCCTGCCTGGATCCCTCGCTGACCATTTCCAAATTGAAAAAGGGCAGGCTATCTCCCCAGGATGGGCGACCGTGCATTGACGACATCCTGAGCGTTGACTTAGGGTTCAACGCTTTTCGCACCGGACCTAAATCGGTCGCCTTCGCAGACACCCCCTCTCCCACACCTCTGGCATAATGGAGGAGAAAGCTGGAATCCTGCGCCCCAAACACCGAGTCCAGGGCCATCAGTTCAGAAATGACAGGCGTTTCAATTAAACCTGTATTTTTGATTCTAATGACCCATTCAATGGCTGGATGCGATTTAAATATCGTGGCCTCTAATCGAATCTCAAGTCCGCTATCCGGATCACGATAGCGGAGAGTTCTCTGAGTTTTCTGTGGGTTAACTTCGAAACGTTCAGAATGAAACTTCCAGTCGGAAATCACTTGTGAAGATTGGACGCCGTCGTAAAGAAACGAAAAGGGAACGTTTCTATCGTGCGAGAAATTGTCTTTCACCCATCTGTCACGCAAATCGAATGCGGCTGCTTCGGAAATAGAGACTCCCGGCATAGATTCTGAATCATCGCCGACGGCGACGACCGCGGGTGCAAACAGCGTGAACAATAACAAATGCATGTAGACTCGAAGTACCAAACCAAAACTCCCCTTCCATAAAAGCTGCTGACGCATACAGCCGCAATGATACTCAGTGACCAACGCTCGGCTTAACATACCGTTATTATTTTACAATCATCATGGCATAAACATCCGAATTCTTCATCGTGAGCCGCAGTACCACCGTTCTACCGTTTAATTCCTGAAGGGATGTTCTCCAAACCACAGGGGCTCTTACTTCATCCACTTCTTGCAATACCGCTGCCTGCCTGCCACTAAATCCCGAGATAGGTTTACCTTGCTCATCAAGTAACTCGGCTTCCACTTTTCCTTTTTTAGCAAACAGATTAAGAAGCATCTGTGAACCGTCAACTACAAACGGTTTGGTTTCCATGACTCCTTCCTGAGGGCCGGCGTGAAGGGAACGAAAACCTTCGAGCCTCATCGTCGCCACGCCTATCGCCGAATCTCTTTCCCGTTGATTTTGTGGATTCCCGTGACGTTCATTCCAGCCACAATAATAGATCCAATGACGATTCGCATGTGTCACGATACTCGAAGCGGCNAGCACAATACCATTATCAAAGCTTCCCCGCCCCCCGCGTTGGATCAACGGGCGTTGCTCGTAAACCAAACGATCGTCCCAATTCATTCCNTCCCGACTGGTCCCTAAATAGACATTCATAATATCCTTGTCGTGCCTCGCCATTTTANTCTGAGCACCCTCACTGAAATCGTCGATATGTTCATAGACGCTCATCAAGGCGAAATGCTGNCCGTGATAAATCCAGTCNGTCAGGGCATAAATTTGTCGTCTCTGAATTTCAGAGGCACCTTGTTTATCNAAAATCCATTCCCTCTGAAGGGTCCAGTTTTCCGGATCATCGTGAAGATTAGGATTCGTCATCACTCGGTGACCACGCACTTCACCGCCCCCTCCGGCTGAGCCAAAGTCGGTTCGGGTTAACAGTTTATAATGCCGGGCTTTTGGGTCCCACAGGATCTGGTTATAAGTGTCGGCCGCACGATGAGTCACTCGCTTTCCGTCATTCAAGGCAATCCACCTCACACCATCGGATGACACGGCTATTCCTGCCGCCATACCGGGAGCATCATATCCTGCAACATAACGCGAGGCTTTACTCGGGGAATTCGGATCGACTTCCACAGCTAAATTTACGTCGCCAGCATACGGTATTCCCGATATCTTCGCCTTGCTTTTAAATTTTATGCCATCGTAGGATTCGGCGTACGAGTACCCGGATAAGTCATCGTGTCGCCACCACATCTTAAACCTGCCCTGATCATGCAAGACCGTTCCATAAAATTTTCCGCCTGTAAAAATTGGTTCCCCGCCATTTAGCTTCATCGCCTGGTGATCAACGCGCCGCAGAGTCTCCATGCTCGCGATCAAATAATCATCCACAAACAGTTGCGGAGTGTTCCCGATCCTAATCGCATCCTCTGCGGCACTAACAGGAATCGAGAAAAAACAACAGAGAACAAATATCTCGACAAGCAAATTGACGGGTTTATCGACGGCCATTGAGTTTCTCATTTATTAAGGTATTGGTGTGGGTCATGGACGGGGAGGGAATAAAGCCAATTTGCCGCCTCATAAAGAATCACCTCACTAATATCAGGTTCAGTAAGTAGCCCACGAATGATCTCTTCCCGCCGTATCTTAGCAGCCTCCTTATCCGGAAATCGGAGTGTATACTGCGCCTCGTAAAAAAAACTCTTGGCACCGCGAAATTTACTTCCGTGATTATCCGACTGATCTTTTTGGTAGGCGTCAACGAAAATCGATATCGGACCCTGATCAGGCAGGTCCCTCAATCCCAAAAACATTGGCTCAACACGAAGACCGCTAAGATTTAGCATACTCATACCTTCGCCAATGGCCGGTATATGGTTAATGCCTGAACAAAGGTAACGATAATAGTTAGCGTCGTATTTTCCATGCTGAGGGTGCGCAAGGTCTGACAGGCCCGCTTTTACATCGTTCTCGACCACGTCGCGTGGCGGGATCATCACCCGAATCCGTGTCTCGGGAAACTCCTCCTCCAAATCCATCAGCAACAACTGAACCCCATTGGCAATGGCCTGATTACGTGCAAAACGCCAGATGTGGCCGTCGGCTTCTCTCTGACAGGTCCCCATCCACTCCCCCGGGGTCCATGTCGATATTTTCTCAAGAGACGTGTTGTCACCTTTTTTAATGAGCTCTCGTAAAATGCTAATCTGGCCAGCAGCCTGAGGCGCATACGCCCTGTCGATTCCCAAGTGGAAGTAGTTTTTGCTGCGGCGACGGTGATGAGCGAGCGTTTGCACGCCAAGTTCTCCGTCACCGCTCGAACCGGCTAATTGCGTGTGTGTTC
The DNA here is from genome assembly GCA_002698965.1 of Rhodopirellula sp. GTDB lineage: Bacteria > Planctomycetota > Planctomycetia > Pirellulales > Pirellulaceae > UBA721. The sequence goes on along the minus strand of PAAT01000157.1, from coordinate 19,228 downwards.
GAGTGTTAATAACGATTTCGTCGAAGGCCGGGGAGGCCAGAATTGTGCTAAGTTCGCTAACCGCCAACCGCCGGGATGCCGCGCGATTATAATCCATCATTTCCGGCGACCAATCAGCACCGAAATCAATCACGATCTGATCATCGCCAAGAGATTTCAACGGTTGCCCACTACGTCGCACGAGTACAAAGCTGTTTTCGATTGCCTGGAAATCTGTACGATAACTACCCTCCGCAGTAATGCCGGCAATACGTGTTGCTGCATTCTCGGCAGTCGTATCTGCAAACGACCAATGCGCATTGATCCTGCCAATGACAGACCCTGCCTCAGACTCAGCCGACACAGGTAATTCCACCGGCAATTGCAATTCCGGCCCGCTTTCCATCCCAGGGCGGATTAGAAGATACCTGTGGTCGCGAGGACGTTTTAAGTTTTCGATACGAATTGAGCCATCCTGATTGCACCTTAGAGACCAGTGATGAAGCTCCGTAAGGTGTGACTCCACTAAATCAGCAACCTCACTAAACCTTATTAACTGGAAGGTACCGTCTCTGTTTCTTTGGAGCACAAACGAATCTTTTGCTATTGGCGGCACTTGAGCGGCAAACACTCGCAGATGTTTTTGTGTAAGTTCGAGAGCAGGGGACTCGGCAATAGACTTTAATGTCAGACTTTTTAACCTTGTATGATCTGCCTCCCCGTTAGCCTCGAGAATGGTACGGTAGTGAGCAAATCCTACATCCTGCGGTTGAAAATTCACTTTGGGGTTAGCTCCGGGAAGAAAATCCCACAGGTACTTACCATCGAAATCAAATACAGGAATCACGTAATATTTCATCAATGCGTGTTCAAACGGTCGGTAACTGACCGTAAGCGCTACTCCATGATCCGCGGCACTTTTAGCAAACATTTGGCCCCATTCAGGATTCAGTCGAAAACGCATTAACAGTCCGTGCCATTGATACGGAGCATAGGACTGTTCTCCGTAAAGAATTTGATTTAGTTCATCATTTTCAAGGATGGCTCGCGCCTGTTTCTCAAAGCGAGCCCAGTTTTCTTTTCCATAATTCTCCGGTTTACTGATGGTTGGAAAGGCGCTCGGCCAAACGATTAATCGGTGAACTCCATGGCATTGGAGCCGCCGAAAATACTGGTCAAACGCGTCTCTTGTTATCGGTCGCCATCTCCCGGTTGAGGGATCGCGAAAGATCTGTATTAAGTCGTCGACCTGATCCGAAAGATAACTTATCGGGCGAGTTGGAGGTGCTGGCAACAGCCTAAGAGTTTGCCTTCCATGAGCACTATCGATTCCTCTTAACTCAATCTCCAGTTCGAGCTTGCGTCGAATCTCGTTGGCGGCCCTTACGCTAAGCTTGCCGGAAGGGGAAAGCGAAACCTCCATTCCTTCGGGCACTTCAGTTGTATAGCTTATTGTCTCACCCGCGTTTAGCGGGTGGTCCGTCAGTTGCCACGAGCGTTCACTTCCTGGCACGTAGGCAAATGGAGTTTCCGTGTTACGCGCCCACAATTCAGCAGCCATATTGTTCTTCGGGAAGGCAGAACAGGTCAGGATCATCGATAGCAGGCAAAGGAAAAACCCAAACTGCTTTATATGGCGATTAAACATCATATTTTTACTCTGATTATTCTCATCGTTAGCATCATAACCTTTTACACGTTAAACGGCTTTACTAACAGGAACTCAAGGAAAACTAAAAAGACGACGATCTCCTTAAATAAGTCTAGCAGCAATCAAGGTCATTACCCTAAATGCCATGCTTCAATTAATATGGGTAGACATTACAATCATCTCAGACAAACAGCATGTCTTGGTTATCTTNAAGTCAAAACGCCGCGTATATATATTCCATGAACAATCAAGCCCCACTCAGTCGTCGTCGGTTCCTTCGCGGAACAAGTATAGCGTTGGCTATTCCAACATTTGAAAGTTTATCTTGTGCCACCGCTACCTCCCAACAGAGTCCTCGTCGATTGGTATGCGTAGGCAATCATTTGGGTTTCTACCCGGGCAACTTCTTCCCGATTTCAGGCGGTAAGGACTATTCACCTACTTCGACTCTCAAACCCCTCGAGGCACATCAGAATGACCTGACGGTATTCTCCCACCTGGATCACCAACTCAATGGTGGCCACAAAGCGGTACAGGGTTTCTTGAATGGAATTAAAAAGGAAGAGGCCTCGGGCTTTCCAACTAAGAACATGTCCCTGGATCAGGCGGCAGCAGAATATGTCGGTAACGCCACTCGATTTCCCTCCATCACAACAGGAATTACAAACGGAACGGATATGTGCTGGACTCGATCCGGTGTACATATCCCCCCGGTAAACAATCCGGCCAAATTATTCCAGGGACTGTTTATCCAGGCTTCCACCAGTTCCCGCGAAGCCCAACGAACTCGACTGAAGTATCGCGCCAGCATTCTTGATGCGTTGCGCGAATCCGCATCCGCTTTGAACCGCACCCTGAACACTGCAGATCAGAACAAACTAGACCAGTATTTGACTTCAGTACGGGATGTCGAACGGCAGTTGCAAATGTCCAACCAATGGATCAACCGCCCTAAGCCCGAAGCAACAATCCAGGAAATCCAAGACGAAGAGCGGCAACAGATCGATGAAGTTGGGTTGTTCTACGAACTGATGGCTCTTGCACTGCAAACCGATTCCACCCGCGTTACGACTCTGGAGACCGGACTGGGATTTCGCACTTCAGAGTTAGATCTCGAAAGTTATCACGCACTTTCACACCACGGAAAAGCTGAAGATCGCATCGATCAGCTAAAGGTAGTGGAATCATTTCTCACAGGGAAACTAAACAATTTCATAAGTCGGCTTAAAGAGGCTGAGATCTTCGATCAAACTCTGATTGTCTTTGGGAGCGGTATGAGTGACGGTTCCATCCACAGTAACCGCGACTTGCCGGTACTGCTCGCAGGCGGCGGTCTTGATCATCAAGGACATCTAATCTGTCCGGAAGAACATCATAAACGTGTGCCATTATGCAACCTCTGGCTCTCCGTATTAAATTGGTTCGGCTCCGATACCGAACGTTTTGGACGCAGCACTGGAACCTTCTCTCCAATGAAAATTGCCTAGGGACCCAGTATGAAGACACTCCTATCGCTAATAATCGTAGCTAACGTACTGTCCTGCTCATTTATTAAAGCTGAAGAGCAGCCTTCGGATTTCCTCGGCAAATACTGTGTAAAATGCCACGGCATGGAAACACAAAAAGCTGATCGACGTTTTGACAACTTATCCAATGAAATCAAAACGCTTGATGAATTGGAGCGGTATCAGGAAGTCGTTGACCAATTAAATTTGGAGTCGATGCCTCCGGAAACTGAATTGCAACCAACAGCTCAAGAACGAGCCCTAGCCATTGAGTTTTACACAAATCGCATTGGCCGGGCACGCACTAAACTGCAGAGCCGCGGCGGGCATAGTATCCTCCGCCGTTTGAATTCATGGGAATATCGACAAACACTTGGAGAACTACTGGGACTCAACGTTGACGTCTGGAATCCAGCTGAAGATTTTCCGGAGGAAGTCAGGGTGGACGGATTCGACAATAACGGAGCTGAACTTGTTACTTCCGGTAGGCTCATGGAGCATTACTTTGAGGCCGCTGAAGAGGCTATACGACGAGCCACTCATTTTAAGGCGCGTCCGGAGACAAAGCATTATGCCCAGAAATCACCATTCTACTTCAGCGGTAAAGAGGCCGTCGGACTGGTCAAGCTATTTCAGGTCGACCGTTTCCGTTTCATACCGGATACGCCCTACACCGATTTATACGGGCGACATTATCGTGGTGGGCATATCGGATTCCTCCCTCTTTATAACCTGGGGGGGGTTTCTCATAGTGGGATTTACACTATCCGCGTTAAAGCCGCAGCCATTTCCAGAGTTCACGAATATGGAGATGCCTTGGGCGATTTTCGCAACGGAGATCCCCTGGTGATGGAAATTGCCGGTGTCGATCGCCGGGGGAGTGTCGAAAGCACGGGCAATGTTTCCAGGATGGTCTCGCTAGCGCGTATTGAGCTCACGAACACTCAACCTGAATGGTTCGAATGGGATGTCTATCTTGAGGCCGGTTTTGAGCCCGAAGTTCGCTTTCGAAACGGTCCTCTAGCCGCAAAGCGAATGGTCCGTGTTCTTACGCTTCCCCAGTATGACCTAGAAGACTTTCGCCCGTTTATCGGGATGAAAGGAGGTAATGAGAAATCACATGGCGTCTTAAAAGCATATCAAGGACCACGTCTCCGCATTTGGGAAGTTCAGGTGGACGGTCCCCATCTAGACAGCTGGCCTCCAAGCGGACACCAGGCACTTTACGGCGGTCTCGAGCCTGAGCAAATGGGGCTTACCGCCTTGCATTTTCAGCTTAAATCTTTCGCTTCACATGCGTTCCGTCGTCCTCCTACCGCTGGTGAATTGGAGCCCTTCCTCGCGTTAGTCGAAGATAAACTTAAGCAAGGAGTGGAACCATTAATCGCCTACCAAATCGGCTGCCAGGCGATTTTATGTTCACCAGGCTTTCTCTATCTAAACTTAGGAGAGGGGGACTTAGACGAAATATCGTTAGCTTCACGACTTTCTTATTTTCTTTGGTCGTCGCCACCGGATACCCGGCTATTAGAAATGGCTGCTGCCGGCCAATTAAAGCACAATCTTGCAGAACAGGTAATTCGTATGCTCGATGACCCTCGAGCAAGCCGATTTGTTCAGCATTTCGTTAGGCGTTGGTTGGATTTAGATAACATCGGCACCATGCCTCCGGCAGAAGATTTTCTTGTGTATTATCGGGATAACCTTGAACAAGCTATGCGAGAAGAAACCGAGTCGTTTTTCAATCATATTATGAAGAACAATCTCCCGCTAAGTGAGTTTCTCGATGCCAACTACTCATTTCTAAATCGTGAACTGGCCTTACATTACGGCATTACTGATGTGCAGGGCAATCATCTTCAACGCGTTGAACTCAACGCTCACCAACGCGGGGGAATACTAGGTCACGGCTCCTTCCTGACCGCATCGGCCAATGGCGTTGACACTTCTCCTGTCGTTCGAGGAATTTATGTCCTTGAGAAACTTCTTGGTTATTCGCCACCTCCTCCGCCCCCAGATGTACCGGCTGTTGAACCCGACATTCGTGGGGCCTCCAGCATTCGGGAACTCCTTGAAAAACATCGAGGTAATACCACCTGCGCTGAATGCCACCGAAAGATTGACCCGCTTGGATTCGCGTTAGAAAATTTTGATGCGGTTGGCAAGTGGCGTGAGAAATACAAGGGGAACCTGGACATCGACGCCGCCGGCAAACTTCCGGGGGGAGGCGGCTTTACAACACTTCCGGAATTTCGACGGCTACTTCTGATGCGAAAAGATCAGTTTAACCGTTGTCTTACTGAAAAGCTTTTGACTTATGCGCTCGGTCGCCAACTTGGCATTAACGACCGGCCCGAGATTGATCACATTCTAGCTCAGCTCGATGAAAACAACGGCCTGCGCGATCTGATCCAATTGATCGTTACCAGTGAAACGTTTCAGAGAAACTGATCTGGCTTTAGCCTGTTGATTATTTAGAGGCATCATTCGCTATCTCTCTTCGAAAGTGCCAAGAGCGATCGACAATGTCAAAGCCGGCTTATACTCCAGTTTGAGTCATTCTAGCTAGGTGTCTTATTTTACCTTGTCACTCTTATCGCGGAATTCAGAGAGCAGTGACCAGACGGTGGGCACCCGGTTCTGAAGTCGCTTGAGTACAACCGCTCCGAGATTAGATTCATCAAACGGAACCGCTCGAAAATCAGAATTCACTTCCCCTGATAAACGACCGTATTTAAAGTCGTAATTAAATCCGCCGACATCATTGAGGTTCTTACTATTCAAACCTTCCGAGGGAACGGTCACATAGAACTCACCTCTTGTTCGCTGAGAATTACCAGCCCTACTATTGAGCCTTTCATCTTCAGCCAGGCTTTCGTATAGCTCTCGTGCCGTAAAGAACGCCGGGTCTATCAATTTAATTTCTTCGGCCATGAACCGTCGGTAAACATACTCACCGTTCTCTTTGTAATTTCTTAAACGCCGCAACTCGTCAGCAAATGCCTCCTGATAAAACGGGAAATGGGTACATCCCATCACCACTGATTTGAGAGGTGGAGCCTCCCCTGCCTGACGCATTTGTTCCATCAGGGTCGTTAGGTGATAAGCTATATAATTTTCCACTGAGTTTAGTTGAATGTCAGTTCGTACCTGCCCCGTTCCGTTGAATAACATGCGGTTTCCGGTGAAGTCGAAGCCGTAACGACGAAGGATAGCAAGGTCAATCGGAGCCTCTTCATTACCCGGGGACGGGCCTCGATAATCGCCCCGGGGTGAGTTATCTTTTTTGCCGTTTTGAATGAACTCTCGCGCGCCATCAATGGATCCCGCCAAGCCAAAGGCGCCCTGCTGAAACACCGTGATTTTCTGGTTAAGTTTTTTTTGTGCTGCATTTGTCTTTATTGCCTCAGGATAAGCGCCTGAAAGGACCGTTCCTTTGGTTGGTACCACGGCGATACTGGCATCTTCCCCTTCCGCTAAAACTTCAATCGCGCCTTTAGCACCCGCATCAATGACGCCAATCACTTTAATGTCCAAACCGGCAGCCGCCACGACCTGTTCAATATCAGCCTGTCCATAGGCGGTTGCCGTATTACAGGCAATCACAATCGCTTTTACCGGTGTTTTACCCCACTGACGTTTTTGTCCTGACAGACTGAAATAGTCTTTGCCCATTAAGAAATCAGCGTCTTTCACAATCAAGTCGTCCAGAAATTGCTCTTTCCTGATGACCGGGTAGTTCCCGTAGGGCATGTTGGCTTGATCGGCAAGAAAGATGAACGATTCTTTTTCGAAATCAGTTTTGCCATCTCCTAGTGGATGATGAGTGCGATTATTAAATCCGTCGGATTTGAGAATCTGTTCCAAAATCGTTAAGCCACCTGTACCCGAATCGAAAACTCCAATCGGATATTTTTTGATCTGCGAAGTCCGTACACCTTCATAGGTTGCCGTTACTTCGTCACTGGCAGCACGTTTCACGGGATCTTGCGCTGAAAGTTGGGTTGAAGTGAGTAAAAGTAGGACGGTACCGATCCACTTGATTAACATTCTCTTGGTTTCCAATCGATCTAAGGTTAACCCCGGGCCCAGCGTTGATTGCACATCCTATAATACTGCTTGGCATAGCGAGTTTGAAGTCCTTTAACACCTTGTAACAATACGGACGCTGCTGGCCTGACTACTTCGCGGCCAACAGAGCTACTGGCGGAGGACACCTAGAGATTCCATATATTTCAATCTGCGACACGCTACAATTGACGGATAGCACACTTCAAAGGGCATAAACAAACATGACAGGACATATACGAATTGGTGTGACCGGCTCGGGATTCATGGGTCGAACGCATACCGAGGCCGCCAGGCGTTCTCCACGAGCAGCAATAACAGCGGTTGCAGGGGGAAGCCGGAGCAAAGGTTTGGCAGATGATTATGGCATTGCCTGTTCTCTCAATACCAAAGAGTTGATCGAGCGTGATGACATCGACGCCGTGGTCATCACGACACCGCATCACGTTCACTTCGAGGAAGCATGGTTGGCGGCTGAGGCAGGAAAACACGCATTAATTGAGAAACCCCTTGCAACGAGCCTCGAGGATTGTGACAAACTCATTGATGCTTTTGAGACGCGGGGACTGACTCTCGCGGTGGGCTACCATCAGCGATTCCGTCAATCTAATCAGACCGTACAGTCGCTAATCGCCGCCGGGAAGATCGGTCCCGTACGGTGCATTCAGATGGCAGCATTGTTCGACATCCAGGCTTTAAGAAACGACGAGGGCTTTGGTGGTGCCTGGAACTGGTGGTCCGACCCTCGTAGTAAAGGGCATATCCTTAATAGCGGGCCACATAATATCGATCTCTGCCGCTGGTGGACCGGACAGGACATTTGTAAGGTCACAGCACATTGTGGTACCTTCCGCGAGACTAATCCAAATGAAAACACTACGATGGCACTCTGGGAGTTTAGCGATGGCCTCATGGCTCAATTCTGGTCGTCAAGCGTTTGCCCCACTCCCGGCTTTGACAACGAGGATTTCCGGTTCAGGATCATGGGTGACGAAGGAGTCATTGATGCAAATCCCTTCGGTCAAATCGTCCTCGGGAAAGATGGGAAGACTGAAGTAGTGTATGAACAGCCGAAGGTCGCATTCGACGACGCCTCTCAGGCCTTCGTTTCCGATGGCCGCATGCAAGCCTATACTGATCAGATGTCGGCCTTTATCGGGAGGATTCAGGGAGAACAAACCGGGTGCGGAACCGCCGCTGATGGCAGAGCAGCCGTGGCCGCGATTATCGCAATGCTCGAGTCATCGGAGCAGGCCACACAAATCTCGCTCTAAATCAACAACATCGAAGATGCGGCAATCCATCAGTCTTTGGCTGACATAATACAACTTTGCAATTTTACGTATTCATACGTTTATTTCCGTCAGCGACCGGACGTATTCAAGCAATGAGACACTCCTTTTTCCCATTCGCCATCCTATTGATGCTGCAGTCCTTTGCAGGTCCAACGCTGGCACAGTCAGCAATCACGCTGACGATCGATAGTTTCGAGGAACCGGATGCGACGGCAGGCATCGTTACGACACACACTGCGTCGCTGTCTGTAACCGCCGCCAGTCCTCAAGCTCAAGCCGGTAAACAAGCTATTAACAAAACTATCAAACAAAATACCAGGTCACAACCTGGCTGGAGTTCCAAATCAAGGGGAACGCATGGTGTATCACTGGCATCTAATAATCAGGGACAATACAATGTTGGGTTATAGTCACCGTTGCTAATAACTTGTTTTTCTTTTGATCTCGGCTACCTATTTAACTTGGTGTAAATCATGGGCTTTGACCGTCGACTATTTCTACGAGCCGCCGGAATTCAACTCGCTTTGCCAGCCTTTGAGTCACTGGGCACCCAGACGGACGCCTCTAACACTACGACCAACTCTAAACGGTTCGTCTGCATTGCCTCTAATTACGGCATGTACCCGCAGGGATTTTTTCCCGTCGAGACCGGTTCTGATTATCAATTACCTTCTTCCCTAACGTCTTTAGAACCTCATCGTGAGCAAATCACTATCTTCTCAAATCTCGATCATCCGGGAGTCGGGGGAGGGCACGGGTGCTCCGATACTTTCCTCAATGGGATGGAATTAAAATCCTCAAAAGATACTCCTCAGCAACTGCATACACTCGATGAGTTTCTGGGCGAAACGATCGGTCGTACTAATCGTTTTTCAAATCTAAGATTAGGTGCGGGAGGGTTCTCCTGGTCCCGAGCAGGAATTAAATTGCCGTCTGAAGCGAATCCGGTCAGTGTTTATTCCAGGTTATTCTCCGAGGATACCCCTCGGGCCAAACAGCAAATCCGCCAATTTATTGTTGATGACAGCAGTATTCTGGATGTGGTGCGCCAGGATGCTAATCAACTAACTCGGAAGTTAGGCAAAGAGGATCAAAGTAAACTCGACCAGTATCTGACCGCCATCAGGGAAGTGGAACGCAAGCTACACCGCCGCAATCAGTGGCTTGATCGTCCCAAGCCAAAGATCAATACCAATGTGATTCGCGGTGATGATCAGTCCGAGTCGATCATCGACCTCGCGTATCCCTACAATATCGCAGTCATGTACGATTTAATGGTACTTGCGTTGCAAACAAACTCGACCAATGTGATATCTTTCGGGCATCCAGGTGGCAACCGTCTGTTCCCATTTGATGGGATTTCACTCGGGTATCATTCGCTAACACATCACGGACAACGCCCTGAAATCATTAAAGAGCTGGCGATCATCGAAACGTTTTACATCAAACAATTAGCTCGATTTCTACAAAGTCTCAAAGACACGCCCGACAGCCACGGAAAACCGTTACTGGAGTCGACGATCGTGTTATTTGGCAGTGGTATGGGGAATGCCAGTACTCACTCAAGTCGCAATCTACCCATCATGCTGGCAGGTGGTAACTTCCGACATGGAAGTCATCATCAATTCCAGAGAGCCGGATACGATGGGCGTCCTTTATCTGATCTTTTCGTCACTATCCTGCAGCGACTGGGAGTAGAAAAAGAACAGTTCGCCACAAGCACCGGCGATTTGAACGAGTTGCTAATATGACGATACGCCCATTCCTTCCAATGGTTTTCATTCTGCTACTAAGCTGTCACGCCCGTGCAGTCGAACCCGAGCAGACAAGAGTTCAGTCGTTTCTTTCTTCTCATTGCCTTCGGTGTCACGGCTTGAAAAGTCAAAAAGCGGATCGCCGTTTCGACCAACTCGATTTTAGCAATATTGGTTTGACTGATGCCGGGCTTCTACAAGACATCGTGGACCAACTAAATCTCGGTACAATGCCTCCTGAAGGGGAAGCTCAACCGTCTGCCAGTGAAATTCAGCAGGCAGTTGCGTCTCTAACTAGCTCGCTAGCCAAATTGAGGGAAGAAACCCGTCGCACTTCAGGCAATGTCGTTCTCCGAAGGCTTAACCGTATCGAATACCGAAACACCATCCGTGATCTATTCGATCTGGAAATGACAGGCTTCGATCCCACCGTTACGTTCCCAGCCGACAGCGTCACCGATGGCTTCGACAATGTAGGCGAAGGACTCGTTACTTCGGATTATCTTTTACAGAACTACCTAGATTCAGCACGGACAATCGCAATGAAGGTCATACGGCCAGGTCCGCGGCCCCAAATAGTACACTACGGTATTGGGGGCCAATTCTCTTCGGCTCCTGCCTCGGCCATCTCAACTCCTGATAAAGACGGGAGGATTGATTCCGGGAGGCTGTTTATAAAATTCCGGCAACCCCTCGTCATTCCCGACTTGAACAAAAGTGGGGTGCCAGCCGACGGCGAATACGCTATCACTTTTACGGCATGTGCGGTAAGAAGGCAATCTCGTTATAAGGACGAGGACTTACGCTACGATTCCAGCCAACCAATGCGACTTTCAATCTCAATACAGTCTCGTGAACTCGGCCCGACTTCCCAGAGCATCGTCGCTGAATACGAAATTCCCGACGACCGGTCGGTGGAAATCGAACACCGCCTTTGGCTTCAAAAGGGATTTACCATTTCTGTACACTGGGCAAATGGCCCGGAGGGATCATTTAAGCGGATCATGCGTAAAGTACTACCAAAATATAATCCCGATGCGCTATTACTAGCGCGTAACCCCCCTGAGATGTATGTCGGTTCAGGCCCCGAACTCCATGTGAAATCGCTCGAAATAGAAGGCCCATTTTATAAAGACTGGCCTCCAAAAGGTTTCTCCAGATACTTTCCGGATCCACCTCAGTCACCGGAGTTAGATTATCTTGACCAGTCTTTGTTAAGGCTCGCGTCAGAGGCGTTTCGCCGTCCGGTAAACCACGAAGAAATTGAGTCGTATACGACACTGACGCGGAACCACTATGACAAATATGGAGACTATTGGAATGCGGCCAGATACGGGGTGCAGGCTTTACTTACATCACCTCACTTCCTCTATCTCGTGGAACCCGAAACCACTGACAGGGAAGAGTTGGCCAGTGACTTCAGGCTTACTCAACACGAATTAGCTACGAGGCTTTCCTACTTTTTATGGAGTTCCATGCCTGATCGTGCGTTGCGCAGTGAAGCTGACCGGGGCACGCTAAACAACCCCAAGGTTATTCGGGCACATGTTGAGAGGATGCTGTTGAATGACAAAGCTTCTGCCTTTGTAGACAACTTTACCGGTCAGTGGTTGAATCTGCGAAAATTAGGAACCATGCCTCCCGACCCGGAGAAAAACAGAGAGTACTACGCGAATAACCTGGAGGACGCGATGCGTCGTGAAACCGAACTGTACTTCTCCCATATTTTGCAGCAAAACCGCAGCATCCTGGAGTTCATCGATTCCGACTATACCTTTCTTAATTCCGCATTAGCCACTCATTATGGCATACCGTTCGAAGAAGGCGATTCTTTTAGAAAAGTTCTGATACCGGAATCGACGGTACGAGGTGGTTTACTTGGCCACGGAAGCATCTTAACTTCCACGTCTAACGGAGTTGAGACACTACCAGTAACCCGCGGTATATGGGTATTGGAGAATTTACTTGGAGTGCATCCTAACCCACCACCTCCCGATATAGAGCCCCTGGAGCCAGATACCCGTGGTGTTACCACAATCCGCGAAATGATGGAGAAACATCGTAAGATAGCGACATGCTATGAATGCCATCGAAAAATTGACCCGTTCGGCCTTGCATTGGAAAACTACGATCATCTGGGGAGTTGGCGTAGTATTTATAGCAAAGGCTTATCCATCGATTCATCCGTTCAGCTATCTGAAGGGACGATCCTGAAAGGCCCGACAGGTATTAAGGAATATATTTTGGCTCGCCCAGATCAATTTACACGCTGTCTAACCGAAAAACTGCTGGTTTATGCCTTGGGGCGCCGTTTAAGTTTTACAGACCGAGCCGATATCGATCGGGTCGTCAAGCAATTACCAAAACACAACTATAGCTTACGTCAACTCATCCATTTTATAGTTGCCAGCAGGGCGTTTAACAGCAAATGAGACTTTTCCTAACCACAGTGTTCCTTCTTTTCATCTCTGAAAGTCTAGAGGCCCATAGTCATCCCAATGTGATTCTCGTCCTTTCCAGCGATGTGCCTCGCGATGAACTTGGGAGTTATGGAACAGATACACAAACACCCAACCTTGCCCGCCTACAGAAACAAGGCACTCGATACCAGATTGCGTGGGCTATGCCTACGTTTCACTTATCACAACGAGCTTTGTTGTCGGGGAAATATCCAACAACCGGCAATAGTCCGACAGAGGCTTCCACTTCCATTCTCGTTGAGCCTGAAAAGACGCGATCACCCGACATAACTGTCGCAACCATTCTACGCAAAACCGGGTACTTAACTCTTGCTGCTGGAAAGTGGGCTACTGATGGCCTTACTCCGGTGCAAGAATCTCTCATCGCCAACGGTTTTGATCAGCACTGCATTTTGGAAAGCTCTCTTCGGAATCAAAAAGGACCTCAAACAATTGTCGTAAATGGAAGGGAACGATCGGTGGAGAATGCTGGGAAAGCAATCAACGCATTTCTTATTGACTTCCTTAGCACCCCCTTAGACAAACCATTTTTTCTCTATTATCCAATGCTCTCTCCTCGGCCCGTTACACTTGATGATGAGACCCATCAGCAATCAACAAGTCCAATAAGTCGCGCCGGCGATGTTGACCAGTTTCTAGGTGATTTACTTGATTCTCTCGAAGAGAGCGGACAAACAGAGAATACATTATTAGTTTTTACTTCCATTCACGGATTGGCCACGAAGACCACATCTCCTCCCGCAAAGGATCTTACGGACAGAAACCCAGCTACAAATTCGAAGGTGCTTGTCCCCTTCATCGTCCAGGCTCCTTTCCTGAGTGAGGGTGGGCATGTGACACGCGATTTAATTGATTTCACGGATCTTGCTCCCACGATCTTAGAACTTACGTCAAACACCAAACTTGACAACCATCAATTAGACGGCCGCACCTTTGTCCCCAGCCTCAAGGGAGTTGAAGATCCATTCGAAAAGCGAAACTGGATCTACGCCCGTGCCGGTAACGTTCATATGATTCGAGATTGGCAACATTTCTTGGATAGTGACGGGAATTTCCACGACCTTATCAAAGATCCGTTCCAGCGAGAATCTGTAAGTCCACTCGACAAACAAGCCCCCGGCCGCAAGCAACGGCTTGAACTGATTCTGCAACGTTTGGAAAGCAAGCTGACAATACCAAACAGCAAATGATTAAAGAACCAAACTTAGGGGCTCAGGTTTGTAAATCACCCTTGTAAAGCTAGTCGACCCTCTGGCCCCCCTCACACATCTCGCTAAGTCACAATGAGCCTCTGGGCAATCACCTTCGGGTATCTCTGCGAGTCATTCTGACACCTTCAAATCCCCAACGGCGTTCCTTTTTATTTCGATGCTATAGGGAAGACCTTGGAGCAGTCCCCGATTACCTATCGTGCGATAAAAACCCGCGAGCGAATCTTCAATCGTTCGCACCCTCTTTGCACAAAAGACGCTGACATACCAAAGTCCCGGTGACAACCTGCGGACAATCTTCTTGTTTCCCTGATCACCGGTAACCCTATGCAACGCATTAGCGCGAAATGCGAGTGATTCTCTGGATAAATAGAGGTGGAGATCCGAGGATTGCCCACCCTTTATTTCGATTGATATACGATCATGTTGGCGTCCTTGATCTGGAGGCACCTGAAAAGTGAAATGGTGATATTGGCTGCCGCCGATGCGCGTCAAGGCCGGCTGGCCGTCCGCGGAGAACTTATCCATTACCCGTTGTTCGTTTAATTTGAGATGGGCTTTGATCTGAGGCTGACCAACCCCAGCCATTGCATACAGGAACGAGGACTCGGTGAGCCGCAATTTATCACCGCTCGAGCTTCCTTCGGGATGGCAGCCAATATTGACAACACGCCCTAGTTCCGGGGATTTTTTATACGCCCAAATCGCGGCTCCACCGTCCACCTTATGTCCGGGATGGTCATAGAGCGCGAGAATCTCAACATCTTCCATTGATCCGGTAACCGCCTCCCGCGGCAACCAATTACCGTTATTATGATAAACATCATCGACACGATTATCCGCCCCGAACTGTCGGTAGTTTAATAACGGAGAGTTCTTAGGCAAAACGTGCCCTACCCGAACATTCTTCATGCCCGTATTAAAGGTGTTATACGGAAAGATATTTAAATAGCTTGGCCGAGGCTGAGCCTGCGTGTCAACGTTACGACCGCTAAAAAATGACCCGGCACAGGAACCGCAGTAGCTACCGCCACCCGAATAAAATTCTCGGATTCGGTCTAATCCTTCCGTGGTCAGTGTTTCCCCATGACGTGTTGCACCGCCGCCATTAACATAAAGCATTTTAAATCGCGGCTGGCCATCCGGAAACAAAAGAACTCCATTAGCGTCGTAAACGGACTTGACCATCAACTCGTTTTGCTTTCGCTGATCAGCGCCAGCATAATATTCGTAGGAGAGAGAAAGCGACTCTGCCGCATGCAATATTTTTCGACTGGTTAAGTACTTGCCACTATCCATGAAGATGTCTTTGTAAAATCCGTCGTACCTAGCCTCTTCTTTTTTTGGTTTTTTTAACTCCGACGTAATGCTCTGCTTACAGGCTCGCTGCACCAGCACACGAAAGTTTTCTCTTGGTCGCGTCGTCCTGTTGGTCTGTGTGAGCAACATGCCAATCAGTTGGTTAGCTGGGTCACCAAAAACGAAAGTGCCGTCGGAACCGGTATGCGAAAACAGCCCATTCTTCTCCGACACTTTCAAGCCAAGACCATAATTCTTCGCCGCAGGTATGCGCTCGGACTGCGGCGTGGTCATCTCATCAACAGCAATTTTAGATAGGATACGGTTTCCGTTATAAATACCGCCATTCAACAGCATTTGATAGAACTTTGCGTAGTCCCCGGCCGAACTTATCATGCCTCCGGAACCTCGTGGGAAGGGCCAGTCCGGTCCATCATGAGGCTTCCAGCCTGCTTTCCACGTCCCGTTTTCCTGACGCACAAAGACTGTCGACATCCGATTGTTGTCAGCATCGGACTCATGATTACAAGAGTCTGACATACCAAGCGGCAAATAAATCCGAGTGCGAAGGTGCTCCTTGTAAGACCCGGTTAGATTTTCAATCAAGCCTGCTAGTATGTTATAGCCCGCATTATTATAGGAATACTTGTTTCCGGGCGGCTCCACCAAAGGGCTCTCCGAAAATCGATTCACTTCAGCAATTAAACGGTTAGGATATTTCGCTTTGTTGGTCGGTAAAAGGGGGGTGAGAAACAATCGATCAATGGGTGAACCGCTGGTATGCGTTAATAAATGCCTCACCGTGACTGGTTTCCACTGTGGGTTGGCGAAGGCGGGCAGGTAGGTTCCTATCGGTGCATCCAGATCAACCACTCCTTCATCGGCAAGAATTAAAATGCCGGCGGCTGTTACCGCCTTACTATTAGACGCCATTCGGAAAAGCGTGTCCGTCTGCAGAGGCTTCTGACGTTCGATGTCGCTATAACCAAATGCCTGATGCAGAATAATCTTCCCACGACGAGCAACCAGTATCACTGCTCCCGGCATTTCATCCGCGTCAACAGCATCACGAATAATCGAAACAGCATCGATAAGTGAATCTTCATGAACACCTACCGACTTGGCGTCGCCATAAATAAGGCGTTGATGTCCGTTTACGGGCTTACCCAGCGTTATTTGGTTAGAAAAACACGCGGAAATAAAACACACGGCAGCAATCATAAAATACTTCATGTGGCTAACCTCCTAAAGATTCGGGAACAGACAACCCCCGTTTTTAGCATGTCCACACGCTCAGGACAAAATCCAAACCCCTGAGATCGAAGAAAACATAAACTTACTATTACCGGTGGGGGCCCAATCACTCTTTGCTCTTCATCACGCCGCATGCTAAAAAGAGGCCTTATTGGTCTGGCGCGCCCTCGTCCACCAAAAACTGCGTGAACTACAGGCGGTGCCGCCCTTTCATTCGCCGGAAAGAATAAAACACTATGAATAATCTTACCCGACGCTCTTTCGGAGCAACCGTCGTTAGTGGCATCACCGCTTCCACCGTAAACGCAGAAACAGACAGTGAGCCTGTAGCGGTGGGGCCCATCGTGGGGCATATTTCGGTTTCCACGGCAAACATTTGGTATCGCCCAAGTCGCGCGGGGACGTATGACTTGAGAATTCGGGAATCCGGACAAAAAGAAACAAGGTTAATTCATGCCAAATCAG
Organism: Rhodopirellula sp.; assembly: GCA_002698965.1. Taxonomy (GTDB): domain Bacteria; phylum Planctomycetota; class Planctomycetia; order Pirellulales; family Pirellulaceae; genus UBA721. Next base: position 2,267 of record PAAT01000157.1, on the reverse strand, counting down.
ATCCGAAGAATGACCTTTGCGTCATCTGGCGAGTCACCGACCTGAAAGCTGCTACCACCTACCATTATGAAATCCTCGAGTCGGGCAACGTCCTTCCCGGCAAGGGCCCACAATCCCTGACCACAGCGCCTGCGGATCAAGCAAAAGCTGAAATCTCACTGGCATTTGGCTCCTGTGCAGAAAGCCGGCCCTTGGCCTTATGGAGCCAGATGGAAGAGCACGACGTCGATGGGCTCGTCTTACTGGGGGATACACCTTACATTGACTCCACCGATCTGGCTACCCAAAGAGCGAAGCACCGAGAGTTTTTGAGCATCCCCGAATTATCACAATTTGGGCGTTGTCATCCGGTTTGGGGTACCTGGGACGACCACGATTTTGGGAGAAATGATTCGGATGGCAATCTTACCGGAAAAGAAAACTCCAGAAAGGCCTTTACTGAGTACCGTGCACTTGATTCCTACGGGGAGGAGAAAGAAGGTGTCTATACAAAATTCCGTCGAGCGGGCCTCGAGGTATTTTTATTGGACACACGTTGGTTTGCCCGAACAGAGCCGTCCCCCGTCGATCCCGACAAACCTAGCCTGCTCGGCAAGAGACAATGGCAATGGCTATTGGACGGATTACGACAATCCACAGCGCCGTTTAAGGTCATCGCCTGCGGCATGATCTGGGACAATAAACGCAATACGGAATCTGACGACTGGTCCACCTATTCGCACGAACGTGAGGCATTGTTCCAATTTATTGGCAAAGAAGAGATCAGTGGTGTGGTGCTCATCGGTGGTGACATTCACTGTTCGCGCTGGTTGCAATACAAAACAGAGGAATCCGTTGGCTATGCCATCCGGCAATTTATTGTCTCGCCGATTCATGCACGTGTCATACCAACACTGAACATTCCACATCCCGATCTAATTAAGGGTGCCGCAATACCGAATGTTTGGCTACGACTCGACGTTGACACAACCGGCTCCGAACCATCGCTCCATGCCCATTGGGTGCAGATGAACGGACGTCAGATGTGGGACGTTAAGCTGACTGAATCCGAGCTTACTAAAGGTTAATCCGAAAAGACCGCAACTTTGATTAATCGATTTGTCGTCAAACCAAGCCGTGTATATGATTTTCTTAGCTGAGGGAATGATGACAAGGAACGGCACATGAAAGATAAACACCTTGCGATACTATACGCTCTCCCATTCGGGTTTATGATCTTCCGGGCTTTTATGGACGGAGAAACTCCACTCGAACGATTGGCGCTGCTGACTGTCGTCATCGTTGTCGCAGTGGTCATGTATCCCGTAAGCAGGCGACTCTACAAACCACTAAACACTTGAATTTCCTCAAATCGCAAGCACTGTCCCGAATGCGGCTGTAATATGTCGCTTAATTATCAGATTTGCCCTAACTGCAACATGCAACTGTGAAGAATCTTGTCCGGTCGACAGGATAAATACTCGCCAAATAAAGCGTCGGAAAACAGCTCTCCACCTGAACGTCTAAAATGAGATGTGTGCCGCAAGCTAGTCCAAATACCGTTTGTACAGTAACCTCGTTTATATGCCCCTACAGCCAATCCAAGTTCCGGAACAATTCTCTACTAGCGACCATCCTTCCACTGCTTTACGGTTGATTGAGTTAGCGAAGGAACGAAGCGATGCTTTCCTCAAACTTTCCCAGCCAGTAATACATAACTATGTCCCCTGTGATTTTGATTTAGTGAACCAGGGCCTGGCCTGGATCATGGACAACTATTTGCTCGCAGGAAACCGTTTTTGCGAGTTTGGCAGTGGTCTGGGAGTAGCGGCTTTATTAGCCTCTGCACACGGAATGGACTCGATCGGTATTGAGATCGAGGCTGCTTTGGTTGAAGAGGCTTGCCGTCTGGCAAGTGACCTCGAATTACCGGCCCGTTTTTATTGTGGTAGTTTCGTTCCACGAAACATCTCCGATATCTTCGAACTATCGCAAGGTATCGAGCACGTCGTGACGGACGAGGGAGACGTCTACGAGGAAATCGGCTTGGCCCCTTCTGAATTCGATCTATTCTTTGCTTTCCCCTGGCCAGGTGAATATCACTTCTTTGAATCCCTTTTCCAGCAATGCGCAGCTGACGGGGCCTGCTTGCTGACCTATCAGGGCCGTGAGGGGTTAAATCTTATCCGAAAGATTTGACTCAAATTACCGACTTCCATTCTTGCGTTTAAAGCTCCTTATTACGGGTATCGCCACTCCAAAGCTTTTCCATTAGCAGCCCGCCGGCT
>PAAT01000156.1 GCA_002698965.1 Rhodopirellula sp. | reverse complement strand
CCAAAAGTTAAATTAGATTTGAACGACGAGGCCGACCTTGTTGCAGGCAGGGGAAATAATAGAATACTTTATTGTATTACCTGCCAAGGGATAGCGGGGGTATGTAAATGGCTAAAGCCCACAGGATAATGGAGACAGAATGAGTTACTTTCTTGGCGTCGATATTGGTACTTCGGGTACGAAAACAATTTTGATAAATGAGCGAGGAAAAATTCTGGCGGAAGACAGCGCTCGGTATAAATTGTTTCACCCGAGGCCGCTCTGGTGCGAACAGAACCCAGAAGATTGGTGGAAGGCCACAGTAAAAACGATTCGAAGTGTGGTCGCTAAATCAGGGAAATCTGCGGCATCCATAAAAGCGATTGGTCTTTCCGGCCAGATGCACGGCAGTGTGTTTCTGGACAAAGAGGATAAGGTCATACGCCCGGCGTTATTGTGGAATGACCAGCGTACGGCTGAAGAATGTGACGAAATTGAAAGTAGGGCCGGTGGACGTCGGGCTTTGATTAAGATGGTTGCTAATCCGGCACTCACTGGTTTTACGGCCCCCAAAATCCTCTGGCTGCGAAATCATGAGCCGCGGAATTACGCTCGCTTGCACAAAGTTCTCTTGCCAAAAGATGATGTGCGGCGCCGTTTGACAGGGGAGTATGCCACTGAAGTCAGCGATGCCAGTGGAATGTTATTATTGGATGTTAAAAAGAGAGACTGGTCCACGAAACTGTTAAGCAAACTTGATCTAGACAGGTCGCTGCTTGGCGAAGTTTATGAGTCGGAGGATGTTACAGGTACTCTGACCAAGAAAGTGGCCAAGACACTTGGGTTGACAACGGACTGTGTTGTCGTTGGGGGAGCCGGTGATTGCGCCGCCAATGCCGTGGGCACAGGTGTGGTGAAGTCCGGAGTTCTTTCCACCTCGATTGGTACCTCAGGCGTAATGTTCGTTCATAGTGACGAAGTTCAGGTAGATCCTGCCGGTCGATTACATACGTTTTGTCATGCCGTTCGTGGTAAATGGCATATGATGGGGGTTAATCTTTGTGCGGGTGGCTCCTTGCAGTGGTTCGCTGAGAATTTATGTTCGGAAGTTGGTGATAAAGTTTATGACGTCCTTAACCGAGAAGCAACCAAGGCCAACCCCGGGTCGGATGGACTATTTTTCCTTCCGTATTTGGCGGGTGAGAGAACACCACATGCCGACCCTGACGCGCGAGGTTGTTTCGTGGGTTTGACTCTTGCTCACCAACGCTCGCAGTTGGCGCGGTCCATCATGGAAGGAGTCACTTACTCAATGCGCGACAGTCTGGAAATTATTCGGGAAATGAACGTGCCAGTAAAGCAGGTACGTGTTTCCGGTGGCGGTTCCAAAAGTAAGCTGTGGCGACAACTACAGGCGGATGTATTTGGTACGAAGGCTGTCACGATTAATGCGGAGCAGGGGCCTGCCTACGGTGTGGCCTTACTCGCCGCGGTAGGTGCAGGAGCCTATAAGAATGTACAGCAGGCATGTGCTGCTACCATTCGGGAAACAAGTTCGACGCCGGTGGATAGGAAAACAAAACGGATATATGACGCTCGTTTTCCCGTTTACCAAAATTTATATCAATCACTTAAGGGCAATTTTAAGGCCATTTCAGCCCTTGAAGGCTAACTGGCTTCGTGCATCCTGAGAGTTTAACTTGCGCGGCAAAACAAAAAAGTATCAGATCAACTTACTGGGCTACTTTTCGGAAGTAGTGTTGTTGGTGTTGGTCTTCGCCTTATCTCATGGCAATCCACCCCCGGATGTTAACGAGGCTCATTACCTTGTTAAAGCTAAGCATTATTGGGACTCTGGATTTTGCCCGACGGACTTCTTTTTATCGTCAGCAGATGCGCATTTGTGCTTTTATTGGGTGTTTGGCTGGCTAACCCTATTATTTGAACTTCCGGTCGTCGCATGGATTGGGAGGATAATTTCGTGGATTTTGATTGGCTCGGCGTTAGTGACCCTTGGTCGCAAGGTGACGAAAGGTATTTTGACAGGACTGTTCTTCGGTACGGTGTTTGTCATCCTCACTGAAAAATGCCATCTTGCGGGCGAGTGGGTTATTGGTGGATTTGAGGCCAAAACTATTGCTTATGGCATGGCATTCTGGGGACTCAACAGGGCGTTGGAATCTAAATGGTCGCAGGCCTGGCTCCTGTGCGGAGTAGCATCAGCCTTCCACGTTTTAGCTGGTGGCTGGATCGTATTGTGTCTGCTGAGTGTCCGTATAGGTTTACTAGTAATAAAGAAGCAGAAACTCGTTTTCGGGGAACTAATATATTTGACGTTAGGGGGCTGCCTTTCGCTTGGGGGCGTGGTGCCGGGCCTGCTGTTGTCGAGTTCGGATCCAACCGTAGCGGCAGAAGCCAATTATCTTTATGTCCATGTGAGGTTACCCCATCACCTCGTGGTCACGACTTTTTCCACGGAACGAATCCTAATGTTTCTCGTCATGGTTGTTGGACTTGGATTTGGTTGGAAGCTTTCCTCGCAATGGCGACAACCCTCCCATAAGCTAGTGGTTTACCTGGCCGTTATAAGTCTATTATTTGCCGCGGCAGGCGTCATGATTACTTTTGGCCTAGGGAATGGTTCACCGTTACAACATCGTCTGCTTCGCTTTTATTTTTACCGTACTAGTGATGTACTTGTGCCTTTGGCGACCGGTGGGATGGCGTGCGTGGTTGTGTATGGAGTTTGTCGTGAGAGCAATGGCGGCATGCGGCTTAGCGGCAGCATCCTGCTGCTCGTCATTGGTCTTTATCTAGCCGACGCGTTGGGTGATCGCTACTGGGATCCACGACCACGAGGTGATGTACTCACGCTACCAAAATCGAAGAAGAAGGATCCTCTGGCCCGAAAAGAGAACACTCTTCGTATTCATCGCCATTGGCAGTTGGCTTGCCTATGGATGAGGAACAATTCTCCGAAAGACGCAATTGCTATTACTCCGTTACGTCAGCAAACGTTTAAATGGTATTCGGGTCGTGGAGAGGTTGTCACGCGTAAAGACATGCCTCAGGACGCGAGTTCGCTCATGATTTGGAATGAACGTCGGAATGCGGTGTATCCGCTGGTGGATGGTTTGCGGAGTTTAAGCAGAGTTGGGAATGATTTATTAGCGGCAAACTGTGTACGGTATGACGCCGACTACTTAGTCCTCACTCAGTTTTCGGAAGAAACGCGGCACCGTTTTGACCAAGATCCTCGTTTTATAAAAATGTTTCCCCGCGAGGGTGATTTCTCATATTACGGGGTGTTTAAATTCGTCGGTACTCAATGATGAAAGAACTAAAAAGATATTTACTCAACCGTTTTAATGAGCCGTTGCCGGGCCATAGGGCACAAATGATCCTCGAGCCAGCCATGAGTTATGGGCGACATAGAGGGCCGGCGCCACGTGACGCTCGTCGCGCCGCAGTAATGCTTCTTCTGCATGTGAGTGACGATGAAATAACTATTCCCATGGTTAAACGTCGAGATGATTTGGAATTTCATGCGGGTGAGATGGCATTTCCTGGGGGCGGTTTGGAAGATGGTGAAAGCTGGGAAGATGCCGCGATACGTGAATGCACCGAGGAGACAGGAATCAATGCAGCCCAGATTGAGATTGTGGGGATATTGACACCCATGTATGTTTTTGGCAGTCGTAACCTCGTAATGCCGATTGTCGGTATAGGGACGCGTCCGCCTTCATATACAGTTGATAAAGCTGAAATTGAACGGGTTGTCGAGGTCCCCTTAAAGGCGGTGGGAGTCGATTGCATAAGCCGCACGACTCGCCGATTAACGGGCGTCGATCGCGAGGTCCCTTGTTTTAAGGTTAAGGGACAGGAAATTTGGGGTGCCAGTGCTATGATGCTTGCTGAGCTAAGTGCACTAATGTCAGATTTCTCCCGTTAAGCAAACTGCCGGTAAAAGTTATAATTATTGATTCAGATTGAAGTAATTAAAACTCAGTATGCTCGACAAGTCCTTTTCTGGACGGGCTGCTTTTGAGGTTTCTTGAATTTCATAGTTAACGGAAATAAAACCATGGTTACGCGAATCGCAGTATTGGGTGCGACGGGTTATACAGCTTTAGAACTACTAAAGCTGTTAAGGCGGCATCCAGAGGTCGAAATCGTGGCCTTGACGTCAAGACAAGAAAGCAGGCCGCACATTAGTGAGGTTCATTCTGAACTTCGCGGAGCTTTGGACCTGCACCTCGAGCCGCTTGACGTGGAAATGTTGGTCGGGAAGGTTGACGTTGCTTTTAGTTGTTTACCACATGCCGCCTCGGCCGAATGTGTCAAACCGCTTGTGGATAACGGCGTTAAGGTGGTGGACTTCAGTGCGGACTATCGTCTCAATAATGTCGCCGTTTACGAGCAATGGTATGGTGTTACACATCCGGACCCTGACCGAATCGGCAAGGTTCCTTATGGTTTACCTGAATTGTTTCGTGAACAAATTACGGGCTCGTCGCTGATAGCCAACCCTGGTTGTTATCCCACCTCGGCGATTTTGCCGTTGGCACCTTTGGTAAAGCATGGAATTATTGAGTCGACAGGAATTATTATTGATTCGAAAAGTGGCGTGACTGGGGCGGGGCGGAATCCTAAATTGCCATTTCACTATCCGGAATGCAATGAAAGCATCAAGGCCTATGGTGTCGGGACTCATAGGCATGCACCGGAGATCTCGCAGTTTGTCACGATGTCGGGCGAGGAAAATGCCGAAGTGATCTTCACGCCTCATTTAGTTCCCATGAACCGAGGGATCTTATCTACCTGTTATCTGCAGCCATCGAAAGGGAGCACAGTCGCTGACGCAATCGATGTGCTCCATACGACTTATAAAGATGAACCTTTCATTAGGGTCACTTCAAATCCACCGGAAACACGAGCCGTGCGTCATACAAATTTCGTCGACCTGCATGTGGCTCAGTCCGGTGATCGCCTCGTTGTGTTAAGTTGTATCGACAATCTTATCAAAGGCGCTTCGGGTGCTGCGGTCCAGAATTTCAACCTGATGTGTGGTTACGAAGAAACCACAGCACTTCTTTAAGGGCAAAAATGGCATGAAGGTAGAATGTTTGCCTCTGGGGTTCAGTTGGTCGGGACATCATTGTGGTCTCAAATCCGATTCCAACAGTCCGGATTATTCGTTGATCGTGAGTGACAGAGACGCGGTGGTTGCGGGCGTTTATACCCAGAATTTAATTTGCGCAGCGCCGGTTGATTTGTGCCGTGCTCGGACTCCAGGAAGTCGTGCAAGAGTCATTGTTACTAATAGCGGAAATGCGAATGCGTGCACGGGAAGTCAGGGCGTTAAGGATGCTGAGCAGATGGCATCGGATGTGGCGGCACTTCTTGGGATCGAGGCAGAACAGGTCCTCGTGATGTCTACTGGTATTATCGGAGAATTTCTTCCGATGGAAAAGCTGAATGCAGCATCAGTGGAGGGTGTGGGTAGCTTGGAAGTCGGTTTAGAAGCCTTTGTAGATTCAGCCAATGGAATTTTGACAACGGATCAAGGCAGAAAGACGGCTGGGAGTATCGTTGAAACAACTCAGGGAATCGTGCGGGTCGCGGCGATGGCTAAGGGTGCCGGGATGATTGGCCCTAATATGGCGACCATGTTGGCGGCTGTGACGACGGATGCGAATCTTTCTCAGGAAAGTGCCCAGCAAATTCTTAAGCGAGCAGTAGATAAAAGTTTTAATTGCATCAGTGTAGAAGGTCATACGAGTACCAATGATACGGTTTTGCTTTTGGCAAACGGCGCAGCTAACTCAGAACCACTGACAGGGAATGATCTTGCCAAGGTCTCGGACGAGATTGAACAGACATTGATCCAATTAGCAAAGCAGATCCCCGCCGATGGCGAAGGCGCTACACACTTAATAGACATTCTCGTTAAAGGAGCGGCCTCCAAGGCAGACGCAAAACGAGTTGCTGAGACAATAGGAAGTAGTAATCTGGTAAAAACTTGTATAGCAGGAAATGATCCTAACTGGGGTCGTATAGCGTCCGCAGCGGGTTATGCAGGAGTCCCCTTCGACGTACAGGGATTGAAGTTGCGTCTTAACGGCACGCTGCTTTTCGAAGCGGGCGAACCGTGTCCTTTCGATGGCGTTCAAGCTAGTAAATTAATGGCGGAATCGGAATGTATATTTATAGAAGTTGAGTTGAGCGAAGGCGCGGAACAGGCGAGGATTTGGACAAGTGACCTCACGACGGCTTATGTGGTCTTTAATTCGGACTATCACACCTGAAGTAGCCCTGGAGAACATTTTGAATACTAGTGTTGTCGAAAAATCTATCCTGCGATAAATTGACAGCGTCGAGCATTTGCCAGCAGATGGTTAGTAAGTAACCGTAGAAGAATTAGAAATAAAAACGAGACATTGAGGAGCTATTAATGGCAACCGTATTAACGATGCCGGAAACCAAGGAATCAGATTTGCATACAGAGCAATTTCCATTAGAGGCAGAGGCGTTTGAAGGCCAACCACAGCGTGAAGGTGAACGCGCTGAAGATGAAGACCTCGACTTCGAGGACTTTGATGAGGAAGACTTTGACGATGAGTTCGATGATGACTTCGAAGAAGAAGCGGAGGACGAATATGATGTCGTAGAGGAATTCGAGAACGACTTTGTTTTTGTAGATCCGGCAGAAAAGAAGAAGGAAGCCGAGGAGAAGAAGGCTGCCGAGGAGCAGAAGGCTGCTGAGGAGAAGAAGGCGGGCAAAAAATCCGGAGATGGTGATGATGAGGCAGACAAGTAAATACATCGATTGCTTTGTCGGTTAACAATAGACACCTCCCTTCGTGACGATTTCTCCATACTATGTTCGAACCATTACCAAATAATCCCAGTTTCCCGGCACTCGAAGGCAAAGTGCTGTCACGCTGGAAAGAGGGCGATGTCTATGAGAAGTCGCTGCAAAATCGAAAAGACGCTGAACGTTTTGTGTTCTATGAAGGTCCCCCGACGGCGAATGGAATGCCACACCCTGGACACTGTTTGACTCGGTCTATCAAGGATCTCTTCCCCCGTTATAAGACGATGCAGGGTTTTCTTTGCGAGCGAAAAGCGGGATGGGATACTCACGGACTTCCCGTGGAAGTGGAAGTTTGTAAAGAATTAGGAATTCATTCAAAAGAGGAAATCGAGGAGTATGGTGTTGAGCCCTTTATTCATCGTTGCCAGGAAAGTGTCTGGCGTTACATGCAGGAATGGGAAGCTCTCACGGAACGATTAGGATTTTGGGCTAATCTTGATGAGGCTTACGTTACCTATCACCAGTCCTATGTAGAAAGTGTTTGGTGGTCGCTTAAAAATCTGTTTGATCGTGGCCTGCTGTACCGTGGGCATAAGATTGTTTGGTGGTGGGCACAGGGCGGAACTGCCTTGAGTGCTGGTGAAGTGGGCCAGGGGTATCGTGAGGTCGCAGATCCGAGTGTGTTTGTCGAATTTCCCCTGCGCGACCAGCAGGAGGAATCGTTACTGATTTGGACCACAACTCCCTGGACCTTGCCCAGTAACCAATTTGCCGCCGTTCACGTTGATTTGACCTATGCGCGTGTTCGTGATGGTGAAACAGGCCGGGTTCTGATCGTGGCGGAAAGTCTCGTTGAAAAGCTTGCAGCACAGTTCAAGCGTGAATTAACGGTCGAGTCGACGTGTTCAGGAAGTGAGCTACTGGGGCTCAGATACGATCCGCCATTTGATTACTTTTATAAAAATCTGGGCGATAATACCGGGGAACTTATAAAAGGTGGAAAGCAGGTGCATCAATGGCGAGTGGTTGCTGCTGATTTCGTAACAACAGACAGCGGGACAGGCTTGGTCCATATGGCACCGGCCTTTGGTGAAGCAGACTACGATGTTCTGGTTGCTGAACAGGAGCGGTTTCAAGAAGGAGAGGGGCCTCAATTAATTTGCGCGGTTGGTCCCGATGGCAAGTTTACAGAGGTTGCCGGGCCTTATGCAGGTCGGTGGGTCAAAGAAGCGGACAAGGATATTAGTCGGGAACTTAGAGAGCGAGGTCGACTGGTTTTGCTTGATCAGTATTTGCATGATTACCCTTTTTGCTGGCGTGCGGATGATGATCCGCTAATTCAATATCCCCGGGAAAGTTGGTTTATTCGTACGACCGAGTTTCGTGAGGATATGCTGGCCAATAATCAGCAAATCAACTGGCTTCCTGGTCACATTAAGGATGGTCGCTTTGGCAACTTCCTGGATTCCAACGTCGACTGGGCGCTTTCACGAGAGCGTTTTTGGGGTACGCCATTGCCCGTTTGGGTGTGCAGTGAGACGGGGAGAATGGAGGCGATTGGCTCCTATCAGGAATTGCTGGATAAAGCCGGGTTGGACGGGGTACAGGTTTGGGAAAAGGCTAAGGCTGAGAACCCCGAACTATCGGACCACCTTAAAGTGCACAAGCCTTACATCGATGCTCTTACCTACGCCTCACCATTCGCTGAAGCCGGGCGTATGGAACGGGTCTCGGAAGTTATCGACTGCTGGTATGACTCCGGCGCGATGCCTTTCGCACAGTGGGGTTATCCACACAGTCATGCAGAGCAATTCAAACAGCAGTTTCCGGCGGACTTTATAAGTGAAGCCCTCGATCAGACCCGAGGCTGGTTTTACAGTCAGTTAGCAATTAGTACGATGCTTTTTGGGGAACATGGCGCCGAGCAGGAGGCGGGTGCGGAATACCCCCATCCTTATCGTAACTGTATCGTGCTCGGCTTGATGCTCGGCGAAGACGGGCGAAAGATGTCAAAGAGCAAGCGAAATTACCGTGAACCGAATGAGATATTCGATAAATACGGAGCTGATGCCCTACGCTGGTATTTCTTTGCGAACCAAGCCCCCTGGACCCCTATTCGGTATAAAGAGCAGTCGATTAAGGAAAGCATTCCGGAATTTTTACTGCGCCTTTGGAATGTATTTAGCTTCTTCACGATCTACGCGAATATTGACGGGTTTGCACCCGAAGAACTGCTTTCCGGAGACGCCGGCGAATTATCGGCGGATGACCTTGCGACCGCCTCGAGTTATCGGGAGGTTGCAGAGCGTGGTGAACTCGACCGTTGGGTGCTCAGCGAATTGCATCGGACGATTGAAGATGTTGTAAGTCGAATGGATCATTACGATAACTATGGGGCTGCTCTGGCATTAAATGAATTTGTAGATGCGTTGAGCAATTGGTATGTGCGTCGAAGTCGCGATCGTTTTTGGGCTGCAGAAAAACAGAACGCCGAAAAACTGGACGCTTACTGGACGCTCTACGAATGTCTTGTCACGCTCGCCAAGGCAATTGCCCCCTTCGTGCCCTTTCTCAGCGATTATATGTGGCAAACGTTGGCCGGTGTTTTCGGCGAGCGGGTTCCTGAAAGTGTTCATCTTTGCAATTATCCTGCAGTGGTGAATAAGCTGAAGGACGAGGAGTTATCGGTTCGAATGGCAACGTTGCGGGAAATCGCCAGTCTTGGACGTAGCGCACGAATGAACGAGAAGCTAAAAGTTCGTCAGCCTCTGCAAAAGGTCGAAGTGGTGCTCGGTGATGAAACGTATAAACCGTGGTTGGAATCCCATGACGCTTTGTTGCGGGAGGAGCTCAATGTGAAGCAGATTGAGTATGTCACCGAGGCAGATCAGTATATCGATTATCTGATTCAGCCTAATTTTAAGCGCTTGGGGCCAAGAGTTGGAAAGTTGATCCCTCAGGTGAAGGCGGTTTTAGCGGAAGCCAACGGCGCAGAACTTCTGGCTCAGTTCGATGCGGATGGTGTCGTAACGATTGAGGTAGGGGGAGAGCCTGTCATATTGGATAATGAGGATATTCAGGTTCGTTTGCAGGCGAAAGACGGCTGGGCAGCTGCTCAGGGTAAAAATTCAGTGGTCGTTCTGAACACGGAGCTAACCGAGGAGTTAATACGTGAAGGGTATGCACGCGACTTAATTCGCATGATTCAAGACCGCCGTAAGGAATTGGATTGTGATTTTACCGATCGTATCAGCGTGGCGCTCGAGACCGACTCGTTGGTCCTTAAAGAAACGTTGGCACAGCATGGAGATGTTGTTGCCGCAGAAACTCTCGCTGATAACCTTGTAATTGGAAGCCTGAACGCCGAGTGTGTTGCGCGAAACATTGCTGAGGCTGATGTTCAACTATATGTAGCTGTTAATAGCTCGTTGGAGTAATGGAGTGATGAGAGAACGGTTGCCGATTGCTGTCTGGATATCAGGTGGTGGTACGACATTACGTAATCTCCTTAAAAAAATAGAGCTAGGGTTTTTGCAGGTAGATATCAAGCTTGTGATTGCCAGCAAGGCCTCCGCCGCCGGTTTGCAATACGCTCGTAAGGCAGGCGTGCCGGAACTTGTCGTTCAAAAAGGCGATTACGAAAAGCCTGAAGATTATTGCGAGGCGATGTTCGCTCCCTGTCGTGAAGCCGGCGTCAAATATGTCGTCATGGCAGGATTCCTAAAACACGTCTTAATCCCCGCTGATTTCGAAAATAGGGTGGTCAATATTCACCCAAGTCTGATCCCGGCGTTTTGCGGACAGGGAATGTACGGACACTATGTGCATGATGCGGTGGTTGCTTACGGGGCTAAGATAACTGGTTGTACCGTGCATTTCGTGGACAATGAATTTGATCATGGCCCTATTATTCTCCAGCGGACGGTATCTATTCAGCCAGAGGATCGATCGGACGATGTCGCGGCTCGCGTATTCGAGGCCGAATGCGAGGCTTATCCTACCGCTTTACAATGGTTGTCCGCAGGCCGTATCCAGGTTCACGATCGTAAAGTGGTCATTTCTTAGGTTGATTCTCAACCAAAAGATCACATTCTTTAAGTTTTCATGCAGACGGAAACTGGCTAAAACGCTTTATATCAAGCATTAAATGCATCATTGTCCCCAACAGTGAAATAAAATGTGCACATATATGACCAAAACTGTGCAAAACGCGATATAATTTAATCATAAATGATCAACGTATATGGTTAAATCTGATCATCGTGTAGAAATATTTTTCATTCTCAAATAGGGTCACTCCCTGGGTGTTGGCTAGCTATGGGTTCGGAAGAACGAAGAAATCGATTATTAGAATTAATTCGGCTGGACGGCTTCTCTACGTTGCCTAATTTAGCGAATTTATTGAAAGTTTCCGGATCAACAGTGCGGCGTGACCTAGGTTATCTGGAGAGGTTAGGTAGTGTGCGTCGCACCCATGGTGGTGTGTTCTACACAGGCCCTAGTCCGAAGTTACCACATTTCGATCATCGTCAGCAGCAACAATTCGGTCGTAAGCAAGCGATCGCTAGGCTCGCAGCCGAGTTGATAGAGGATGGTGACACATTATTACTGGATGGCGGTTCGACCACGTATGAACTTGCAAGTCTATTAATCGGTCGGCCACTTCAAGTAGTTACGAATTCATTGCCGGTTGCGACTTTGTTCACGTCAGGTGATGGATCGGATTTGGTATTGATAGGTGGTTACGTACATGGTCGCACCGGAGTGTCGGTGGGGCCCTATGCGAATTTGATGTTGGCAGAATTGAATGTACAGAAAGCGATCATCAGTGTAGCCGGCATTACCGAACGCGGTGTTTTTAATAGCAACCTGTTGTTAGTGGAGACAGAGCGGGCGATGTGCAAAGCGGCTGATTCGGTGATGGTTGTGGCAGACAGCACAAAGTTCGGTCGGTCGAGCCTCGCATTAATGTGTGAGTTAGAACAATTGGACTCCATCGTGATTGATGACGGTATTGAGACTCAATGGGTGGAAAAACTGGAGGCAGCTGATGTGCAGGTTCACATCGCGGCAACTGATAAACAAACTGAAATAGCAAACGAGGAATAAATTGTGAGTGCGGAAGTAGTAGCGAACCCAATGTCATCCGCTGAGGGTCTTGATCGGGGACTTGTCGAACAAATCGTTCGTGAGGTTGTCGCAAGTAATCAGGATTCTTCTGCTAGGATCGCGGTTTCCGGTGCGACTCGATCTGTTCCGGCGAGCCTTACGCCCTACAACAACGATGAACCTCAATTAGTCGTGAACGTATCAGCGCGGCATATTCATTTATCGGACCGCGATGTGGAAACTTTATTTGGCCCGGGACATACCTTGACACCAATGAAGTGGTTGTACCAAGACGGTTATTTTGCGGCCGAAGAGACCCTGATGGTCGTGGGTCCGCGTAAGCGTATGCTTCCGAATGTTCGCGTATTGGGACCCACACGATCGGAAAGTCAAATTGAACTCGCCTATACGGATGCTGTTCAGCTCGGCCTGGAGATACCGGTTCGTCATAGTGGCGATATCGCCGGCACACCCGGATGTGTGTTAGTTGGTCCCTCGGGGGTAGTGCACTTAGACCAAGGGGTCATCCGAGCAGCACGTCACGTCCATATGAATACCGCCGATCTTTCTTATTACGGTGTCGAGGACGGGACCATGATGGATCTTAGGATCGAGTCGCCAGCCTGTTCGATGGTCCTTGAAGACTTGAAGGTGCGTGCTTCCGACAGCGTGAAATTGGAAGTTCATATCGATACAGATGAAGGAAATGCCTGCAACCTAAATGCGGCTACCGGATTTGAATTAATGAAGAAACAACCGTGTGCCTGTGATTCACATTGAGAGGCAAACGGAAGAGAGAGATTCTGAGAAATCAGGAGAAACGTAGATTGTATTGGGGATTAGGTTTGTCTCAACTTTTTCAAGTTGGCCGATTCCCGCGTCACTTTTACTTGGAGAGTAAGAAATGGCAACTGCTATGGGAGCGTTGGGCATGATCGAAGTGAAGGGCTTTGTAGCCCTGGTCGAAGCATCCGACGCAATGATGAAAGCAGCCAATGTTGAGTTCCTTGGTTGGGATAAAGTTGGCTCTGGTTTAGTGAGCACGTTCGTTACCGGCGACGTGGCTGCAGTGAAAGCCGCCACAGATGCTGGGGCAAATGCTGCAGGTCGTGTTGGCGAAGTGGTAAGTGTTCAGGTGATCCCTCGTCCTCACGCTGACGTCGCAAAGGTAATTAAGAGCCCGGTGAAAAAAACGGCTAAGAGCTAGTTTGAACCAGAGGTTTTTTAATTCTGTAATTTATAAGGAAACTTAACGATGCAAAGTGCAATTGGTTTAGTAGAAACACGCGGGTTGATCGGTCTCGTCGAAGCGACGGATGCGATGAGCAAAGCCGCCAATGTTGAAGTTGTAAAACGAGTGGATATCGGTGGTGGTTTAGTTACCACAATCGTTTCAGGTGACGTTGGTAGCGTTCGGGCAGCAGTGGAAGCTGGTGCTGGTGCAGCCAGCCAAATTGGAGAACTCATCTCCAGTCACGTTATCCCTCGTCCGGCAGAAGGATTGTCTGGGGCGTTTTTTAACTAAAGCGTCTCGAGAGATTTAGGAAAGGATTCAATAGATGAAGATCTTAGTAGCCAATCTTGGCTCCACCAGTTTTAAGTACCGTTTGTTCGATATGGACACTGAGCTGCAATTGGCTCGGGGTGGTATCGAGCGAATCGGCTCGGAGCAAAGCGATTGCTTTGTGGAGATTGGCGGAAAAAAGACTGAGCTCACTCTTCAGGTGCCGGATCATAGTGTTGCAGTCAGGCAATGTCTGGAGCAATTGACAGATCCGGAGCATGGATGTTTGGCCGATACAAGTGAAGTTGTAGCAATTGGATTCAAGGCAGTCCACGGCGGCCGTTTTAGCGGAGTACAAAAAGTGACGCACGAAGTGCTTGATGCGATGGAGGAAATGAGCGGTGTTGCACCGGCTCATAACCCTCCTTACATCAAGGCTATGCGGCAACTTGCCGATAAATTGCCTGAGATACCACTCATTGCTGCTTTTGAAACAGGGTATCACGAAACGATTCCAAATCGTAATAAGCACTACGCCATCCCGCGAAAGTGGGCGGACGAGTTTTACGTGAGGAAATGGGGATTTCATGGGGCCAGTCACCGGTATATATCCGGACGCTTGTCAGAAATCCTACAGCGTGATGATCTGCGGATTGTGTCCTGTCATCTCGGTGGCTCTAGCAGTCTTTGCGCAAGTCGCAACGGCCAAAGTGTCGCCACGACGATGGGAATGAGTCCTCAGTCGGGTCTGCCTCACAATAATCGTGTAGGTGATTTCGATCCTTTCGCTTTGCCGGTCATTATCAAAAAAACAGGTCTCAGTCTCGACGAAGTTCTTGAATACCTGGCAAACCAGAGCGGTCTTGCTGGTGTGAGCGGAACAAGTGGAGATTGCCGGGATTTAGAGGAAGCAGCTGCTGCAGGAAACCAGGATGCTCAGTTAGGACTGGATATCTTTATCTCTGAAACCCGACGCCATTTGGGCGGCCTGCTGTTGGAACTTGGTGGAGCAGACGCAATCGTCTTCACCGGCGGAATAGGCGAAAACGGAGAACAAGTCCGGAAACGCATTTGTGCGGATCTGGAGGCGTTTGGCATTGAATTATGTGATTCGGCTAATCTCAGCGTCACCGGGGAAACCAAAATTAGCAGTCAGCAGAGCAAGGTTGATATCTGGGTCGTTCCTACGAACGAAGAAATCATCGTTGCTCGTCAAACAAAAGCGTTATTGGAAGGTAGTTAGATGTTCGTAGCCAGAGTTACCGGGACCGTGGTTTCCACTCAAAAAGTGGAAACAATGGTTGGGCATAAGCTTTTAGTAGTCGAGCCGTATAGGCTTGAGGCCAAACATCGGAAAAGTCTGGCAACTACAGGCCGGACATTTGTGGCTGTGGACACGCTCGGTGCAGGTGTGGATGATTTTGTGTTGCTCACACAGGGCTCTAGTGCCCGGATGACCGAAGGGACAAGTAAGCTTCCTATTGACGCTGTGGTAATCGGAATTGTGGATCAGGTTCACGTAGATAACGGATGTGTTTATCACCGCGAAAATGAAACATAATTGCGAACGTGGAGAAACGTTTAACTGCAAGTGAGTATGAAAATGCAGATCAGTGAAAATTTAATTCGAGATGTGGTAAGTCAGGTATTAGCCGAAGTTGGTAGAGCTCCGGTCGTTTCCGGAGGCAGCCTTGTCGGGCGGCACGGCGTGTTTCATGACGCCAATGAAGCCGTTCAGGCAGCGAGAGCAGCATTCGAACAACTCCAAACGATGACAATGGAGGATCGCAAAAAGATCATTGCCCATATTCGTCGTATTTCCATCGAACAATGTGTCGAGTTGGGAACGATGGAAATGAACGAAACTCAGATTGGTCGTTTAGAACACAAGATAGATAAGTTGAAAACGCTAGGGATGCTCTCTCCAGGTGTTGAATTTATGCGTAGCGAAGTGTTTTCGGGTGACCATGGCCTGGCAGTGGTAGAACATGCACCGTTTGGAGTTGTGGGAGCCATCACACCTGTTACGCACTCTCTTCCCACGATCACAGGCAATGCGGTGAGCATGATCGCAGCTGGAAACACTGTGGTCGTGAATCCTCATCCCAGCGGAAAGAAAGTTGCTGCCGAAGGTGTGCGAAGATTCAATAAGGCGATTTATGATGACCTTGGTATCGATAATTTAATCTGTGTGATGGCGGAGCCTACACTCGAAACAGCCGATATTATTTTTAAGCATCGCGACGTTGCAATTATTTGTGTAACCGGCGGCCCCGCAGTAGCTAGAGCAGCACTCAACAGCGGAAAACGGGCTGTGGTTGCCGGGCCAGGTAATCCTCCCGTGGTGGTCGACGAAACAGCCGATCTTGATCGCGCCGCCTTGTCCATTATTCAGGGCGCAGCATTCGACAATAATCTGCTGTGTATTGCTGAGAAAGAAGTCTTCGTCGTGGAATCAGTCTTCGACAAAATGATGGATGCTATGTCACGGGCTGGTGCGGCTCGCTTGAATCCCGGACAGGTCGATCAGTTAACGAGTCAGGCGATTGTACAAGTTGGTGACGATAACCATGATGCACCATCAAAACAATACTTGGGTAAGGATGCCAGCGTGCTGGCCCAGGGAGCGGGCCTTAACGTCGCTGAAAACACGGAGTTGTTGTTCGGCGAGACGGATCAGTATCACCCCTTTGTCACGGTCGAACAGATGATGCCCTTTGTGCCATTTGTCAGAGTGCGTGATATAGATGAAGGCATCGAGTTGGCCAAAATCTATGAACATGGATTTCGACATACAGCCATCATTCACTCGAACAATGTTAGCAATATGACCAAGATGGCGAAGGCATTGGATACGACCATTTTTGTGAAAAATGGCCCTTGTATGGCTGGCTTGGGGCTGGGAGGGGAAGGGTATATTTCCTTTTCTATTGCCGGACCAACCGGTGAAGGTGTCACCACGCCATTGACATTTACGCGAGAGCGCAGATGTTCGCTGATTGATAATTTACACGTTTTAGGGCGGTAGGAAAGAGTTATGCAAGAAGCTCTTGTTTTGGGCACGGTCGTGTCCACGATTAAGCATGATTCCATGGTGGGATCAAAAATGCTAATTGTGCAGCCGTATTTATCGGATGGGACGACCCCGGATGGATTCCCGTTGCTGGCGATTGATAGCGTGGGAGCCGGCAAAGGGGATACGATCATCATCACATCCGATGGGAAAGCCATGCGGGAAAGGCTTCATGCCGAAGCCACCCCGGCCAGATGGTCTGCGATAGGTATCAAGGACTAATGCTTAAACCACAAGAAATGCAGGTAGTGATCGATGAAGTGGTAACGCGTCTGGTGAATCAATATTCGTTAACGCCGCAGAATTCGTCCGAGACGTTGCATGACAGAGTAATAACAACGGCACAAGTGACGGCCGTCGGACCGTCTGTCGGGGTAGTGATGGTTCGGTCTGATGCCGTGATTACACCGGCTGCTAAAGATTTGTTCCGGGAACGCGGAGTGGTACTTCGTCGTGAGTCGGTTCAGGGTACCGAGGCACTAGATAGTTCGTTAATGGCGAGTTTGTTTATGGTGGAATGTGACGACCAAATTCCATCGGGCGTACGCTCCTTGCTTGGCAATCCAAGGAGGTTCGACTGCGTTATTAAGGCTAGCCAGGAGATCGCAGGTCTATGTGAAGAAGGGCAGCGTATTGTCCTTATGACAAAGGTACCGGAAGTGGCGGTCGTTGCACTCAGCCGAATTTCAACGATACGGCCTGTTGAGGTTTTGTCGCTTGAGAAACCGGGCGCTGTAGAACAACGATGTGAGGCGACGGCTGCGAACGTGCTGGTGGTCTCGTCCAGAGCTGGCGTCGCATGGCAGTTGCCTAGGGTGATTGAAGTGTTTTTGAATCAGCAATATGCCGCCATACCGGCTTGGCTTTGAATGGGGAGGGAGTTTCACGGTGAGGTTTGCAAAAGTAATAGGGACAGTCACGCTCAATCAAAGTGTTGCTGAGTTTGAAGCCGCAACACTGAAGGCGGTGGTGCCGCTAAATCTGAATGAACTCCGACGTAAAGATACAAATTCCGCTGACTTTTTAGTCATGTGGGACGAATTAGGGGCTGGAAATGGTGATCTCGTGGCTCTCAGTGAGGGTGGCGAAGCGGCACAGCCATTTCGGCCGGCGTTGAAACCGGTGGATGCCTATAATGCCGCAATTTTAGATGAACTTGATGTCAGTTAATTGCTATTGAAATTAGGAGAAACGTAACAATGGCTAACGTATTTAAGGTCAAACAGGATATCTGTGATATAGGTCGCAGAATCTACAATAAGGGCTTCGCCGCTGCGAACGATGGTAATATTTCCGTCCGCGTGAGCGATAATGAGGTTCTGTGTACTCCGACGATGCACTCGAAGGGGTTTTTGACACCGGATGATATTTGTACCATCGATATGAATGGTAACCAGACGGCGGGACGTAAAAAAAGATCTAGTGAAGCGTTATTGCATTTGGAAATCTATAAAGCACGCCCTGAAATTAAGAGTGTCGTGCATTGCCATCCGCCTCACGCGACCGCTTTTGCAATCGCTCGCGAGCCTATTCCGCAGTGTGTACTGCCGGAAGTCGAGATTTTTCTCGGCGACGTACCGATCACGCGATATGAAACACCAGGCGGAAAAGCATTTGCTGAGACCATTCTGCCATTTGTAAATCAAACGAACGTAATCGTGCTGGCTAACCATGGTACGGTAAGCTATGGTGCTGATGTTGAGCAGGCGTACTGGTGGACTGAAATCCTGGATGCCTATTGTCGCATGCTTATGCTGGCAAAAGGCCTCGGAAATATTAGTTACTTCACGGAAGACAAACAACGCGAGTTGTTAGATCTTAAGGCAAAGCTCGGTTTCTCTGATCCTCGCGCGGAGGAATATTCGGACTGCGATATGTGTGCGAATACTGTGTTTAAAGACAGTTGGGAAAATTCGGGTGTATCCCGCCGTACGTTTGAAGCTCCGCCGGCAATGGGCGGTTACGCGGGTACAAATCCCGTTTCGGCGTCTGGTCAAGATCAGGAACACCTTATTCAGATGATCACGGAGCGTGTAATGTCAGCTTTGGCTAGTCAAAAGGCTTCTGCCTAAG
Organism: Rhodopirellula sp.; assembly: GCA_002698965.1. Lineage (GTDB taxonomy): Bacteria > Planctomycetota > Planctomycetia > Pirellulales > Pirellulaceae > UBA721. The sequence goes on along the minus strand of PAAT01000156.1, from coordinate 8,147 downwards.
ATGACATTTGCAGGAGGAACAGAGTAATGAAAGTGAGTATTATTGGAGCAGGAGGTCTCGTTGGATCCAGTGCTGCATTCGCATTGCAGTGTGGTGGAGTTGTCCGGGAGATCGCGTTGCTAGATGTCAATTTGGAAGCGGCTGAAGGTCAGGCTTTAGATATCCTTCACGGGGGTCCCAGTACGGCCGATCAGAAGGTAGTGGCTGGCGGTTATGAACACGTGGCCGACAGCGATGTGATTTGTATCACCGCTGGATTACGACGTAAGCCAGACGAAAGTCGTCTCGACCTCATCAATCGAAATACCGATTTGTTTGTATCGATTCTCGATGAAATAAAGCGGGTTGGGATACGACAGGAGGCTATCGTGTTTGTGGTTTCCAACCCGGTCGATATCCTGACCTATGTTGCAGCGGATCGACTGGAGCTACCTAATAGCCAGGTGATTGGATTAGGCACACAGCTTGATACTATCCGTTTTCGTAGTTTAATTGCGCAGCAATTAAACGTCCCGCCAACGCAGATGTCAGCACTGATTTTAGGTGAGCATGGTGAGAGCATGGTACCGATTTGGTCTAGTGCCACTGTCGGCGGGTTGCCACTTGAAAAGCATCCCAGTTGGACCCCTAATTTGGCAAATGAACTATTTACCCGTACGCGTGGTAGTGGTGCCGAGGTTATTCGTAAAAAGGGCGGAGCTGGTTTTGCGGTCGGGATCGCCATTCGCGATGTCGTGGAATCGATTGCTTTGGATAGCCAACGCATTTTGCCAGTTTCAAGTGTGCAGCAGGGGGCCTATGGGATTCGAGATGTGGCCTTGTCTGTTCCTACAATTATAGGCAGGCAGGGAGTTGTTGATCGTCTTGAGATTGAACTCTGGCCAAAAGAAGTTCAGGGCCTACGCAATAGCGGTAATGTCCTCCGCCAAACCGTCACTACGGTTTTAGATCGAATCGGCCGCGGTTAAAAAAGGAAACGTTTCTCCGGGCGGAAGATGCTGGTTTTCGGATTAGTGTTTTCCGCCTTTTTATGGGCTGGAAGTAGGTTATCTCTTTGGCATTTTCTCGGTAAGAGATTCGGCACGAAACTTTGGAGTGGTTTCCGATGTGCCAAGGTGATGTATGAAGCGGCGGGTGAGCAGCCCAACTTTCCCTAATCCTACGATATCAATGGTTTCCGGATCATCTTCCGGTTTGTGATATTCTTTGTGTAAACCGGTATGGAACATGAACCCGGGTATTTTCGCGTTTATGAATGGCCAGTGGTCGCTATTGGCTACCATGGTCCATACGTAATCGAGTTCGATGTCGAGACCTTCATTTGCTTTGCGTAAAATTGGTTTTAATCCCTGCACGCTACGATGCCCCTGTAGTTCTAAAGTGTCTCCATCTAAACGTCCCACCATATCGATGTTCACCTTGAAGACAATCCGAGAGACGTCGACCGTCGGGTTTTCCATCCAGTATTTCGATCCGATAAGTCCTTGCTCTTCGCTGTCCCAGAAACACACTAGTAGGGATCGTTGGAGGCGATTTTTCTTTTTCGAGAAATGCTTGACGAGTTCTAGAACTGTAGCCGTTCCACTTGCGTTGTCGTCTGCTCCGTTATGGATCGGGCCGGAGGTTTTATCTTTTCCAAACCCTACGTGGTCGTAGTGTGCCCCTACCGCGATTAATTCCTTAGACATTTCCGGATGCGTTCCTTCGATGATGCCGAAGATATTTCGACAATTTGGGTAGACCTTGCTAAACAACTGGAAATAGCTGCCATCGCCAGCGGGCTGTACCTTATTGTCCGCCAGAATGGTTGTGATGTAATTAGCTGCTGCATATCCACCTTTAGATCCTGCGAGACGGCCTTCGAAAGTGTCAGCCGCGATGGTGTCGATATGGGAAAATGTCGCGTCGCCCAGCTTTTTGTCGGCCTCGGCCGAAGAAATCGTTAGAAGCAGGACGCATAAAGGCAGTAGCTTATGTTTAACCATGGCACATTTTAGGTGAAGAGGATCTTATAGAGTTTGAACTGTGATTTTAACGGATTTAGGCCACTATAAAAAATAGCAGTTCCGTGTAAGTTGTTGTCGTGTTTTTAAGTCGCTAAAATTAAGGAGTCTGGATAATGATCAGTAAACCAAGAGCAAAGGCTCAGGGACTAAATAGCTAGAGGAATTCAACATGGCAACAATACAAGGTCAAGAAATTTGCCCCAAGGTCGAGGCATTTTTAGCAGCTGGGCCACTCAAGGGATGGGTAGGCGGTAAGGGCGTCGAAGCAACGGATGGTGGAACCTTTACCACACAAGACCCGGGGACAGGGGAAGTGTTAGCGGAAGTCTTTAGCTTTCAAAAAAATGACGTGGATAATGCGGTAGCGGCGGCAGATGATGCATTTAAAAATTCCGGTTGGGCAACCATGGCCGTGAATGAACGTAGTGCAATCCTACATCGTTTGGCGGATGCCGTAGAAACACAACTCGAAACCATTTCGCAACTGGAGTCGCTCGATTGCGGTAAGATTCTCGAGCAAGCACGTGGTGATGTGCAAAACTTTGTAGATACAATGCGTTACTTTGCAGACTTAGCTCTGAATATTGAACGTCGTACAGTTCTGGCAGTTAAAAATCATGAAGCGGCGGTTGTGCGTCATCCGTGGGGCCCCTGTGGTTTTATCATCCCCTGGAATTTCCCCTTTTTATTGCTTGGTTGGGGGATTGCACCAGCTCTGGCGGCTGGTAATACAGTCGTCGTCAAGCCGGCAGAAGACACTCCTCTTTCCACGCTGTATTTAGCGCAACTGGCCACGGAAATCGGTATACCGGATGGAGTGATTAACATTGTTCCAGGTTTGGGAGAAACCGCTGGCAAGGCTGTATCTGAAAATGCTGGTTTTTGCCGCATGTCGTTTACGGGTTCGCCCGAAGTGGGGCGTCTTGTTGCGGCAGCAAGTGGGGCAAATCTCACTCCGGTTAAGCTGGAACTTGGTGGTAAAGGTGCCGCGGTCGTATTTGATGATTGTGATATGGACTTCACGACTGATGGACTCGTCGGCGCGATTACCTTCCATACAGGACAGGTGTGCTGTGATGCAACCCGTTGGTTGGTTCATAAGAACATTTACGATGAGTTCGTCGGTAAGGTTAAAGAAAAAATGGAGCAGGTGGCCATCGGTCATCCATTGGGCTCAGCGACCCAGATGGGTCCCGTTGTGAGTGCAAAACAGCGTGAACGCGTACTCGGCTACTTAGAAAAAGGAGTTGCCGGGGGGGCTGAACTCGTTCTGGAAGGTGGCGCCGCGTCTGTCGACGGCTGCGACGGGGGCCACTATGTTAAACCAGCACTGCTGGCTGGGTCGCTCGATAACGTTGCCGCTGTTGAAGAAATTTTCGGGCCGGTCGCTTATCTTGCCCCGTTTGATTCGGAAGAAGAGGGGGTTCGATTAGCGAATAATACCGACTACGGGTTAGCGAATAGTGTCTGGTCGCAGGACCTTGCTAAGTGCCAGCGTGTAGCGGAGTCATTCGAATCAGGTAACGGCTGGATCAACTCGCATAATGTTATTGTGCACGGCGTGCCCTACGCAGGTGTCAAGAAGAGCGGTATGGGTGGCGGAGTGGTTTCTATAGAAACACTTTTGGATTACTACCGAAACATTTCGGTGATTCGTCCGCTTTAAAAAATAAACGGCAATCNAAAAACGGCTTATGCNCAGNTTCGTGGCGTTTAAGCCGTTTTTTGCGTTTAATGAAACTCNTNGTAGCGGACCGTGTTTGTAAACCAAATCTCATGCCGTCGGAGAAGGCTGTAGGTTATTNGGTGGGCNTTCGCNCTCGCCTATAAGCGAANCGGTGTAGGATGTGTTGGCCGTTTAGGTCTATTGTTAATCAACGCGATCCTAAGCGGTGTTCTGCTGACGGTCTTTTTAAAATGGAGTCAGGATCGTCGGTCAAAACATCCGAGGTAAAAGACAGGTGGTCTTGGTATAATAAGGCTATGTGAAGTACACCATTTATCTTGATGACGCGGATTAGTCATGAGTATTCAGTTATATGATCGTCGGGAATTGTTGCGTGTTGGCGGCCTTACGCTAGGCGGTCTCGGCCTTGCTGATTTGGTGAAGGCATCTCCTCAACCCGCTCAATTGGGAGCTTCGTTTGGTCGTGCGAAGAATATTATTTTTCTCTACCTTTGCGGTGGGCCGCCTCAGCATGAGACGTTTGATCCTAAGCCGGATGCGCCTGTAGAAATCCGCGGGCCATTTAAGCCTATTCAAACAAATATTCCAGGCATCCAGTTTAGCGAGCTATTACCGCGCACAGCTGCCATTGCTGATAAATTGGCAGTAATACGGTCGATGTCTACCGATGATAATATTCATTCTAGTAGCGGGCATTGGGTATTAACCGGTTACAAATATCAGGGGTCTAATGCCCGTACGATTCAGACGAGTGATTGGCCATTTTACGGTTCGATCATTAAACGCTATAAGCCCAGTGCTAGGATGCCAGGCTTAAGCTCGGTGGTCATCCCGGATTATGTACGACAAAATGAGAATGTGACGCCGGCGGGACAATTGGGTGGACTAATGGGAACGCAATGGGCGCCGGAACATTTTGTTGGCGATCCGTCACGACGGGATTATAAGATTGAAGGGTTTGAGCCCATCGGTGTGACACTTGGCCGGATGAGAGATCGTCGATCCCTGCAGGCAAAATTGGAAGATCGCTTGCGCGACGTAGAGGGTAGCAAACTTCTTGATACCGTGAACAGTTATCAACAGCAAGCCTTTGAACTATTAACGAGTGGCAAAGCTCGAAATGCCTTCAATATTCAGGAAGAGCCTGAGCATGTTCGCAATCGCTACGGACGAAATCGCTGGGGGCAGTGCGTTTTACTTGCAAGGCGTCTGATAGAATCCGGCGCACGATTAGTTCATGTTAATTGGCCGCGGGAACCGGGGGACAATGCAGCAGATAATCCGCTATGGGATACACACGCACAAAATGCCGATCGCCTCGAAGACGTGCTTTGTCCTATTTTTGATGTAGGTTATACAGCCTTAATTGAAGATTTAGAACAACGGGGACTACTAGACGAGACTCTTGTCGTCGCTATTGGCGAATTTGGTCGGACGCCTAAGATTAATCCCAAAGGGGGACGCGATCATTGGGGACCGGTATTTAGTGCGAGCTTAGCCGGCGCTGGTATCAGCGGCGGACAGGTTTATGGGGAGTCTGATTCGCAGGGGGCGTATGCCCTTGCAGATAAGGTAGACCCAGGGCACCTCACATCCACGATATTTCATTTGGCTGGTTTGGATTACCAGGGAACGTTTACCGATCCAACTGGACGTGAGTTGGCTTTTTCAAAACAGCCGGCGCTGTTCAAGTTATTGGGTGACGCCGCCGCAACATCACAGCGTTGTGAGTGTACTGGTGATGTGGCCCGAGTGCCTGACTATGACGAAGACATGATGATTCGGCAGAGTTCTTTCGAAGGTAAGCAGGTTCTACATCCATACCACGTTCCTTCCCGCCCTAAAGGTTGGAGATTTATCAACACGGGTACCTTTTCCGCAGAGGTTAAAGAAGCTGGAAGGGTTGGCAAGATGGCCGTCGATCAGCACCTGATGTTCAGGTATGATAAGAACGCTTTGTCGGGAACAGGCGGCCTCGTGGGGCAGGAGGTGAGGAGTCCGTTTCCGGGAACTTATCGTCTTTTTGCAAAAATCATTGCCGAAGCTAAGACGGAACAGGCTCAAAAAGAGCTTTTGGAGAAATACTCATTCCATTTGGTTTTCTTTGAGTTTACGGAAGCAGCAAAAACAATTGATAAACGTAAAGTTACAGGGGAAGTAGCCTTCGTTCCGGAATTTGCAACCGCTGATACCGCAAAGCCTCAGTTTGTCGAGATAACGAAGGCGTTCATGAGTGGTGGTGGTAATTTCAGCTTTGGCTTGGGTATGGGGGTTGGCGTTGAGATTCGACAGAAAGCGGAGGTCGACGAGCCGTGGTTGTCCAATGGTGTTCAATTACATGTTTTAACTCTTGATTTGGAGTTCCTCGGAAAAGAACGTAATCCAGATATCACGGTTTAAGAGATATCTATTCGATCCGATCTACAGCAAATAAGTAGGCTTACCTAGTGCTTGGAAATCCAGGTCGAGTTGGCGTGTTCTTCCATTGTGGTCGGTAAGTTCCATCAGGTAATTTGGTTGGAAAAGAATATTGGGGATCCGATAACAAACCGTATAACACAGGGTCTCCAGACTTTAGTTTTGCCGGTGTATTCAAACGCCATTCGTCAGAGATCTGTTCAAATCGTCCCGGGAAATCCTGGGCTCCGATTATGGAGGTAATACCCCAATAGATGTATTCCGTGATTTGACACTGATAGTCACATGAACGGTCATAATACGTATACCAGGCGGATTGTGGGTAAGCTCGTGGAGTCCTTGTGAAGTGGCCTCCCCGAGCACTGTCCATTGCTTTAGCTAGCCTGGTTCCAGCGGTCTCTCCGAAAATTCGAGGATAGGCATGTGCGTATCCGCCAGAGGTTATCAGGTGTAATACTTCTTCGTATGTTGCATCAAACCTTCCGTTAGCGGCCCCGCTTGGTAGTGTTTCGTTACCAAACAGAGCTACTAAGATCATCTGGTCCCAGACTTTTTCCGGAATATAGCGATGGATATCGATGCCCATCGCCTCCCGCTGCGAAGCGAACATCACCACGGCACCCCGTTCTTTTTGAAGTGACTTAAGGACTAGTTTGTTATCTGCAATGCCATCAGCGTCATTGTCCAGGTATTGTGCAAGCACATTCGCTGCGTGCAGTAGTTTACTGTCCGACGTAGAGCGTGTAGCGAACACCGTTAAACCGAATACTTGCACCTTTTTGCCAAACACGCGTTCAAAACCTACCGGCGTTTGTCCGGTGGCGGTAATCTCGAGAGTCGTTTGGCCCATCAGGACTACTGGAAATGTTTGGAATGCGATGAAGAGGTAATTGAAAAACCATCTCGTTGTTTGTCGTTGGCTGGTCCACATACCGGATCTCCCGACCGTTTCGGTTTAAAGGGATGAGTGTTTGTTTGGAAAACTTAGTTGCCTAGATGGGTTAATAGTCCGTAAGGATAAGGATGAACTTATCCTTAGTGTCCTTTGAAATCCAGCGGGTATCGGAATGTTGAGCAATGGCTATGAGAAAAGCGAGCGAAATCAGATGCGATAAATTGTATAAACGGAAAATGCTGTATCAATAATTACCATAGTAATCGTCGAGTGACCTTAAGTCAGGTGAGGTGTCTGAACTTAGAAGGTTGACCAAACCGTCGTCAATTGACCAACCTTCTCCCTCGGCCTCCTCAAGAATTGACAATTGAGATGCACGGAATTCGATGCCCCTAAAATCAACGGCTTCTTCAGATCCAAAGAGAAGGATGTCACGGCTGGGACTATTGTTGGCAGGTGATGCCGATAAGATGATTTCCCCTGGAGATTTAGCGATCATCGGGATGCTACTTACGATATAACTTCCGCTTCCGGTTTCCGTAAGGCCAGCAAAGGCACCCCAGTCGTCGACAATACCAGCTAACTCTGTATTGGCAGAACGACCGTTGACATAGGGCGACAGATATGAGGGAACGCCCACAACGGACAAATGGCTATTCGGGTAAATAGCGTCTACATAAGCTGCGAAGACTCCTTTGCGATCCTCACGCAGATCCTCTGTGACCAAAGAGAGATAGAAAGAAGCTCCGGCTTCAATAGTTGTTATCTGATTTCCATTAAGGTCCAGGGGAAGAACGGAGACTGCGACATCAAAGTTCTTGCCATTAAGATGATTGATAACGAATATAGCATCGGCAGGACTTACCCATCCATCCCGGTTGACGTCTAGCCACATGGAACCGGCGGGCCGGCTTTGAGGTAATAAATGACTACCGTGCAAATTGAGATGGTTAATGATGAACAAAGCATCCACAGCTGAAATGTTACGGTCGTTATTGACGTCAGCCGGTCGAGCATAATTATGCCATTTTAGCTCGCCGCTGACGGTGACCTCGAAAGTCGTGGTGGTGGTGGCGTTGTCATCAGACGTGGCGAGGTCGGAATCCAGGCCGCCATCCTCGAGTGTGACGGTAATAGTTGT
>PAAT01000155.1 GCA_002698965.1 Rhodopirellula sp. | reverse complement strand
TGTTGACGACAGGTTGCTCAACGAAACTAAGCTTGTAGATACCTATAATCCAAATCTTAAATGGGGACCTAAAAATCCATTTCACCATCCTCATTACCTCATTATTAATCTTGCATTGGGAGGAAATAACGGGGGGGATGTGGAAAATGCAAAATTGCCTGCTGAATATTTAATTGACTATGTCCGTGTGTACCAACGTGAGCAAGATCTCAACTTCAAACCCGAAGACAGGTATATTCCACCATCAGCTTCTACTGGAAAGCGAGTTGGTATTCATCACTTTAGTGAACTTCCTAAAACATTGAATCGGCGTTGTAGTTGGGAAAAGGGCTCTGATTCACGTTCTTATTCCTGGAAGCCCCCCGGGCGCTCGCAGCAATCAGCAGAAATGATTGTTGACTACAAGGATAAATTTGAGGGAGCACAATCCTATAGGTTTGTGTTAAATCATGGCTGGAGTCGATGGGTTCTGGAAATGAATCCTGATTATGGTGAAGGCGTAGCTGACCTCTCCTCTTTTCGTAAAATGGGTTTTGCGCTGAAGTCAACGGATGCAAGCAACTGGTCGAAGTTTCGTGTCATCATCCAGAGCGTCGACGGAAAGACATATGAGGCGTCCATGAGTTCACTTGGTTTCAAACCGGACGGCCAGTGGCACCGTTGCTATATCTCCCTGAGCGAGGCAGCAAGATATGGTGTTGACCTGACTAAAATTAGAACCCTCTTTGCCATCGGTTGGGAGGAAGGGGTTCGTAGCGGTCAGTACTTCAAATTGGATGACCTCTATGTGGAGTGAGAGAAAAGTTAGATGCCGACTTGGTTGAGTCATTGGGCTATCGTTTCGTATAGAGAGGTTTAGCTCAGGGGCTCGCGCATTTTTAAGGTTCGGGTGATTCTCCCTTAGAGTCGTCCTATAAGTTTGTAGCGAAAGAAATTCTCAAAAGCCGTGGTATTAATCATCTAGAGAAATCGACGTGACTGCTTGTCGGAAAATCGTCAAACCATTGCCATAATTAATCACGAAAATGACTGCAGAAACGATCGTACCGATCACCGCCGTCCCCCCCATTAAAACTTTCAATTCACTTGGGACATTTGTTCCGGATAATGTAAGTATTGTCGCCAAAACAAATATCGTAAATGGAAGGATGAGTAAAACACAAAATGCGGTCCGGGCTCTTTTCATCTTCGCAGCGACACTCGCGGATTGGATGAAAATCGCAAGCCGTATCCAGCCGGTGAGAAAAAGTATTAAGCAGATCAAAGGTGTAATACCGAAAAGAAATGTCGTGAGAAGACTCAGTCTGATGTCTATAGGCAGAAATGGAATTAGCGTAGGGCCAACGTTGCTGAGTATTCCTAAAACGAATGAAATCACAAATAGTTGTTTTGCTCCGCTACGTTCAGGAGAGAAGAGTAACATAACGTTTCCAATGAATGTGCAGATTCCCCCGACGGCTCCGATCCCAATAATCACAAATAAGAAAGAACCTCCTTCCCTTGGAGTAAGTTGTAATCCGCCGGCGATAACTCCACAGATAAACAAGATTATAATCGTGCAAATACTAAACAAGAGAAAGCCTGCACCCTTACGACAGCGATATAACTGAGAGATTTCAAACGCTGAATACTCGTGGCCTGAATTCAGTTGATTTGAGTTGTTCTCAGCGTCTAGTGGTGCTTGATAGGGATTGTTCATGCGGTCTCCAAAAAATGTCTTAGGCTAAATCACTGTAGATGTAGTTACGTGAATAGGTGCGGAAACACGTAGGCCGGGGCGCAAGAAATAAGCAAAAGACAAAAAATGGATGGCCTGATTGGCAAGGCTTCTTCGGGCGTTATTCTGTGGCAGGCGAATCACACCTGCTTCGCCCCTCGATCGACTTGCGTTGGTTCATACCGAAGCGGTACAGCTTGACTAGTCAATTAATTTGGGGGCTGGTCTGGGAGGTGTCGGATTTGGATTGGGTTTAGGAGGAGGCGGCTTCGCGCCGAATAGTAAACTCCCTCCCAGATGGGTTGTATATACCCACTCGTCACTTTGAGGTTCCCAACCGGCAAGAATTCCACGTTTATCAGCCGCCTTTCTGGCGGCCATGTAGATTTCGAAACTATCCGGATATACAAAGAAACGCATATAAAACCTATTACGATCAAAATTATCGAGAAACCCGCTAAATCGTGATCTCGCTCCAAGTACCTCCTGAAGAGCGATTCCTTTCGTCGCTCGCGGAGTAAAGGAAATGCGAGGATAGATTCCCGAGCGTATCAAATGAGATACAAAGTATTCTCCCGTCGGTGGTTTTCGATTGACTAATGGAAGTAATACTTCATGATCCACTCCCAGTTCAGGTCCGCGGAACAGCTGTCGTTGTTGAACGATGGACTCGATTGCCTCACGCATCACTTTTCGGTCCTGTTCATTAAAGAACAGCGGGTAAATTTTGTTTGCTTTGCATAAAAGAACAAACTGTTTCGCCCCCTCCGGAACCGAACGTGGATTGGGCAATGTCAAACTTTCATTCGGGGCAATCGGTATCCCTTTATAATCACTTAACAACGCTTTGAGCATGGCCTCATCTTCCAGATTCTTGGAGATCTCTTTTGAGAGTCGCTCCTTCTCCTTTTCCTGCGATTCCATCGAGGCCACAATTTCTTCCGCCGTCTTACGTTCCTCCGTCAGTTTCACTGAAACAAGCTGAGTTTCTGTTTTAGTATCCTGCAGTTTTGAAGTAGTGCTCTCTAGCTGTTGTCGCAACTTCGCAAGTTCGACCTGCCGCGCTGATTGCGTGTTGAGATCTTTAAACCGTTCCTCTAACTGCTGTTCCAGAGCAAGACTGGAAGTGTATTGCTCTTCCAGTATTTGCACAGACTCTTGAGAACCTTTTTCCGATTGAGCGATCCGATCCACGGCGTCTTTTACACCTAATTGGGTCGCAATCAAAACCATGACTAATATCCCAACGACATTGGTCATCGTATCCAGTAATGAATCGAGGCCGTCTCCATCGTCTTCTTCGAGATTACTGTGTGACTTCATTCTTATACTCTACTATCCTGGCCATCCGTCCTTGAAAACAACTTATCACTTGTCGAAGTTAGTGAAATCAAGACGACCATCACCTACCACCGGGAGTTTCCCGTATCTCACACTGTTTTGATCACACATGCGTTTTGCCAGCCGATAACTTTGCAAACCGTCGTGCCTTAAAAGAAAAGTGACCGCGTTGCCCGGTTTATTAACCACCGTCTGTAACAATTCCTTGAACAACGAATGGCTTAGGATTTCCGCTTGGCGAATGCGGGTCGACTCACTCGCACCGTGTAGCACGATGGCGCCGTCAGTACATTCCACAAAGTGAGGTTTCACATTGAGCCCCGTCCCTCCGGGCAGCACCTTAACACTTCCCTCTGTTTCGGCTTTTTTGACCGCCACCTCTTTTTGCAATGCGTTTACGCGCTTCTGCAATTCACCATGCTCTAGTCTTAAGTCAGCCAGAGTTTCGATAGAATCCGGAGGAATTTCAGGTACTACGATCTCGACTTTTATCAGTATGTCCAGTTCCTTCTGACTTTCCTCGAGTTCTTTTAGTAACGCTTCTAATTCTATTTTTGTTTTTACGATCTCGTTCTCGCGATTTTCGGCATTTGCCAACAATGCCAGGTCCTCGTCGGATAAGGACAGACGAATGGTACGGATTTTCTCCTCCTGTTTTTCAATGCTTGCCCTTAGCTCCTCGGATCGGATAGCATTGGCGACGATTTGCTTACTGTCACCCTGATTCATCTGATCTAAAGTGATCGCTGCAATCATTAACGTCAAAACACCGATGATCGCAGCGATGATACTCAGAAATGGGAATAGCGACACGTCATTATCCGAGTCGTCATCAACCGATTTTCGCATGCTTATCTCCTCTTACGTCTGGAGTCAGATCGAGAGAACCAACCTTTACGGCGTTTGGGTTGATGAGCAACGATGTCCTGCTTGTGCTGCTGCAATTGTGCCTTGAGAGCATTCGTGGTTTCGCTTGCCTGCTTGGTAAGACTAGCCATTGTGGACGTAAGAGTACTGAGGTTGTTTTGCATTTCGGCACTGATCTGTGCAGCAGCGCGAATTTGTCCGGCGATCGCAATTGCATTTTCAGCACTTTGCTTTTGGAATTGCTTCAGTTCGTTTGTTCCCAGGCTTTCCATTAAGGCTTCCTTTAAAAGGCTAGGCGTGTTTCCCAGCGAGAGTCCCTGCGTCCCTCTTTCGGCGCCCCCTTCTTTACCGTCATTTAAGCGTCTTAACAGATTTTCGTTACAGTATTCGTCGATCAGTGTGACCAGTGAACCTTCATTGCGCTGCAGAGCTGACGTGGGAATTTTCACCAACATGCTCATGATTAATGCCAGGAGTGTCGTGTCAAAAGCGGTCCCTAGACCACCAAATACGCTTTTCATTGACGAGGTGACCGCCGACACATCCGAGGCATTTTCTAAAGTTGCGGATAGCCCGCTTACCGCAGTACTGACCCCCATGACCGTTCCAATGAACCCCAGAATAGGCATCGCCCAGATGAATACCTTAATGATCGCGTAACTACTATTTACATTGGCGACGTCAATGCCAGACTGTGATTCCATCATGGTCACTGTCTCAGCCGCACTCTTTCGAACCCGAAAGTGTTCGATCCCCCGAATTACTCGATTGACCAACATGGTCTCACGGCAGTTACGCGGTATGTTGTTGATATGTTCCACAAAACCATCTAACGACTCCAACGTGATTTCCTCAGAGACCGTGGCCGGAAGCACATCCATAATGAATGCATTCTTCTGATTAGATAATTTCCTTTGCTTGAGAAGTAGAATGGCAAACGACCAAAACATTAACAAAGTTGTCGGGAAGTTAATCCCAACACTATCCCAGAACATCGTACCCAGGCGGTAGCCCATTTGCTGAAGAGGGAGCAGGAGAAGGAAGACAATCACCGCCGCCGAGATCCCAATGATGGCACTTTTAAGTAGACTAACATTACTTCCATCGGAAGCGAATTTTATAGATGCTGAGCGGTGGGGACGTGATTTGGTTTGACGACTACGCCCTGATACACGTTCCTCACTTCCTTTGATTGTCGGGGTATCGTTAATTTGAGGCGTAGGGACCCTCATAATCGTTTTGCAATAAGGGCAACTACAATTCTTGCCTGCAAGTTCATCCGGAACTTTGAGTGGTTGTTGGCATGATGAACATAAAAGGCTAATGGGCATAGGAGTGAACCGTTAGAGAGGTAACCGAAGAGTATTTATCGATTATTTTATATTCCTTCCCAGTCCATTTGAACGTGAAATATCGGCTTGTTCGTGGGGAATCTAATATAGCCTGCGGGAAAAAGCCCCGTCTAATAAGGACATCGCCTTCAGTCGCAAGATTGTTTTTGCTTTTGAAGGATGGTTCCGCATTTCAAAGAGGTCGAAAAAAACCATGCATCAAGGGGTCGATGTACAGCAAGAACGGTGCTGCTAACCGGAGAACGAAGCTTGGAACGTTTTTTGGCGTAACGGCTTTCAGATGACTCTTTGATAACGCTTAAAAACCAGTCACTCGGAATTTTCACTAGGGCTAAGATCCGTCTAAACCAACCTCTATACGAGTTAGGAACGGTAGAAAGTTAGACAAATACTGATAGATCTACAACTTCGGTGGTATCCAATTGGGAATCCCTTTTGTTTCGAGTTGCTTTTGATATCTTACTGCCTGTGGTTGTTCCTGAGCATAGGGCACGTTTTCATTGACCATAAGTGGTAGCGTTTCTTCCCACCAACGATCGTATGCTTTTCTTAGTTCGGCTACGATCTCTGGATATTGATCAAAGACATTTGTACTTTCATACGGATCGTTTGAAATATCATATAATTCTGCATTGTTCACGAAACGCCACCGTTGCGTTCGCACGGCAAAAGATTCCAATTTGCTGGCATTTGGATCGGTATCCTTTTCCCAACGACCCTTATGAATAAATAGCTTTCTGTCATTCCATAAAGCCTTTGGATTTTCAAGCAAAGGCACAAGTGTGCGTCCGTCAATTTTCTGAATATGATTTGGTATCTTCACCCCGGCCAACTCACAAAATGTCCGGTACAAATCAATATGTGCAGTTAATGACGGGATATCAACGCCTGATTTAAGAGTGTTTTTCCAATACCAGAATGATGGAACATGAGTACCTCCTTCATGCGGTGTTCCTTTTCCCGTTTTGAATCCTGCGCTAAAGATAGGTGTTTGTACTCCGTTTAGCTTTCCGCTTTTACCTGCCTGGCCGTTGTCGGTCATGAAGATCACAAGTGTGTTTTCCAGGCTCCCCCATTCCTCAAGTTTAGTCATCAGAAACCCGAAGTTATCATCGATATTTTCGATCATTCCATACCGCCCTTGAATGCGGTCTTCCCAGCCCTGATCTGCAAATCGCTTCTCATATTTTGCTGGCGCTATCATAGGTCCATGAGGCGCGTTGAGCGTAATATATGCAAAGAACGGTGTCTTCGATTGGTATTTCTGTTTTATCCAACCAAGGGCGGCTTGAAAGAAGACGTCCGTACAAAATCCTTGCGTCTTAACAATCGTGTCATTATGTAAGATCACATTGTCAAAATAACGGCCGTCCGAGATTCGATTAGGGGGAAAATCAGCACAACTTCCCGGATAGGATTGCCCAATACCTCCGGCTCCGTGAATAAAGGTCTCACTAAACCCACGGTTGTAGGGTTGATAGGCATCTTCATCTCCTAAATGCCATTTCCCAAAGATTCCTGTTTCGTAACCAGCATTTTGTAACAGTTGTGGAAACGTGGTTGTGGAAAGCGCCATGCGTTCACGTTCTTTAATTGTGTGTGTAACGCCATTACGAAATTCGTGACGTCCGCTGAAAATTGCAGACCGCGTGGGAGCACAGGTTGGGCTCACATGAAAATCGGTAAAACGGGTCGATAAGGAATAGAATTTGTCCAGATGCGGAGTTCTTAAAACTTTATTCCCCATGCACGATAGATCACCCATTCCCTGATCATCAGTTAAGACGAGTATGATATTTGGCCTTGTTCCTGCTAATGAATTGTTATCTTCTGATCGCAGAGAACACGTGATGAATAACAAAAATAATACGCAATAGAATTTCATTGTATGTAATGCACTTTTTAGTTTTTATTGTCTGCTAATCCGTTAACACCCGTTGTAATTAAGTGATGCAGATCATCGGTAAGTTTAAGATGAGTGTTCAATGAAAGGCTTTTCCATCACCAGGATACCAGACATGTCCTCATGCCTGTATCAGACGGCAAAAAACGGGCCAGCATTTATCGAGCAGCTACTTGCTGACAAACTTCATAGAGTCGGTCGAGGTATGCTTTGCATTCATCAGGACACATCGTTAGTGGTGGGCTGATACGTAGGACTTTACCTGCTAACGCACCAAGTAAGTGAATCGCCAAGGCGCCATCTTTTCCCAGATAACATTCCTCAATAATCTGATTGGCGATCACAGCCCCTTTCCGTTCTCCGATATCAGCACACTCGATACCCCAGACACAGCCTTCCCCCCGGACTTTGCTGATCGCTCCGGTCTCTTTCAGCCGAATGAGACCGGTTTCGATAATACCTGCAAGATGGGATCCCTTTTGAAGTGTATTCGTGGTTTCGAATTCGTCGAGTGTAGCAACGACCGCCGCACTCGATAGCGGGTTGGCACTCCATGTATCGGAGGCCTCACCATAGCCTAAACTTTCAAATACGTCATTGCGTCCAACAGCGGCACTAACAGGAACACCATTGCCTAAGCCTTTACCCAGCAGAACAACATCGGGCTCGAGTTCATAATGACTGAATGCGTACATCGGACCAGTTCGCCCGAAGTTCGATTGGATTTCATCCAGAATGAATACAAGATTGTGTTCACGACAGAATGCTTGCAGCAACTGCAAGTATTCTTTCTGTGGATGATAGGAGCCACCCCCGCCCAGATACGGCTCTGTAATAACGCAGCACAGCCGATCACCATGTTTATCCCAAAGTGTATCCAGCTCCTGCTGATATGGTTTCAGATCAATCGGTTGTTTACGGGTTTCAACATCGTCGCATTCGGATTTAGGGAAGCTGATGAATCTTACTCGTTCATCGCGTTCTTTATCTTCTTCGCTTCCGGTAACAGCTCCAGCCAAACCCTTCTTACCATGGAAGCCATGACGAGTGGCAATGATCATATCTTTGCCCGGTTGATACTTTATGGCAGCCCATAAAGCTTTTTGAACGGCTTCACTACCACTGGCAGACCACATAATCTGATTGATTCTGTTGCCGCCTGGAGCAGCTTGCAAATTAGCAAGCAAACGCTCATTCGATTGGGATTCAATTTCGGTAATTGCGTTGTAAGCAGTTAATGGAACACTGTTGGCATATTCGCCGCCTTCTTTAATGGCCTCTAAGCCCAGATAGCCTACAACTCGATTCCACCAGGCTACCGGGTTGTGCCCTAGATTGGCTACTAAGACGCCTGAAGTAAAGTCCGCGAGCTTACGTCCTTCAGGAGTGTAGTGGTAGCTACCAGCACTATGACTGATAACACACTGACTTGGTGTAAAAGTTCGAATGGCAAATGGTTCCTGTTGTAGGATTTTTGCACGGACACTATTCGATTTATCTTCCCCGTCGAATTGAATGGGTTGTATGTCAGTCATGATTGAAACCAAATGTTTACTAAGTGAACGGGTTTTGTGATTAAAGATAGTTGGAAGATAGTTTTAAACCTGATGTTTATATAGTACGATACCTTCGGCCTGTCCCGGAATATATAGAACTAACCCACCTCCGGATTCATTGACCCGAACAACACAGTCAGGATGGCCCGACACATGTTGGTCAAGGATGGCCTCCATTGCCTGTACCGCTGCGACGGTCTGACGATCACTGGCGATATCATTATAGAACCCAGCGGAGAGCTGGTCGATTCGTTCGTCACGCGACCTATCATCGGTGCCATGCTCGACATAAGCGACTTCCCGTGCAAACTCCTCCAGCACTTCGATACCATAACCACGTTGAGTTCTCCGCCCATCGGGTTCCATGAATGTACCGTTGTAATGATTGTTCATGGAGTTCTTAATCGAGAGGGGTGTTTTTTCTTCGACCGTACACTCGACACCGCGTTTGCGACTGTGCCCATTCCAGATGCCGTTGTCAAAGCGGAACTGGACTTCCTGCTCCACATAGCCAGGGAAATTGTCGGGTGTTACCCAACTGGTATGTATATCAAAGGCGGCTTCCCGTCCACTTTCATATCCATAGACCAGTCGTAATTGTGTTGAATCCCAGGTGTGACCGTCAGCTTCACCGACGATTCCGCGCTGGCCACTACAACTTATGCTTTTAAGTTTCCCACCAAAGGTGAAGTCGATCAGTTTAATGTAATGCACTGCCACGTACGTACCGGGGTTACGCCCCTGAATCCATTCAGCAAACTGCGAACCGGAAATTTGTTTGGGTTCCAGTAATGTGCAATAGCCGGTGTTAATGTGTTGCAGAATATTGTCTGCTACAAAAGTTCGTAGTTTTTTGTGATCAGGGTCGAACAGTTTGTGATAAACGACTTTGCACAACACCTGTTTGTTGCGAGCAGCAGCGATGACTGAATCGAGCTGTTGCATGGAGAGCACAGACGGCTTTTCAATGATCACGTGCTTACCAGCATCAATGGCTGCCATGGTTGCCTCGTAATGTCGGTCATCCGGAGTGGCGACGCAGACAAAATCGACATCATGATTTAGTAGCTGGCCAATACTATCCGGTTCTATATAGCTGGCGAAATCGTTGATTTGATTACCCGCCGCGTCTTTGTATCTTGCAGCACGGCCCCCTGTGCGGCTGGCAACCGCCGCTATTTCCAGCTTGATCACACCAGTCCGCGGATCATAAATGCCCTCTTGATATGCATTCTCAAAGAAGGGGCGGTAAGTCTCATCAAAGATCATACCCATACCTACCATGCCACCTTTAAGTTTTCGAATGGCTACGGTTGAATCAGACATTGAATCAGTGCTTTCTTGGTGTAGTACGTGTGTCCGCCTGTTGGAATATCATTTTCGCAAATAAATTGTAACGTTTCATTACTGCGAGCTTCGCGGGTGAAAATAAAACAGAGATTTCTGGCTTCCGCAAGCGTTTGGTTTGCAGTCACTAAGTTCCTTTCGCCGCTCCAAACCATTCAATTTGTTTGCGAGGGCAAAAATGGTAGCCCAGTTGGTGGCAGAGAGGTTTTAACCAGATTTCCGTTTGGTGTAATTCATCGGGTGTTCTCCCTTGTGGCATAAGGTATATCTGTGATGGTGTCATTGTTGGAAACTGGCGAAGATACTCATCGATTTCTTCTAGATCGCTTTCATGGTCAACCACGAATTTGACTTGGCAATGGTAGCTGTTGAGCAGCTGTCTTATCACATGGGGAGCAAAACGACTTCGTTCGTGGCGACGGTGCCAGCGAGGATGGTCCGTAGCATCCGGTGCGCTATTGTTTGTCTTTGGGCTGATTGACATCAGGTCACACTCTACCGGCAGAAAGAGGGTGCCTGCCGTTTCGATCGTAATATGATAATTCTCAGCTCGCAGTCGATTACACAACGGAATAAGCTCAGCGAAAAGCATAGGCTCTCCGCCTGTCAGGACGACGTGCCGACATTCCCAGACAGAGACCCGTTCCATGATTTCATTGACACTGTAGTCGTCACCTTCAGGATACCAGGAGGCATAAGGTGTATCACAAAACCAGCAGCGCAAGTTACAGCCGCTAGCCCTGATAAAGATACTCTCTGCGCCCGTCAGGACTCCTTCGCCCTGAATGGATCGGTAGATTTCAGCGATTTTCAAGAAGTAATACCCCCCTTACGACGATGGATTCATCATGACACAATGAATGGGTAGCGAATAGGAGTAAAACAACAATGACAGTGTCCCACACCCCCGAATCACGTCAGCAGATCCTGGAAGTTTTTGAGAATCAGTTTCCGGAACGTGACTATGTAATTGAAACAATTTGCCCTGAATTTACATCAGTTTGTCCTAAAACAGGACAGCCCGATTTTGGTGAATTGGAGTTTCGTTACATTGCTGACAAGAAGTGTGTTGAGTTAAAGAGTCTGAAGTTTTATCTGCAGAGCTATCGGAACGACGGTATTTTTTATGAAAATGTCACCAACACGATCGTGAATGATCTGGTAGCCGTACTTGATCCACGCTGGATCGAACTGAAAGCGAAATTCAGTCCGCGCGGTGGCATCGCGACAAATGTAATTGTTGAATGGAAACAGGGTGACTCGAAATAGTCAGGGAGGCTATTTGTTAGCTTTTCTGCCGCAGTAAGGACATTGGTCGACTGTTACCGTAGCAAAGTCGATGTCCTCGTCATCACTTCGATAAGCAGTCGTTAGTCGATAGCCGCAGTCTATACACTTGCATTCCCAGGAATGAATTTCAAGGTCTGCCTGCTCAAACACATTGTATTTACAGGTCAATGATGTACTGTCGCACTTCTTGCAACACACTTCGACTTTTTGAATGTCTGCCATAAGACACCTCGCCAAAGGTTAAAAACCACGTGCTTCAATGACGTCGTTGAAATCACGTAGGTGATAGTCAATATTGACGTAATCCAGAACATTACAAAGACCACGCAAAGCGACCCCCAGCCCGTCAGGGCCACTAAAGCCACCGAACTGACCCCCACCCTTAACGTGCGGTTCAAGATCAAGGAAGACGCCAGGAACCCCACGCTTCTTCAGGCGTCGCTCCATCACAGGGATGTAATCACGGAAGTCTCGCAGAATAGCTTCGTGACCACTGTCGCCAATGTCAGCAGGCACGAAGTACTTTAATGCTTCTTCATCGACATGTCCAACGCGTTGCACGGGCTCGGGATGGCGATAATCTTTGATGTGCATCCACCCCAGTCCCTTTTTCATCATGTGGTATTGGAGAAAGATATCATCAGATGAATAGCCCTGAGTCACAATATTGGCAGCATCAAATATAGTCAGCATGGCCGGATGTTTGACTTTGCGATGCAGTAATTCCAGTGTGCGACCACATTGTCCAACCAAATTGGCCTCCACTTCCAAGCCAAAAGTGATGCCGTTCTTATCACACAACTCAGCAATGGCACCTAGCTGATCAACGACTTGATCCACGTAGGCATATGGATCTTCGCCGCGCGGATGATAGAAGGCGAAACCACGCATTAGCTTTGTGCCAAATTCATTGGCCAGATCACAGGCTCGTTGCACATCGTTCTTTAGATACTTTTTGAAGGGGATGTATTGATTGTGAGTGCCGTCGTCGACATCGAGCAATTTCACTTTTCCGATGGGGGAGCCCAGTGACGATACATTGAGACCATACTCGTCCATCTTTTTCTTGATGTGCTTCACCTCAGTCTTGTTCAATTGCATGACGTTCTTAACACCGTTGCCGGCATCGATGAAACGAATAGTGTAGTATTGCAGACCAATGGCAGAGAAAGCAGAAAACTGTTGATCGACGGTTTTTTGATTAGCGGCTTCGTCTGCAAAACCTGAAAGAATTACGCTGGGGTTGTCACTCATGTTCTCAAATTCAGTCTATAAAAGAGCGAGGGTTAAAATAGGAAAGTTTATTTTGAAAGAGAGGTCGAGCCGCGTCAAGCAACGGAACAAATGTAGCCATAAGATACTTAGAAGTAATGACAGGTGTTGCTACGCTGAGTTTGATTAAAAGCCCCTCTGGGGTTAGGCATCGTCTTTTCCTAATAAATGCCCAATTTCAGAGACAGCTTTCTGTAAAGACATGGCCGCCATTTTAAAGTTTGTGTGGTTAGAGACTTCCGGTTGGATTTCGATAAAAAGTTCACAGGCGGCTTTTAATCGCCGCCATTTCTTGTTCGCTTGCTTCCAATATCCTTCGGCATCTCCTTCATTCAGATGACTGCCTAACGCCAGAGCAAAGTCGTAAAGTCGCCGATGCACGAGTGCCAGTTCTTCATCTTCTTCGGCTTCGTCACTGTGCTTTAGAAACGTACGAACCATCCATACGTGACTAAGCTGTATATCGATTTGCCGCATTAACTCAGCATCGTCGCTCATGTTTTTAGCCATGCTTTATGAGACGGGGACTTGATTCAGGTTAGCTTTCATCCGAGTCGTCCTCGGGACCAGGAATGTCCTCCTCCCCGTCTGCTTGTTCCGAAGACACCTCCGTGCTCTCGACGGTTTCTTCCGCGACAGGCTCATCCGCTGCAGGGTCTTCCTCCACAGGCTCATTGTCTGCAGGTTGATCGGCTGCCGGATCTTCCTCCACGGGTTCATCGTCTGTAGGGTCTTCCTCCGCATCCGCATCGCCGGCAGATACATCTTCTGTAGCGACGATTTCCTCTTCTACCTCGTTTGCGGGCTTGTCTTCTGAATTGACTGCTTCGAGGTTGGCAGCATTTTCCTCACGAGTCTGATCCCACAAAGGCTTGTCTTCCTCACTGGACGGTTTCTTTTTGCCAGGTTTTGGAGCACTCACCAGCGTCACGATGGCACCGACGATGACAATTGTCAGGCTAGCAAAGAAATAGGGACTTACATCACTAACGGCCTCCATTTCCATCACAGAAATCATGGTATTGATGATGGGTGCACCTCCAAATACTAAGGGCATCACAAACACAGGTTTCCCACCGAATGTGAAAGACAGAATGATTCCCAGAGCTCCAACCGATCCACAAACGCCGGCCAGCAGGGAGAAGGTCCATCCTGAGGTTGTTGTTTGTGCGGGGAATCCCGAATTAGACATGATCAAAATAGGAATGATTACTGCTAAAACAAAGTAAGAGATTCCGACGCATAATAACGGACGTAAGCGGCTTCCTTTCATGAGGGCCTGACTTTTGTGCAGGATACTTCCATAGGCCCCCCAGCTGAGTACGGTCAGACAGATTCCACCTACAATCAACATAATATTCGTTTTCTTTTCTTTGCTATCTACCGTGGAAGGACTTTCGTCAGTGGTAGTTTCACTCGTTTCGCCGGCCGATGTTTCTGATTCTGTAGCCAGATTCGTCGCCGCCGTTAATTTTTCGTCATAACGAACAGTAGTAATTTCTGCTTGCAATTGAGTCGTTGTTTTTGTAACGGCTGTAGGTTTAAAGGCAAAGACACCACAAGCACCAAGTGCGACCAGAATAATTCCCAGATAGAACGAGGGAGTGACTTCTTTGAAGAGTTTAGCCATGTACATTGACACAAACGTATTAACTACCGGTGCACAACCAAACACGATCGGCATCACATAGGATGGTGAACCACCGTTGGTTAAGGCAGTGATAATTCCAAGTGCACCGAAGGCTCCTAAAGCCCCCGCCGCCAAACCCCATTTAACTCCGCCGACACTCCATTCACCCTGCTCACTTTTCGTCCACAGTACATAAAGTGGCACTAAAACGGCGACAACAAAGTAGGAGATTCCAACGCACAATAGCTGAGCCCAGGAATTATTATCCATGCCAGTTTTGCCGTGATGGAGTACAGGCCCGTAGGAACCCCAGCAAACGACAGTTAATAAAGCAAAGGGGAGTGAAGCGACAATACCACGCATGTTTTAATTCTCTAAAGAAAAGCCATCGAAGCGTTCTATTACTAAGATGATAAGTCTAACCGATTATGAACTGGATTGTTAGGCTTGCAGGACCGAGTCGGAAAGAGCTGACAGCAGAGGATCATCATCCTGATTACAGAATCCGAGATGGAGATGTTTTCTCCAGCCTTCTGCATGACTAAACTGACCCGACATGGCTCCTAACTTCTGATCAAGATCAGACATGGTTTTCAAATAGGAGTCCAGCCCCTGACTTTCGTCCAGCCACAGTTTTTGGCTGGCATGCAACGCCAGCATATCTTGTTTTCTTTGCTGTAGCTCAGTGATATCAACGTAGTACTCCGGATAGATTAAATTACCGAGAGGGTCATGGTGTGAATATGGCTGAGCATGATAGAGCGTCACCGTTTGTGTTGTCACCTCAGTAGCAGGTTGCGTGGGATAATTGGGCATGCCGCGACAAAAAGCTGCAGTGACTGCCAGTCGACAGGTATTGGTGTGATCTTCCATATAATCCGTAGGGCTGTGGGTCAGGATTATGTTTGGTTTCACATTACGAATGATCGCGGTCAATTGCTCCAGTATTTCTTGTTGATAAAAGATTTCCAGATCATTACACAGGGGTGGATGGAAGATGGCACCGACGAACTCAGCGGCAGCCTGAGATTCTGCTAAACGAACACGGGCGGTTTCTTCGGCAGAATGAACCGTACTACCACAGCAGCCATTAGCAACATTCATATAGTGAAGCTTGTATCCTGCATCGGCCAGTCGCATCATCGTTCCTGACATTAGAAATTCAATGTCGTCCGGATGAGCACAAATGGCAAAAGCTGTCTTCATAATGAAAGTCCTTGTACAGGAATAGTATTTGTTACTCACCCCGCAATGCAGGAATTAGAGGAGCTCGTAGAGTAGCTCGGACGGCAAGTAATCCCGAAATAACTCCAACTACCAGAATAATCATGAGCATGACAAACAGGTCTCCTCCGGGTGGCGATGCTTCAGCGAAGAGGATGTGAGGCAACACAGCAAACATAGCAGCCAGTACCCCCGTCACCAGACCGGTACAAAGCAAAACGATGTTTTCACATAAGACCATTTTTACGAGTCGGCCAGGTGAGAAACCAGTTGCTTTCATAAGAGCAAGTTCACCGCGGCGTTCCAGAATACTACGCAACTGTACCGTGGCCAGACCGAAAGTTCCCAAAAGTAACCCCAACGCTCCTAAGCTCTGAAAGGCGCTAATATAAGTGTTTTGAACAGCGAGTAGTTCTTCCAGCAGTGACTGAGTGGATTGCATATCTAACCCCTGGTCGCGGAATCGATTCTCTAAAATAGAACGTATTGTTCCCTCCGATTCCTGGCCGGTGGCTAGGAAGTAACGGTAACCACTAATGTGAGGAAATAGCTGCTTAAAGTCCTGCTCACCTACTAAGAGGCTGCCTTGGAGAATACTGTTGGCCAAGAGGCCTACTACTTTGAAATGGACGGTGTGGCCGTCTTCATACGTGACATCGAATAACTGTTCCATTCCTCCATATAGCTTTAAACTGTACATCGCCGTGTTTTTATCGATGACGACTGGTACAGGATCCTCCTTCGTACCATGGTGAGCGGTGTCGACGGAGTCTAGGACATGCCAAGGATTAGCAGCCTGCTCAGCACTGGCGGTATTCGCCCCCCACCGAAAAGGAGTTGTCGCATTGTCGAAATACGAAATAAACGTTTGTGGTACGCCGAGTACTCGGGGGCGTGCTGCCTGAAAAACATTGCTACAGCTAGCGTCGTCACCGGGTTTATATCGCAAACAGAGGATGGTTTCTGCGGTCAATTGGTCCGCATCGTTTTTCTCAAAGACGCTAGTGAGTAGATCTTGTTGTGCCAGGTTTTCGTAAACAGGCATGGAGCTTAGTCCCCAATAGGTGAATCCACCACGCCCATTTTCAGAGGGCGCCAGCTTGAACGCTCCCATCGCAATAATCAGGAAAGATGCGGTAGCCATTAAGCCAATGGTTAACGTACTACGTCCCGGATTTCTACCGGCATTGCGAGATGCTAGCCAACTTAACGGCATATTAATACGTCGAACCGTATTTGTATTCCATCCACCCTGAAGCAATGTCCGTATGCGAAGTAATAACGCGGTTAAAACCAGGAAGCCAGCCCCTACAAAAGCCCCGGCTTGGCCCTCACTCCCGAGCGACGAACCCATATCGGGTAGAGCAGCCACCACCGCCAGAATCATCCCAAGTACAAATAGGATTAAAGCGACACTGATTTTTCGTTGTCGTATTTTGGACGCAATGGCAAAGACAACATGATCAGAATTTCCAGCCAGTAGCTGGCGTGCAGTGAGGTTGCTTATTTTTCGTATCGTCCAGGCAATAGTAGCCGCGGAGATGAGTACGCCTAATAAGTAACCTATGGCCAAGCTGCGAAAGGTGATATGGAAAGTAAGAAAAGAAGTAATGACCGCATCTACCCACCAGGTACTGAGTCCGGTGAGCATCAACTTGCCATAGGCAATACCAATAATGATTCCGAATGCAGCTCCAACAGCTGATACGACCAGTGCTTCATAGATCAGGAGTTTACTGACTTGCTTCCTCGTGATTCCGATAGCCAGAAGAACTCCGAGTTGGGAAGCTCTTTGTTGAATTCCCAGTTTGAATAGTACGACAATAAGCATCAAAGCACTGGCAATGACAAACAGGCTTAGACCCAGAAACAAGCCATCAAAAGGTGTTGAGCCAGCTGCTGCCTTAAGGCCATCTCGTTTGACAGAGATAAATTTCATATCAAGAGTGTCTCCGGAGCGAGAGATTGTGTCCTGAAGTTTTTCTGCCACAGCCTGTTTATCACTGAAGGGGACCCGGATAGTTGTGTGATTCCCGAATCGGCTTCCCCATAGTTTGCGGCCCAAATTCAACGAGACAAATGCTTTGGGGGTGGTGCGGTAATTGTTCCAATAATTGTCATCCTGGCCGCGAATTCGGTTGACGGTAGCGAATGGAAGATCCCAATCATTTATCGACTCTTGATCCGTGACACCAGGGACTTCGGGTGTGAGGTCAGGGTCGTTGAGCAAGGTGGGCGGTTGATTGAATAACGCTTTTCGCCTTCTTGAATAAGGTCGTCGTGGCTCCGTGATACTAAAGATCTCGACGACCTTTAGATCGATCCATCGTTCAATTGTTTGGCCATGTGTGGTTTCCGGCTCGAAGTAATCGATCCTCAGATAGTCACCCAGTGAAATCCCAAGATCTTCTGCCAGCCAGCTATTAATAACGACTTCGTCATCCCCAATTAAGACGGGCTGATGCTCGGCATTTAATAAGGGCCCTAAACCTTCTTTGCTATCAATGGCTGTGATCATGGAGTAGGGAACAATCTCTCCAAAGATTTCCGGTTCGCGTTTTTCCTCCACCACACCACCCACCACGGATGGGCTTTCGCCGTCGGGGACTTTCATCATCGCATTGGCAAGATAAGTTAAGACGTGTTGAGCGTCATCTCCCAATGCGTTGTCTGCCAGTTTGACGGTGGCATCATCCAGCATCATTTTGACACTTGATAAACTGTGATATTGCATGACGACGTGGTCATCACTGGCTCCATCTTCGGCTTCCCACTGAAGAATTACATCTGTAATGAGAAGGCCCAGATCATCAATAGTTGGCTTGAGTGATTTTTGTAAAATCGAACTTGCAACTTCATCTGGGGGAGAATCGATTTGTCCACCAGATACCAAAATTGCATTTGCTCTACCTTCCTGATCTAATTCATCCTGCAAAAAAGATAGATTGACATAGGCGTTTAGAGACACCTGCTGAGAAGAGGCTAATGAAAAGCGGCCCAGGTCTTCTGCAGGAATGATTTCCGAAACAGTGAGCCGTGGGATACTACGAATTCGATCATCCTGACTTCCCAGAGGACTATCGGCATTTACTTGCTTATCATTAGGAAGCCTCAAGGTAACAGTGTCACCCACTTTGACGTCAAGTTCGTCCGCCAGCGGTTGATTCAATACAATTTGATCTTCAGCTGGCTGAATCGACTGTTCTCGCTCGGTTTGACCAAAGCTCCAGAATTGTTCATTGATTCCCAGAACGAGAATATTCGATGCCACGTTGATATTTTTAGCTTCGCCGTCATCGGCCGAAGATTCAAGTGTTCCCTGAGGAAACAGGATCGCTGCCGTGGCTTGTTGATAGAGTTCTTGTTGGAACGCTTCTGAAGTTTCCAATTCTTTAACGAGTTCTTGCCGGAAAAAATTTGGCGTTACCAGGACCTCGTCAATTAATCCAAGTCGCCCCAGTGTAAGAGCTCTAAGACTGCCACGCATACTGTCACCGATCAACAATGCCCCTGTAAGGACAGCGGTTGCTGCAGCAACACCTAATGCGACGGTCAGGTTAATACGCCAGTGGTGAATCAGGCTTTGCAGAACGAATCGTTTATTGTTCATATTGCTACAATCTCAGTCGTTAAGCACCGGCTCTCACCAGACAGCCATCATTGATTTCCAGTTGTTGCCCAAGCATGCCGGCAAGCTCACTACTATGAGTTACGACGACCAGAATCATTTCTTCAGCCTGCTGGATCTCGAGTAATAGTTCCCCAATTTGCTGAGCATTTCTACGGTCCAGATTTCCCGTGGGTTCATCGGCTAATAAAAGTGATGGTCCGCA
Source organism: Rhodopirellula sp. (assembly GCA_002698965.1). Classification (GTDB taxonomy): domain Bacteria; phylum Planctomycetota; class Planctomycetia; order Pirellulales; family Pirellulaceae; genus UBA721. The sequence continues at coordinate 14,534 of PAAT01000155.1, read as the reverse complement.
GATTAGGGATCTTGCAACCGCGACACGTTCGCGTTCTCCCCCCGACAATTCGGCCGGACGATGGTGTGAACGATCAGTAAGTCCTACTCTGGCAATGAGTGATTCGGCGCGTGTCACATCGTCCTGAGAAGGTTTTCCATTGGCCATCGTCGGAATCAAAATGTTTTCCAGCACACTCAGTTGAGGCAGGAGATGGTGTTCCTGAAAGATGAATCCAATGTTCGCGTTTCGAAACGAGGCTAGCTCGTCTTCTTCAAGTGTAAAAGGGTCGATGTTATTGAGTGTATAAGTACCACTGGTTGGGTGATCCAGTGTCCCCAGGATATTCAATAGCGTACTTTTACCGGAGCCGCTAGGACCAATCACGGCGAGGTTATCACCGCTGGTAAGCTCAAGTTCAATTCCTTTGAGAATTTCGAGCGGCTCACTACGAGTAGGGTAATCTTTCTTTAAATCATGAATGACAAGTTCTGCCATAGTATTGTTCTGCCTTAGCTTTCCAGGTCAGTATGAATTAGTGCGAGACAGCCAATACCGTAAAACGTATATTCGACGTCACAGACTTTATCCCATTCGGCACCATGAAAACCACCGTTGGTTTGCTGGAGTCTATTAGCATACCTCAATAATTGCGTTCTATCGATTTTCTTCCCTCCGCCGAGATCAATCAACGTAAGAAAACCAGTGAAGGAACTTAGAAGATCGGCGATGGGAATCCGGGTATTTGCGCGAAGTCCACCGTGATCGGTTTGCATTTCTCCGAGAAAATGAATTGTGTCCTGACGCAATTCATCATCGAGTGCATTGAGTATTTTGAGGATTCCGATCGCTGCGGCTGTAGGATTGGTACCCGCTCGTTTTTGCTGTCGGACTTCTCGAAAGCCACCTCCGGTGTCATTCTCCTGATCAAATACAAATTGAATCAGAGGATTTGGGTTTGTTAAAGGACGTTCTATTAATTCCCGACAAAGAAGAACAAGGAATGAATTATAGGTGCTGCCAACATTGCTTGTTGGACTCTTGGCGTAGCCTCCATCTTCTCGCCGTAATGTTTCAAAGAAATCAGAAACCGTATCTTTCCATTGAGGCCCAGCTTTGCCGAAGACATCGGTACCCGCGGCATTCTCCAACAGTGAAGCTCCATATATGAGTGCTGCCAAATCGACAACGGTTTCCTGTTGATTTAATCGAGAGCGTAAGAAGTTAGCAGCTTCCTCCGCACGATCCCCGTATAGCTGGCCAGTAATAGCGAGTGTTCTCAGGGCGAAGGATGTATAGTATGGATCACTAATCCCTTCGCGCCCTGCCCAGCCTCCATCTCCATTTTGTTTCGTCCAAACCCAGTCGGCGTGTCGTTGGCGTATTTCTTCCGGTAAGTTACCCATGGCACTTGCCAGTCGAATCGTGAGCTCCTGAAGATACGCGGACATCGGTGGTGGAATCTATGAAGTATTGAGACAGATTAGGAGTTGTCGCTTAACGTGGGATCTACGAATGCCTCAAGTCGCTCGCGAACATCTGCCGGAATTTCTCTTGAGGTTGGCTTCTGGCCGTGTTCGATGCGGCAGCATACCGTCGTGATTTCCCCAGTGGCAATCGTCTGTTCACTAACAATGAAGGTGTGGTGGTAAGTAACGCTCCGCGAACCAAGACGTTTGACTCGTACTTGGATCGTCATTTCATCTTCAAATGTTACAGGACCGCGGTAATCGGCATTGGCCGCCACCCGCGGCCAACTGATCGTGTCTTGTCCGGCGTTTAGAACCACGCTGGTTCCGATGCTTCTCAGCAATTCATGTTCCGCTTCTTCCATATACGTGAAGTAAGCAGAGAAGTGCATGATCCCAGCCGCATCAGTATCGCGGAATTCAACACGTTTGGTAGTAGTAAAAACTTGAGACATGGGTCTATTATAGGTTCCGAGTTGATGAGCAAAGGGCTTGTTCTCTCAAAAGCGAATAATAAAAAAACACACGCTCTGAACAAGAACGTGTGTTTCATTGTTTTTCATTGTTGTGAACAGCCCTTAAAGACTATTCACCACCGTATGACAACAAGGCCATAAAGCGGGCTCGTTTGATAGCCTGGGTGACAGCATGCTGGCTGGCTGCTGAGCAACCTGTCTTACGACGACCGACGATGCGTCCGTGGCGATTGACAAGTTTCTTTAGCATATCGATATCTTTGTAGTCCACAAACATTGGGCGTGGACGTTTGCCATCCACCATGAGTGGATCGCGTTTGCGTGAACGAGAACGAGCTTTTGTACGTTTTCGTGCTTTTGATGAAGAACGAGGTGGCATTGATCTTTTACTCCTGAACGCGCCCTTGCAGGCAATGGTAATTTCAACCGTTCGTCACCTCCCCAAGACTCGGTTCCAGTCTTTTGGACTCACCCACACTAATGGGCAATGGAGGAGGGAAAGATTCTATTCTAGGTCACTTAAACCCCCCCACAAGGTCAAATAAGTTTGACCCAAGGGTATTTTTTTCAATGTTTAACTATCTTCAACCCTGGCTTTTGGCTGAGGAAAGAACTTGTTGAGTGTTGCTTCTGATGGTCCCTTCGTTACAAGCGAAACGACGATCATAGATGCAGTGGAAATCAGGATCATGAAGGTTACAGGCATGACACCCAACACGTCATAGTGAGGATTTGAGGCGAAACCGGAATCCTGAAACATATAGAGCCAACTTAAGCCAGCCCCAATCACAGCAGCGTACGCTCCCGCTTTCGTCAGTCGCCGCCAGTAGAGACTAGCGAGAACTAATGGGAAGAGACTGGAAAATCCACTGAAACACCAAACACCTAGTGTAAACACTCGTCGAGGCTCAAACAGACTGAAGATGTATGTCAGTGCGACGATCCCTACGATAAAAGCGCGAGCAATCATAATCAACTGTTGATCGGTAAAGCGTTCCTTTTTGCTGTAATGCGTAACAATATCAGTTGTGAACATTGTCCCAACGCAAAGGAACTGACTATCAAGGGAAGACATGATCGCCGCTAAAATACCAGCCGATAACAGGCCAGCCATGAACGGCCCAGTCAGTGCTTTCACCGCAGCAGGTAAGACTGCATTGGGAGGGAAGTGAGGTGGAATCAATGCAGCACCGGTGTCGGGGTGTACAGCACTTGTCATCCAAACACCAAGTAGGACACAAGGAACCCAAACCAACATAATAAAAATTGGATGAGCCACGACAGCTAATTTGAAGCTATCTGCGCTCTTCGCTGTTAACCAATGTTGGAACAGGTGCGGGAACATACCAACCGAAAGTGGCACGAAGAAGTAAGTAAGGAATTTCCAGGGTGACATTCCTCGCGGAGCATCCGGAGCCCATTTCGAAGCTCGGTATACCCCTTTTGCTTTTTTGCGAGTCCACTTAGTCGGATCACTTGGATTTCCAATTTTATCCTTAAACATTGTCAGGCCAGTTATATCCGCACCGGATTTGCGCTTGTAATGCGCTAAATCTTCATGAGACATAAGCTCAGAGTCAAAGTTACTTTCATGATCGTCACTGGGCATACGGTCATCTTGCTCAAGCATAGCCAGATTGCGATCGCGGATTGACAAACCGTCAAGCAAGCCATTCTTTTTGGCAAATGCAGCAGGGGCACGGTCTTTCTTAAGGAAGGGGGGAAGCGGTGCTTTAAACTCATCCATTGCCTGTTTCTTCTGTTCAGCACTGAGCGTTAACTGATCATGATTCACGGCGTAGTTGTAGTAAGCTACGGTTTGCCATTTGCCATAGTCTAATTTGTACTTTTCAAGGTCTTGTTCATCGATCGAACGCTTCATCTTTGTGGGATTCTTTTCCAGAACGTTGTTCGTCGCCTGTTCCAAACCACCAAGTTTGTTAGAGATGATGAAGAAGGTGATCAGTCCAAGAATCATGAAAACAATCGTTTGAGCGGTATTTGCCATGGCAGTACCACGCATACCACCAAAAAATACGTAGATCAGAACGACGATACAGATAACCAGAGAAGCAAGCCATGGTGGAATTCCGTAATCGTATTCTGCAAACGTCGATTCAAAAGCACCTTCGGTGATGCTGTTGATTACCGTTCCGGAAGCCATTACGCCGATCAACAGGTAGGGAATCACTAAACCCACGAGAATCGGGAAAAGGATAATACCGATTCTGTCACTTTCGAGGCGATCCCGGAAAAACTGAATTTGAGTTGTATAGCCATACTTGCGTCCCAGACTCCAAAGTTTTACACCCAGCACAAAGAAGCAAAGCGAGTGAATAATACCGCTGGAAGAAGCCAGAAGGCCATAAACCCCCGCACCTTCCTTAAAGGACTCACCTGTTGAACCGACTAATGCAAAAGCGGTCATGGTTGTACCAAACAACGACATCAATAGCATGAACGGGCCGATCGAGTGACTAGCAAGCATGTAGTCCTTGCTCGTTCCACGGAATAGTTTGCTAGAGAAGAGGCCTAAACCGAGTAGTAAGCAAAGATAGATCGTAATGATGATTAACTGTGTCATTATTCAGCGACCTCATATACAGGTGTAGACTCTGTAACTACCGTTTCCTCTTCGTCTTCACTGAAATCTGGCCAGGCAATTTTTGTGGCCAGAAACCACGTTACGCCGGCTCCAATAGAAATGCCAGCCTGCCAAAGCAGTGCCATTGGCATAAAACCAAATACAGGTTCTTTGTTGTCCCAGTTCCAGACATCATGGTGCAAAATGATCAGCAGGATCACCAAGCAAATGATGACAAGCTTCCCGTTAGATTTATTCATAATCTGTTATTAAGTCCGAAGGTATTGAGTGAAGCGCGAAACAGCGATGCCTGCGCTCTTTGTAGTAAACTACTAGTGTAGTATTTCAAAGCTATGTCCGCCACAATTTTCAAAACGGGAAATGGTGACTTTGCGGGTAAGGTGTCTTACAGTTCCTTTCATCCTAAAAGTTTCCCATATCGCTGGCGAAAGAAAGGCTTCGGCGCATCCACATCCTCGGCCTGGATTATTTAGGAATCGCCATCTTCACTGCTTTGGCCATAGCTGGTTCCATTTCGTCAAAGATATCCCCCGCGGAATCATGAAAGATTCGGGCATGAGCGATTCACCAACATGAAATCGCGGTACTGCTTCAGGTTCCACTAACAGCACACGATAACCGGCTTCAGTTACAAGCGCGGAGGTTGCACTACCACCAGGACCTCCTCCCATGACAACAACATCGTAGCTGTCATCGATTGGCACGTCATACATGAGTTCCCGGTCTCCTCTTTGGAGTTAGATAGCTGGTGCTACAACCTCGAGTAATTCAATGGCTGGTTCCCCATTGCAGTGAATCCATCCGGTACGTCCCCAGACTTTTGTTCGCAATTCAAATCCGAATAGATCGGCCAGATCCTGGCCGGCAGCTATTTGCCAAAGCTCGGAAAGCTCCACTCGGCGAAGCACGTCACGTTCGATGAGGATTCTTCCCAGCGGCGTGCCTTCTCCAATGATTTCCTGTTGAACGTCTGCTCCCAGATAGTCAAAGTTAAGTCGGACAATGCCGAATTGAACTACGGTTTTGTCAGACTGCTTTGTTAGCAGGATCTTACGGCTGTAATAGTTAGCGACATGCATTGACTCGAGGACTTGTACGTCGACTAACTCATCGTAGTGTGACTCGACCGTGACGGTCATGTGATGTTCATGAGCAAGTAGCTTTTGGTAAACCTCGGGCATGATATCAGCCGCAACTTTCGCTGGTTCGCCAAACTCCGCCGAATCCGGGTAGAACAGCTCGATCAATGTGCTGATGTCGGGAGCGGGGGTATATGAACTCACGTGAACAAAATCCTATAGCTGCAGGGGATGCTGATGACGGGCCTGTTCTGAATTTTCAGGAAATAAATATTAAGAGCTAGCGGAATCCTAAACCTCAATAGGAGTTGCGACCAATTGTTGGATCTGTTCTTCCGGTCGCTCCAGAATAGAGTCGATCAGAAAGTACATTAGTCGTCGGAGGTCTTCCGGTTCGATTTCATCAGCGATGGATTCTGCCCGAGCTTGATGCTTATCTACTAACTGTAATGCCATTTCAAAGACACCAACACTTTCGTAGAGATGCTTGACGCGTTCAATACGCACCACAGACGCTATGCTATCTTCTCGGCAGAGGTCAAGCAGTTCATCCCGTTTGTCGGCAGGCAGTGTTTCCAGAGCTAAAGCATGTAGCACCGTTGGGCGTCCACCAAGCACGTCGCCACCGGCAGCCATTTTATTAAAGTCGTCACCCTGCCAGTCCAATAGGTCGTTGAGAATTTGGAAGGCAACACCAAGATTACGAGCAAACTGCTTCACGGGTTCACGGTACTCACCGATAGGCTGAGCAAGGCGGATACCGGAAAGCATAGCGGCTTCAAATGCTGGCGATGTTTTCAGAGCGTAAACTTTAAGAGCATCGAGTGGTTTAAGTTGTTTATCCAGTGAGTCACGCCACAACAATTCAGCTCCCTGACCTTCCGAAAGCTTTGTATGCGCTTCCGCCAGGATATCCAGAATATCGGTTGTTACCTCCGCACCCAGCGTGGCTCCCTCAGTGCTGACAAATCGGTAACCCATGCCAATCATGTAGTCGCCGATATTAATCGCTGTTGGGATGCCGTAGCGATTATGGACGGTTTCTTCACCATAACGGAACGGATCATTATCCTCGATGTCGTCATGAACAAGTGAAGCCTTGTGAAAGGTTTCAATGGACATGGCACATCGTTTGATCGAATCAGCCCAGTATTCAATTGTCTTCGCACCATCACGTAGCGTGGCGTGGCCGCCGGTTAAGGCATCATAGGCTGCCAGTGTGATGAAGGGGCGAGAATGCTTTCCACCTTTGCTGAGAAAGTCGTAAGCGACGGCTTCGGTGAGGGCAATCGGGTCGATCTTTTCCAGTCCGTTACCATCGACTTCACTGAGTCGTGGGCCGCCTCGTAAACGAGGAATAATGCGTTCAAGTTCATCGGCTTCGAATAACTCTGTTGATGCACGCATCAGGTGAAGATAGGTTCGGGTCTGAGGAGCGGAATCGTCGTATTCGATCTGGATCATTTCATCGACCCAGTCTTCATCCACGGCGGTGTTTCGACAGTCATCGGACAACAGAGGCACTGCCATACAGGGGATGCCTGCCAACAGAATTTTATCGACTGCTTTCTCAAGCACGTTGAGACATGCGACACCAACGATCGCGTCGACATAACCTGAGACGATAATTTTGTGAACGATAGGCGAACCTTCGGCCACCAGAACACGATAGCCCATATCTTCCGCCATACCGCGGAAATCAGCAATGCTGCAAGCACCGCAGGTTTTACAGTCCAAACCAAACTGGTCGTAGTCAGCCGGACAGCCTTCTGCATGTTTCAGGCAATGGGGTAACAGAAAGAGGCGGCGATTTGGCGGGACAGCCGCAACCTGTTCTCGCCAGAACTCGGAAGCAAACATGACCATGGTCCAGCCAAGATAACCTTCCGGAAGTGCCATTTCTTCGAGGATCTTTCGAACCTCAACTTCCATCTCATCCTTGGTCATGGGGCGAGATTTATCGACACCGTCGCAAATAGCCCGACACTTTGATCGAACCGTTTCTCGCATTTCTTTCGAGTTGGGAACTAACTTCAGGTGTGAAGTTTTCCGTCGCTTTGACTTGCGTTTCGGTTGATCGCTGTCGGCTGAGGCATTAACGGGTCCATCAGCAGATGATGCAGTTGCCAAGTTAATGCTTTCCTTTATTCAATAGGAACTTCCGAACCGGGACTCTCTGCCGAATCACTGGGGTGACTCAAGGCAGCGCCTAGTGTAGAAGCGGTAAAAATCAGTGGGTACAACCTCTCATGATACCACAGCTTCGCGAAGTAGAAACCAATTGGCGAGCAATCGAGGTATCTGTCAGTTTCCACTCGATTTATTAACCATGCAAGTCCTTTCTCGACGGTCTTGGCCTGATGTTTCGGATTTGGGCTATGAAGTAGCGTTTCTAACGCCAACGCAGTCTCTTCAACACTACTTCCCACGCGCTGATTACAGATTTGTCCGTTTTTCAGACGTTGATGAGCGACTCCACTTCCCCAGCCCCCATCTTCATTTTGATTTGTTACAAGCCATTCAAATCCCCGCCTGGCTGGTTGCTGCTCCAGATGCCCCCAGCATGAATAGGCGAGTAAAACCTTGGCGGTCCCGTAAACTGGATTTTCTTCCTCTGGATGATCCTGATTTCCAAACCAAAGAGGAAACCAACTGCCATCCGTATTTTGCTGAGATCGGAGGTACTCAAAGCCCTGACGTACCACTCGGGTAAGGGCGGCAGGTTGGTTAGCAAACAAACCAATTTCGGAAATTAGATCGGATTCCCATGCCTTTAAAGCTCGCAAGACATGTGCTGACAGATCAGCACCACTTCGATCGAAGGGGAGTTTTCCCCACCCTTTGCAAAACGTTGGCCAACCTTTGTCCCGATTCTGCAGGTCCAGCATCCATTGAATGCCTTGCATTGCGGCCCGGCGTATGCGAGGGAGATTTTCAGGATGGAACGATGGAGAACTTCTGATACTGTGGAGTGCAAGGATTGCGGAAGGAGTGTCATCACAGTCGGGGACAGCACCGGATAGATCGCTCCAACCCCAGCCTCCCGGCGCCGCACCGGTAAATGGATGTGGCTCCGTATTTTGACAATCGAGAAGCCAATCGGTGACTCCCAATTCGGCGGTATCTATTTGGTGATTATCCAGAGCGTTGAGCGAAAGGGAAGTATTCCAGGTAGCCAGATTAGTGTCGATTGGCCAGCTACCATCTTCTCGCAACGTATCCACCAAGAATCGAACGGCGCTTTTGGTGACGGCATGAGAAGCTCGACCCGTAGAAATCAGACTCATCGCGACAAATGAGGTTAAGGGGATGGCTTCTAAAAAACCGCCGCTGGCCGGTTGCATTTGCTCCAAAACCTTCACGCTTTTTTTTACAGTCATCGAACGTAGGAAGCGTGTAATAGGGTTCCACGGTTTTTGGTGAAAGTACTTTGCCTGACCAATCCCAACAAGCGCAGGTATGGCGTAACTAACAACGGGCAACCGGAGGAATCGGTAGAAGGATTGCGGAAAGCAAGCTAGTTCGAAAGGTAGTGAAGCAACGTCAGACCATGGAACGAGTCCCGCCAATGCCGCGTTGGTCAGAATAGGCACCGCGAAGGTTTTGTCCTTGCCATAGCGTTTTTTTAACCCATCAATCCAACCCAGTTTGTCGACATAAGCGGTAGCGCTTTCAATGACTTCCGGGTAATCGTCTTCTTTTTCGGCCAGTTTGATTGCAGCGATGGCGAGAATGGTTGTTGCAATGTTGGAGTAGCTTAAGGTCGTATCGCCCCAGCCGCCATCTTCGTTTTGGTTATTTGCAAGCCAGGCCGTGCCTGTGGCAAGGTAATCGAGCAGTTCATTACGCTCGGGAAGTCCTTTTTGGTCTGACGGATAATGCTTGTGAAGCAGGCCCAGTGTGCTGATCGCGGTGGCGGTGGAGAGCGCGGAGGTCGCCAATTTGCCTTTCCAAAAGACGTCCTCGTTTCGATCATCGAGCAGGCGTTGTCGGGCTTTTTCAGCCGCTATTTTCAAACGCGATGAACCAAGCAGCCGTTGTTCAGAAGGGACGTCGTTTTCCATGGATTATGGGCTGTACTGAAAGTACTCGTTAATTCTCTCAACACAGGGCATTATGCGGGGAGTAATCACGCGCAAGCAGATTTAGCTCTGCCCGAACAGCCCCAGCAACTTGCTGCTTTGCCTGTAATTGACTCGCCATGGTTTACCCAGGTTTTTGGGGGTTTTCGGTTCTAGTATCAATCCATTTGTCAGCGTCAAAGTGTTTAGAATAGGCTCCGTAATCATTGAACCAAAACTTCTTCGCCAGACGATAGGCAATATTCTTTTCGGGAACTTCTTTGCCAGGGTTGTATTGGGAGGGTCGAATCTCCATTTCCTCGAGCTCTTTAATGGCTTCACTACGAATAGTGGTATCTTTCGCGTTATGTTTCTCAGCCAATTCTTTGAGNAAATCAGGTCGCTCCAGGATGATGCAGCCACGCGTACTTTCGGCGGCAACTTTTCGAAAGTCGCTTAAGAATTCGGATTCATTGAAGACATCCTTGAGGGGTCGCTCATCGTAGATCGACTCTTTCGAAAATTGAATAATCGGACACGGTTCGATATCACCCCAAGGACTGATGTGATGTGTAAACCCAGTTGCCGCAGGGCAAAGTGCATTCCCATCACCATCATGGTAGGCGTCAATCATTACAATAGGTTTTTTAGCCCGTGTCTCGACAACAAATTTTCGAACGTTGTATTGCTGCTCAGGTGTTAACGCCAATTCAGGACAAGCATCAGGCCCAACCGGCCGGTAGATATGGAACCAACCGTACATGACACCTAGTTCAANCAGGCGATCGATCCAGGCGTCGTTGACCAAATCCTCATAGTTTGTCTGACAGACACTCGTACAGACTCCCGTCAGCAGCCCTGCATCGAGACAATTGTGTAGGCCTTCCATGGTGTCATTAAGCACCTGTAATTTTCCGCGGCGCTCGTTAGAGACAATTTCGGTACCCTCGACACTGATTAACGGAGTGGCGTTACCGAGGCGGTTTAGTTCTTGGGCGACTTTTGGAGTGATAAAATGGCCGTTAGTGAAGATCTGAAAGTAAACATCACGGTTGTCTTCCAGTATCTGCAGTATCTCTTTGTGTAGAAATGGTTCCCCACCGAGTAATCCAAAGAAGGAATTACCCATCTCTTTCGCCTGGCCAATGATGTCGTTCATTTTACCGACATCAATTTTCTCCTGTTTTGCGGCGACATCGACCCAGCAACCCTGACAGCGAAGATTACAGCTGTTGATGATTGAGATGTAGAGAAATGGTGGAAAGAAGTCACCTTGCTTCAATCGCTTCTTATGCTTTTGAACAGANCGAATACCNTTAANCCCGGCTTTGTAAGCNAGATTCCATAAGAGTCGCTTGTTGGTATTAAACAACAACCGTTTTGCCATTCGAAGATACATAGCCGAGGGTAGTCCGGAGATGGTGGTACGGATAAAAATGTTTGCTTACGAATTTAGTATAGCCTCCACCTGCGGACTTGGCACCCATTGAACCTGGATGAACAGAATCTCCCGGAGACATCCTCGGTTTGAGTATTGATTTCGGGCTTTGCAATTTAGTAGGTGCGTGCTAGTTTAAANGATTAACAATGTTCTATTATGGAAAGCTAATTTGGCCCTCAGCGGTTATTTAGCAAATCACCACGGAAATAAAAATGGCTAAACCAAACCATAAAATTAAAAAAGCAAATCACGGTCGTCGACCTGCTAGCTCAAAAGCTCGAAAAGCAAAGCGTAAGCACATCAAAACTTAGTCGTTGTTGTAGCTTAGTACTTGATAGGTGCTTAGCCAGTGTNGCCGGGGCNNATNTGATAANCNCNTGCTACACTNTATAAGGACGCAAAACGTTGGCAGAAAAAGAACTACTNATCGACCTTGATTCGATTGATCTNACGNCACCCATNGCAGATCTCGAAGANATTCGTTCCTACAANCCTCAGCGTTTCGANATGGAACAGCTTTCAGGAGTGTTGTANGAANATGCAGAAGANGGCGTCGCTGTAGCCTATAANGACATNACNGANGANGACTTTTGGACNCGNGGNCATATGCCNAATATGCCGTTGATGCCNGGNGTNATNATGNTGGAGGCTTGTGCTCAGGCNTGTAGNTTCTTNTGCCANAAAAATGATATGNTNGGNGCAGANATGCTCGGNTTTGGNGGACTCGATGAGGTNCGCTTTCGNGANCCNGTCATTCCNGGTGANCGCCTNATCATNATCTGNAAGTTNATTAAAGCTCGNAGAAACNGGATGGTNGTCTGTAAATTTCAGGGCTTNGTCANTGGAAATCTNGCAGTCGAAGGNATTCTTCGNGGNATTCCAATTCCCACCGCGCAGTTGCAAAGTTTCTTAAACTCTAAATAACGCCGCTTCGATAAGGCTCGCTGAATACTCATGGGGCGTCGCGCATTACCGAAACTTAATCCTAATCTCGAGTACTCGGATTACTACGGTGAAGTAGCCCACTTGCCCGATGACTGGGATNTAAGTTCAATTTTTGACTCGTCGATACCTCTGGAAGTGGAAATGGGAAGCGGCAAAGGGTTGTTCATGACGACCGCATCAGGCTTGCATCCGGAACGTAATTATCTTGGTATTGAGGTACGTAAGAAATATGCCCAATACGGTGCAGCCAAGTTGTCTCAGGCTGGGCGTGACAATGCCTTTATGTTTCAAGGTGATGGCTTGTTATTTTTTAGCAAGTTTCTCAGAGATGAGTCTGTCGACGACGTTCACGTTTACTTTCCCGATCCTTGGTGGAAATCCAAGCATCGCAAACGCCGCGTACTTAATACGGTCTACATGCAGGATGTTGTTCGTGTACTAAAACAGGCGGGCCGATTTCATTTCTGGACAGACGTAGAAGAGTATTTTCGATCCACACTTGATCTGCTTGAAGGTTTCCCAATGCTGGAAGGGCCCTTAGATGTCGAGGTAAAGCCAGCGGAGCATGACATGGATTATCGAACACACTATGAGCGACGTACACGGCGGTATGAACGGCCCGTCTATCGCAGTTTATATACTCTGCGTCGCTAGAGGATGTTCAGTCCCGACGAGCTTAATAAGCCCGTGCATCTTTTTTCTCCATGAAGTTAACAAACGACCGGTTAGCGACACGATTTCCACCCGGCGTCGGGTAGTCTCCGGTAAAGTACCAGTCCCCTGTATGGCTCGGGCATGCTTTGTGCAGACCTTCGATCGTCTGATAGATAATCTCCACTTCCGCATTCATATCTGGTGGCGTAAGGATTTGACCGATTCGTTCAGAGATTTCTTCAGGAGTGAAGGGCTCAAACAGACGGGTGACATGATTGATGGTCTGAACGGTTGGCTTTTTCTCTTCCTCCAGGCAAGACTGATAAATCTCGTCAAGAATTTGAGTCTTCCCTTGTTCGTTAATCAGTTCCACCGCGGCTTCGAAGGCAACAAAGTCCGCCATCTTAGACATATCAATTCCGTAACAATCAGGGAACCTGATTTGAGGCGAAGATGAAACGATGATGATTTTCTTCATCCCCAGACGATCAAGAATTCTGAGGATGCTTGTGCGTAACGTTGTTCCACGAACAATCGAGTCGTCAAGGACAACCAGTGTGTCTTCAGGGCCAATGATCCCGTAGGTTGTGTCATATACTTTCGCGACCAGATCTTCCCGGTCCGCGTCGGCAGTGATAAATGTTCGCAGCTTCGCGTCCTTGGTCATCAACTTTTCGATGCGGGGTTGGATCGTAAGCAGACGATGGATTTCTTCTCCGTCGTTACCATTCTTGATAGACTCCGCAATTTTGTCGGTTTGGAATTTACGAATTCCTTCGACAATGCCGTAGAAAGCGGTTTCAGCCGTATTGGGAATATAGGAAAAGACAGTGTGTTCTAAATCATAATTGACTTTACTTAATACACTCTCGGCCAATGAACTGCCAAGTTCTTTACGTTCCCGATAGATATCACTGTCGGTGCCGCGTGAAAAATAAATGCGTTCAAAAGAACAGGATTTCCTGGGTAGTGGTTCATTAACACATTCTCTGGAGATTGTACCGTCGTAACGTACCACTAAGGCATGGCCCGGTTCAACCTCCTGAACGGCATCGATAGGTACATTGAGAGCGGTTTGCAGTTGAGGGCGTTCTGAGGCAATCGCTACAATCTCATCATCTTTGTAATAGAAGACGGGACGGATTCCGGCAGGGTCACGCAGGACAAACATGTCGCCGTGGCCAATCATACCTGCCATCACATAGCCGCCATCAAAAGCCTTGGTGGCCTTTCTTAAGACCATTGGTATATCAAGGTCTTTAATAATGTGTTTGGTAATCTCTTTGCGGTCTATTTTTTGCTTGTTGTACTTTCGAAAAATCGCATCGTTTGCTTCGTCGAGAAAGTGGCCAATCTTTTCAAGAACAATCACGGTATCTGTACGGTTACGAGGATGTTGACCGAGATCGACCAGCATTTCAAAGAGTTCGGCATTGTTGGTGAGATTGAAGTTTCCTGCCATCACCAGGTTCCGGGTCATCCAGTTATTTTGGCGAAGGAAAGGGTGGCAAAATGTTTCACCAGACCCGCCGAACGTTCCATAACGCAAGTGACCTAGTAACAGTTCACCTGCGAACAGAATATTCTCTTTAGCCCATTTTCCGTTCTGATACTCCTTGGGATTCCGATCTCGGGCTTCTGCGAAGGAGCGTACGAGCCGGTTGGAAACTTCCATAATTGGATTCTTACCGGCACTTCGGGTACGGAAGATATAGGGTTCGCCCGGAGGCATGTCCAACTTGATAACGGCAGCCCCGGCGCCGTCCTGACCGCGGTTGTGTTGCTTTTCCATCAACAGCGTTAGTTTGTTAACGCCGTACATGGG
>PAAT01000154.1 GCA_002698965.1 Rhodopirellula sp. | reverse complement strand
CTGCGGCAGGCATTTGAAGAAGCGATCCACTCTCACACGTTCCTGTATGTCGTCGAAAGCTTGGGACTGGATGAAGGTGAAGTGTTCAATATGTATCGGGAAATCCCATCCATCGCTGCGAAGGATGAGTTCGAAATGGAATTGACCGCTGAAGTGCTTGATCCTGATTTTTCCACCAATTCGTTTGAAGGTTGTCAGGCACTCTTGAAAAATCTCATCGGTTTCTACCTGATCATGGAAGGCATCTTCTTCTATTCCGGTTTTGTGATGGTGCTTTCCTTCCATCGCCGTAATCTGATGACGGGTATCGGCGAACAGTTTCAGTATATTTTGCGAGATGAGACAATTCATCTCAACTTTGGTCTGGATCTGATTAACGGCATCAAGGCAGAAAATCCAGAATTGTGGACAGAACAGTTTCAGCAGGATATGATCGCCAGAATTCGTAGAGCGGTTGAGTTGGAAATCGATTACGCGAAGGACTGCCTGCCAAACGGAGTGATGGGGCTTAATGGCGATTTATTCCAAGAATATGTCCAGTATGTCGCAGATCGTCGCTTGGAGCGTATTGGTCTGCCGGCTCAGTACGGTAGTTCTAACCCGTTCCCGTGGATGAGTGAAACGATGGACTTGGCGAAAGAAAAGAATTTCTTTGAAACTCGAGTGACAGAATACCAAAGTGGTTCGGCTCTGTCCTGGGATGACTAAGGTTAGCTGCTAACGACTCTCTTTCATAACCTTCGTGTATAAGATGGCCTTCGGTTATCATACGCGGAGGTTTTTTTGTGGTAACATGAATCACCTTGTCCAGTCAAACTGCTGGCTGGGTGATATGACCCCCGTTTGAAACTGCTGGAGATGCTTAATGTTTGCTCGCTCAATTGCTGCAATTTGTTTATTTGCGGTCCCCGCCACCGTTTTTTCGGCTTTGGCCGGTGTAACCAACGCTCATGATGATCACTCAAAGCCGGATTCTTACCTCGTTTATATTGGCACGTACACGGGGCCTAAGAGCGAGGGGATCTATACATTTCGATTTGATCGGAAATCCGGAAAACTTACGGCAGTGAACAAGCCTACAAAAACGTCAAACCCGTCTTTCGTGGCTGTTCATCCAAGCGGTCAGTACCTTTATGCTGTTAATGAAGACGCGGAGTTTAATGGCGAGCAAGGTGGGGGTATCACTTCATTTTCTATCAATCCTAAAACAGGAGCTTTAACCGAGATTAACTCGCAGTGTACGCACGGTGCTCATCCATGCCATCTGACGATTGATCAATCCGGCAAAACAGTTGGTGTTGCCAACTATACGGGTGGCAGTATTGCTGCTTATAAGATTGGTAAAGCAGGTGAGTTAAGTCCGGCTTCTACTTTCGTGCAGCACGAAGGTAAAAGTGTCCATCCGCGTCAGGAAGCTCCACATGGCCATTCGATCGACGTTGACCCGTTTAATAAGTACGTCGCTGTAAGTGACCTTGGGATTGATAAAGTACTTGTGTACAAAATGAATCCCCGCAAAGGAGGATTCACGGCTCATTCATCAGTATCCACGACTCCGGGAGCTGGCCCACGTCACTTCAGCTTTCACCCGAACGGAAAATTTGGATATGGTATTAACGAATTGAATATGACAGCCAACGCTTATCGATTTGATGGTCGTGCCGGCACACTTGAACTCTTGCAGACGGTGTCGACGTTACCGCCGGAGCAAAAGCAACAGGAAGGTCAGTCAACAGCAGAAATGTATGTTCACCCCAGTGGCAAGTTTCTTTATGGTTCCAATCGGGGGCATAACACGATCGTGGTTTATACGATTCATCCGCAGACCGGTAAGCTTACCTATGTTGAGAATCAGGATACTGGCGGGAGCACTCCTCGGAGTTTTGGTATCGTGCCAACGGGGGATTTTTTGCTGGCTTTGAATCAAGCGAGCAGCACGATCGTGGTATTTGAAATTGATCCTACAACCGGGGCGTTGGAACCAACAGGTGAAGAAGTGCCCTGCCCAACTCCGGTGGCGGCAGCCTTTCTGGCCCGATAGTAGGCTTGCGTCATCAGCAAATCCAAAGGGGCCTTATTGGAGTCGAGGTAGCACGTCCGAGACGACCTGGAAGCCATCGGCGAGGGAGTTGGTTTGGTTAAACAAGCCCGCAATAGCCAGTACTTCGCCAATGGTTTTGTCGTCAACCCCATGTGTTTTCAGAATGGCAGTGTGGGAATTCACACAATAGCTGCATCCGTTTGTGGCAGATACCGCCACGGCGATCATTTCTCGAATCGCTGGCGTGAGAGTTGATTCGCGTCCCACTGCTTCCGGGTGCATTAGTGTTTTTAGTTGCCCCCAAACTTGCTCTAACAGGTCAGGATTAACGGCAATCACCTTCCAGAAATTTGGGATGAAATCGATCTGTTTTGTTGCTTTGATATCTTTGTAGACAGCGGCAATGCGAGGTGAAGCCTGATCTTCTTCTATCGGGGCAACGGTTGCGATACGTTCATTAGTCATGATGATTGAGGCCTGTTAGCAAGTGTTCTGAAAAGGTAATTATCTGTCAAACCCGTTGTAACATATTGCAATTGAATTGTGATATAACGAAGGAACTTGTCCGTTGACTGGGGTCACAGGTCTTACCTTTCTCCTGTCAGTCGGAAGTTCATTCCGGAGACGATTCCACGCAATTTTAATATGGGTTCATAAGATGAAACAAAAAAGATCGGGACTAAGCCGGCGTAATTTTATGCTGGCCGCTACAGCCACAGCCGCTGTATCCTCTTTGGCTAGTAATAAATCGCTATCCGCTCGTGACTATGGGGTGGGGACACAGCCGGTTCGATATCCGGATCCGGATATCGTTGTGATCGAAGATGAATTTTCCAGCTACAAGCAGGGTAACGCTGCGATCATGCGTCTTTACCACGACCCGGAGATGATCTGGGCGGAAGGATGTGCCTGGAATGGTGTTGGTCGTTATCTGGTTTGGAGTGATATCCCCAATAACACTCAATTACGCTGGATGGAAGAAGACGGCCACGTATCGACTTTTCGTAATCCTGCGAATAATAGTAACGGAAATACCTTTGATCTGCAGGGTCGCCAGATCTCTTGTGAACATCTCACTCGTACTTTGGCGCGCTATGAATATGACGGTACTCGCACAGAATTGGCTAAGAGTTACGGTGGCAAATCGCTCAACGCTCCAAATGATGCGGTGGTACACCCGGCGACAGGTGATATTTTCTTTACAGACCCTGGGTACGGTGGCTTAATGGATTACGAGGGCCGTAAAGCAGAGAAAACTGATAACTGGCCTCAGCCTTATCAGAAAGAAGCGATTTATCGCTTTGAAGTAAAGACAGGTAAGTTGATTAAGTTGAGTGATGAGATCTACAAGCCAAACGGCCTTTGCTTCTCCCCCGACTATAAGAAACTTTATGTGGCTGATACAGGAGCGAGTCACTATGACGATGCTCCTCGTAATATCAAGGTCTGGGATGTTGTTGAAGAGACTGACCTGAAACATGGTGAAGAGTACGCTTCGATGATGATGGAAATGACTGATGAGGATGGCAATGCCGAAGAAAAGGGTGGATTTGCTGACGGCATCCGTTGTGACGAAGATGGAAATATCTGGGCAAGTGCGGGTTGGGTCGGGGATGGCTACGATGGCGTCCACGTGTTTAACCCGGAAGGTACTCGCATCGGACAGATTCTGCTTCCGGAAATCTGTGCCAATGTTTGCTTTGGTGGCACGAAGAGAAATCGGCTGTTTATGTGCGGTAGTTCTTCACTGTATGCTGTTTACACACCAACCAAGGGTGCTCACTTCTGCTAGGTAGCCAGTTGATTTTGATGAAATGAAGAGCTCTGGTTGAGGATGACCCCAGCCAGAGCTCTTTTCGTTGGTGGATGCCTGTCGTGTGAAAACGCATGACGTTATTCAGCGTCAATCCTCTTCCGCAGTCGGAGGTTCTTTAGCAACAGAAATGGCGTCAACAAAAAGCAGTGAATTGGGTACGAAGAGTTTGGTTTCGTCTGCGGCTTCTAAAACCGTATATCGCAGGTCGGTGCTAATAACGGTTCCTTCGTATGTTTTGACTTTGATGTAATTGGTTTTCTCAAATGGTTTATAAATCAGTATTAGAATGCCTGCTAAAACGTTGGAGATGACATCCTTGAGTGCAAATCCTAAAGCAAATCCTGTCAGACCCAGACCGGCTACCAATGCCGAGACATCAACACCCAGTGCAGATAAAGCGGTGACCATTCCCAGCACCATCACGCTGGTTTTGACGACTCGTCCGAGGAAGATTGCAAGGTCTTCGTCAATGTGCTGCGAACGTCCAACTCGCTCTGCAATCTTTTGCAGAATCTTAGCGGTTAGGTAGAAACAGAAAAAGGTAAGCAGGCTTAATCCGGCAGCCTGAATAATATCGGGCCACTCCATTTCAAAGAGGTTGATGGATTCGGCAGACTCCCCGGTGGTTTCTGTCGCGAGTAAAAATAGATTTGTCATGTCATAGATTGGGGGTAGCGGTAGCTTCGTAATACAGACGCCATTCATACTTACGTATACGCGCACAAATTAATGTTCAGAGAATAGTGAACACCTGTGGGTGATGGCAATAGCAGACTAGCTGTCCGAGTCTTTAGCCTTGTAATGTTTTGACGATATCTGCGGTGCCCAATGAACGAGTGGGGTAGAAAATCTCCCCGGCTTGATATCCTGCTTCTGCTCCGCACTGCATGGCGAATGATTTGACTCTGTCGTAGACGTATGCTTTTTCGGCTGGAAACTGAGTTTCATAACAGCGAATGGACTCCAGCTTCATTTCCAGCGTTTCGCTGATATCCATCGTGATATGACCGCTCGGAGCCGTGTGATGCATCGGCTCAAATGCCAGACGGAAATAGAGTTGTTTGGAGATGATGTGCCGTGGTAGGTCACCGAAGTGTTCCGGCCATTTACAAAGTCTGGAATAGAAAACGGCGGCATCCGTAATCTGCATGGCTTGATAATGGTCTGGTGAAGCCATTGGTGTCTTATCGCCAAATCCAATAACAATACGGGGACGGTACTTGCGAAATTCTTTTGCGAGTGTCACTCGATGTTCAAAGCAATCGAACAAGGCTCGGTTGGGCATGTCTAGAGTAATCCGTTTGGTGATTCCTAGTACTTCAGCAGCTCGGCGAGCTTCTTCAAGGCGGACTTCAGGGCCGGGGCTTAACGGTGTAGGCTCTCCGTCGGTTAGATCGATGATGCCAACTTTATAGCCCAGTTGAACGAGCCGTGCGAGCGTACCGCCGCAAGCGATTTCAACGTCGTCGGGATGAGCCCCCACGGCGATGACGTCTAACGGTTCAAATTCCTGTTGTTTGTCGGTCACAAATGTTCCTCGCTAGATATATTCGCTACTGAACGTCCTCGTATTGAAATCCCTTACGGAAGGTGGTGTGAACTTTGCCTTCCACTTCTGCGTATGGGTAAACAAGAAAGTTAACCGGGCCAGCCTCTTGTTCGGGAGTTAGTTTTAAGTCGCGGCCTGTTGTGAATGTTACGCGATTTGCTGTTAGATTGCCGTAGTAGTAATCGGTGAGCGTTGGATCTTTATCGGCTTCGGAGATATCTACTGGCACCCATTGATTGCCGGCTTCAAATTTTGCCCAGCAATGGTATCCACTGACCTCGCCCGCCCCGATTTTCGAAGGGATGGGAAAGCCGATTTCGAAACGAGCGGCGATGTTTTGTTCGCGACATACGGAGATGAAGAGGCTGTGGAAATCGGTGCAGTTTCCAAAGCCATTGCCGCATGCCCAAACACTGTCACCACGCCCCCATGCTTTACCTTCCGGTTTATCGTATTGCATTCGTTGGTTGATAGCATCATAGATTTGACGCCCGGCGGTTAATGGGTCATCGGCAAGGTTGGTATCTCCCAGGACATCCGTAGATAGCTCTTTGTCAACGGGGACAAACGAGGTCGCCTGTTTGAATAACTTGGTTTCCCCTTCGCTTAACGCTTCCCCCTGCTCGCGGATGGCTTCTCTCCGAGAAATATTGTAGGTGACCTCAAAGGGGACTTCACCATCCTTATTGGCAGTTGCCTTGAAGTGTAGGATCCTGTTGCCAAACTTCGCTTCCTCGTCAATGACGTATTCGCCGGGAACGTTAATTTCCCGATCCAGAACTTCCTGTTCGTGTGTGTCTGCGGCGACAGGCAGCCAAATGGAAACAAGGGCTCCTGGTTGGAGTTCTGAAATCGCTCCACCGTATACAAACTTGAACTGGCGCAACTTCGGCTCGTCATCGATTAGATCTCGGTCATCAGTGATGTCCGTAA
The DNA here is from genome assembly GCA_002698965.1 of Rhodopirellula sp. GTDB lineage: Bacteria > Planctomycetota > Planctomycetia > Pirellulales > Pirellulaceae > UBA721. The sequence goes on along the minus strand of PAAT01000154.1, from coordinate 23,202 downwards.
CCGGTGGTGTGTTCGTCAGAGGCTCCAAATGGTTCTGCTGAGATTCGTTCGGTTCCTTTTGTTGGCAACCAATCGAGAATAGAGCAAACGCCAGTATGAGATGTTTAAGGTTCATTTTGTTTCGTGGCATTGCAGGCTAAAAAAAGAGGGGGCTACGTGGTCGTAGCCCCCTTGATCATTGTTTCCGGAAATTAGAGTACTACCGTGTCTTTATTTCCGGGGACGGCAACGTTGTAGTTTCCATCTTCATCAGGATTCATAGGAGCATCATCATCTAATGATGAAAGGGAGTCGACGTCGCATAAGGATAGATCTGAGTTGATAGCATCATCCCATTGGATCATTTTTCCAGAGTAGGTTGCCATCCGTCCAAGAATGGCTGTCATTGTACTCTTGGCGCCATATTCCGCTTCGTTAGGGCGCTTTCCAGCACGCAAGTCAGCAAACATATCGTGGTGTTCTTGTTGGTGACCACCGCGACCCAGACCACGGGCATTAAACAGTTCTTTGCCACTGGAATCCCAGATCTTACCAGCAGCGATATCGCAAGTACCGGTTGTGCCGTGTGCATGCTCGGAGACACTATTCCAGCAGCCCTGAATATGACGGCATTGGCTGAACATTTTCATGCCACTGGCATAAGTGAATTCAATCAGGTGGTGGTCGAAGATTTCACCATGATCTTTTCCGTCACGGACTTCACGGCCGCCCTGCCCTTGGGCAGATACCGGGAAATCATCGGCTAACCAGTTGATAACGTCAATGTTGTGAATGTGCTGTTCGTTAATGTGGTCGCCGCAGAGCCAGTTGAAATAATACCAGTTTCGCATCTGATATTCGAGTTCGGACTGGTCGTCCTGGCGAGGACGAACCCAAACGCCACCGCTGTTCCAGTAGGCACGACTTAGAATGATGTCACCGATCGCACCATCGTGAAGATGTTTCATTGTTTCGATGTAAGCTTCTTCGTGACGACGTTGTAAGCCGACTTGAACACAGAGGTTCTTCTCTTTAGCAATTTTATTTGCATCAAGGACTCGACGCACACCAGGAGCATCTGTCGCCACAGGTTTTTCCATGAAGACGTGTTTACCCGCATTTACGCCAGCTTCGAAGTGTTGTGGGCGGAATCCGGGAGGGGTCGCCAGAATGATGAGATCGGCATCGGACTCCATCACTTGTTTGTAGGCTTCAAGACCAACGAACATTGTGTCAGGTGTGACTTTTACTTTGTCACCATGCTTGCTCTTGATGGCTCGGAAAGATGCTTGTAGGCGATCTTCAAAGACATCTGCCATTGCCACCAAATGTACGTCGCCGTTGGTGTTCATAGCCTGAACGGCTGCTCCAGTACCCCGGCCACCACATCCAACCAGACCGATTTTGATGACTTCATCACCATAGGCGTGGGCTGCACGAGCAATTTGCAGGTTTCCTGCAACCGTACTTCCGGCTACGAGAATGGTAGACTTTTTGATGAAGTCGCGACGGGTATTGGTGGATGATTTCGAGTCGTTACTCATTTATATGCTCCGCTTCAAATCGAAGAACGTGATATGGTGATTATTCCGAAGGAAAATACAGTTTCCACGGTAATTCTAAGGTAAAAGTTATCTGTCTAGCATACTTGCTAAACCATCTAAGTACAATGAGGAAGAATGGTCTCCTCCAAGGTAGTCGAGGACAGGTTAATATATGGGAAAAATAGACAAATATCCGATAAACGCCGTCGGCATATCACTTCTGGTAGTTGGGTTATTGCTCCCGTCTTTTACCGCTCATGCTCAGCAGGATGGTGATTCCACAATAGAGCGGTTGTATTCGGAAACAGCAGAGTTAATGGGAGTGGAATTCAGTATTTCCCTATACGCCCCTTCGGAAACAATTGCTCGGGAAGCAATTCATCAGGCTTTTTCTCGAATCACGGAGATCGAGTCCTGCCTGAGTAACTATCAGGCTGACAGCGAAATTAGCCTTCTTTGTCAAGCAGAGGGTCCGGTTAAAGTCAGTGATGATTTATGGTTCGTGCTACGAGAGTCGATGTTTTACTGGCAAATTTCTGGCGGAGCGTTTGATGTGACGGTTGGCAGAATCACTCGATTGTGGCGGCGAGCAAGACGGCAAAAAGAGTTTCCCAGTCGCTCCAGAATTAAGGAGGAAATGAAATTTGTCGGTGGGGATCTGTTAAGGTTCGATGTGGAGAAACAAACGGTCGAAATTTTGAAGCCGGGCCTCCTGATTGATCTTGGAGCTATTGGGAAAGGTTACGCAGCGGATCAAGCACTTCGGGTCCTCCGGGACTTAGACCTTGGGGCCGCTGTGATTAATGCCAGTGGAGATGTTCTGTTCGGTGAGGCTCCGCCTGGCAAGCAAGGGTGGCCGGCAGCTATTGCTAGTTTCCCTTCCGGGGAAGAGCCAACGTTTCTCGAGCCCTTAGCTAATCTGGCGCTGGCCACGAGCGGTGACGCTTATCAGCATCTTGAGTACCAAGGTAAGCGTTATTCTCATCTCGTTGACCCACGGACTGGGATACCCATCAAAGGACGAAGTAGTGTTAGTGTGTTAGCAGTTAGTGGCCTCCGCTCAGATGCGTTGGCTAGTGCCGTCTCGGTTTTAGGGCCTCGGAAGGGAGTGGCGTTAATTGAAGAACTTGCTAAAACGGAGGTTTACATAGGATTTCAACGAGGGCTTGGTAAACCAATTGAGACCAACAGCACGGCAGGATTTCCGTTAAAATCTAAAAAGTAAGATCTCGAAGGTGACGGGAGAGGCCCGTCGGTATTTTAAGAAGAATAAAAGGATCCCCGATGTCTGATAAACAAGTTGCTCACATGGTGTTTTTTACTCTCACCGATGGAAGTGAAGAAGCGATTCAAAAATTGATTAATGCTTGCGATAGCTATTTGACCGGCCATGACGGCACGGTTTACTACAGTGCCGGGACTCGCGGATCTGAATTTGTTCGTGAAGTGAACAATCAGACCTATCATGTTGGCTTGCACGTTGTATTTGAAAGCAAAGCTGCTCATGACCAGTATCAAACACATGAACGTCACTTGGCCTTCATCGCTGAAAATAAAGATAACTGGGCTTCTGTCGATATCTTTGATACTTACGTTTAGTAGGTGAGACTTGCCACCGATTTAGTGGCCTTCCGATTTATTAAACAGAGAGGTAAACCATGAGGTTTTGGACTCGGTTAGTTCTTACCGTATTAGCCGTCGCATCTGTGTCTGCCGGTAACATGTTACAAGCAGCACGACCAAACATTGTTCTCGTCATGGCAGATGATATGGGATATACCGATATCGGTTGTTATGGAAGTGAGATTAATACTCCGGAGTTGGATAAGTTGGCTTCCAACGGAGTACGATTTACGCAGTTTTACAACACTTCTCGCTGCTGTCCGACGCGTGCAGCTCTTTTGACAGGTCTCTATTCTCATCAGGCTGGCATTGGTTTGATGACTGGAGATCAGGGATATGACGCTTATCGGGGAGATCTGAATCAAAAGTGTGTAACGTTGGCTGAAGTGCTGGGTAATTCTGGATATAGCACTTACATGTCAGGTAAATGGCATGTGACGAAGCACGTCAGACCTGAGGGGCCAAAGCATAATTGGCCGCTGCAACGTGGGTTTGACAGGTTTTACGGGACAATAATCGGGGCTGGAAGCTTCTGGGATCCGGCAACGCTATGCCGGGATAACACTTTTGTTACTCCGGTTAATGACGCGGAATACCAACCAAAGACGTTTTATTACACGGATGCTATCAGCGATAACGCTGTGACTTATATTGCGGACCATTTTGAAGCGGAAGAGGATCGACCGTTCTTTCTCTATGTGTCTTATACAAGTGCTCATTGGCCAATGCATGCGTTCGAAAAGGACATGAAGAAGTACGAGGGTACTTACGATGATGGCTATACCCCGATTCGTGAAAAGCGATACGCAAAAGCCAGAAAGCTAGGCGTTATTGAAGATCACTGGGAAATGAGTGCTGGAGCAATGGATTGGGAAAAATTTGCTCACAAAGAATGGGATATTCGCTGCATGGAGGTTTATGCGGCGATGGTGGACCGCATGGATCAGGGTATTGGAAAAATCGTTACAGAGTTGAAGCAGAATCATGCCCTAGACAATACGATCTTTATCTATCTGCAAGACAATGGTGGGTGTGCTGAGTATTACGGCCGCGCAGATAACTCGGATAAGAAAGCTAACTTCGATTTCAAACCGTTGGGGCCGAATGATTTTCAGACGAAGATCTGGCCGCCAATGCAAACTCGTGGAGGTGAATGGGTTCGCACCGGTCCCCAAACGATGCCTGGCGCTGAGGATACTTTTGTCGCTTATGGTTTAGGATGGGCCAACACCTCGAACACTCCATTTCGAGGCTATAAACATGACGGCTATGAAGGCGGAATCAGTACTCCTTTTATTGTGCATTGGCCACAAGGCATGCAAAAGAGAATGAAAGGTAAGTTAGTTCACGACCCCTCCCATCTCATTGATTTGATGCCCACATTTGTGACTGCGTCCGAAGCTCAATACCCTACCACGTATCATGACGGCCAAACGATTCAACCGATGGAAGGGATCAGCCTGCTGCCGGCGCTGTCAGGGGCAGGTCTGACTCGTGAAGAAGCGTTAGGCTTCGAGCATCATGGAAATCTGGCACTGCGTGATGGTCGTTATAAGATTGTCTCGGCCTATCGACGTGATGAACCGGTAAAGTGGGAACTGTACGACATGCAGGAAGATCGCACCGAACTTAATGATTTATCGGATGAAATGCCGGAGAAGAAGCAGCAACTTATTGATAAGTGGCAAGTGTGGGCTGATCGTATCGGCGTACAGCCATGGCCGATTCGACGCAAATAACGCAGGTTGTGCAGAACGGTCGGTGGGGAACCCCGTTTCCTGAATGCGAAGGTGAGAAAGCTCGTCGTTGACAAGTTTTCGGCTTAACTGCGTGTGAGACGCCGCGAAAGGTCGTTCAGGCCCCCAACATCGGTTAATCGACGTTCCCGACCTTCGAAAAGAAAGGTCAGTTCCGTATGGTCGATACCTAACAGCGAAAGCATCGTGGCATGCAAATCATTGACATGAAATCGGTCTTCGATGGCATTGAATCCGAAATCATCAGTAGCGCCAATGACTTGACCACCCTGAATCCCGCCGCCAGCCATCCAAATACTGAATCCATATGGGTGATGATCTCGACCTTGATTTCCTTGCATGATAGGTGTTCGGCCAAATTCACCTGACCAGACTACAAGCGTTTCATCGAGCAGTCCCCGCGTTTCCAGATCCTCAAGTAAACCGGCAATTGGTTTGTCGACAGCCTGAGCTCGTCCTGAGTGATTGTCCTTAATACCGCCGTGAGCATCCCAGTCCCCATCGACGAGGTGAATGTAGCGTACCCCCCGCTCCACCATGCGCCGGGCCATGAGGCACATTTTCCCAAAGGTCTGCGTTGTTCCGTCATGGATTCCATACAGATCTTCCGTTTCCCGGGTTTCTTTGGACAGATCGATCACTTCCGGAGCTGCCATCTGCATTTTATATGCCAACTCGTAATTAGCGATGCGGGCATCCAGCCGTGAGTCCCCGGGACGATTGTCGCGATGGCGTTTATTCCAGAGTTGGATCTGTTTAAGGAGCGTTTGCTGGCTTCGTGCGGATAAACTTTCTGGGCGGTCCAGATTTTGAATCGGCATTCCCGAAGTTCTCAGAAAGGTGCCCTGATAGAGAGCAGGCAGGAAGCCGGAACTGAATGTTGCTGTTCCATTGCGAAAGAAACTATTGGTCATCGCGATGTAACTGGGTAGTTCTTCGGTTTCACTTCCGATCCCATAGGTGACCCAAGAACCGACACTTGGATGCCCCAGCAAGCGGGTTCCCGAATGCATCATTGTGAGCGCAGAGCCATGAATGAAAAGCTCGTGGTAGCAGGAGCGAATGACTGCAAGCTTATCCGCCTGAGTTGCAAGGTGGGGGAATAATGAAGAAACGGGAAGACCGGATTCACCGTGTTCTTTGAAATCAAACTGACCACCGAGAACGGTGGCATCGGCCGTGTTGATTTGGGCGAGATCGAATTTGCGAAATTCTTCCGGCAGTAGTTTACCGCTCTGTTTGGAAAGTTCAGGCTTAGGGTCAAACGTTTCAAGATGGCTTGGGCCACCCTGCATAAACAACCAAATCACGTGCTTGGCGGTTCCAGGCAATGGTGTTTCTGAGTTGTTATCAGCACTGGAGCTGCGTCTTAGCAAGTCTAGTAATCCGAGAGCACCCAATCCTGAGCCGAACTGAGTAAGCGCCTCGCGACGTGTTAAAGAATTGTTTTGAAGCGAAAGGTAGTTCATGTCTTAGTCAATAAAGGAAAACTCATTATGATTAAATAATGCTAGGCACGTGTGCACATAAGCTGCCGCACGTGCCGGCGTAATTGTCTTAAACAAGTCGGCTGTTTCTTTATCCGGTTGGAATTTCAATGCATCGGATTCAAGGGTCTTAATAAGCGTCAGTATTTCCGCTAACTCCGCCTTGGAGATCTGTCGTCCCAAGACACGCAACCAAAGTTCGGCACTCCAGACTTCGGGGTTGTCGCCCGTTTTTGCCAGTACCACCGCAGCCAAATGTTGCGCTTGTTTGTAAACGGATGGGCTGTTGAGAGTCCACAGGGCCTGAGGAGCTACTGTCGTCACATCCCGCTGCGGACAGCTTAACTCTGTCAGCGGTGCATCGTAAACTTCAAACATAGGAAATCGAAAGTTGCGTTTAACCAAAATGTAGATCCCCCGCCGGGTGTGATCGGATGGATCACCGGAAACAGGCCAGTGCCATTTCTCCCGCAAAGCAGCCATTTCATCAGTGGAAAGAGAGGGAACCACGGGTCTCCCATATAATTTGTTGGTAAGCGTACCAGCCGTGAAATGGACAGAATCCCAAAGGGCTTCGGCTTCTAGACGCCGTCGATTCATTCGCCATAGGTATTTGTTTTCGGGGTCAATGGCTAGATTGTTGTCAGTTGCAGTTCTGCTGTCAGCCTGATAGGTGTTACTTTTCATTATCAGGCGGTGCATTTCTTTGAGGCTCCAGTCCCTGGTAATGAATTCGGATGCGAGCCAGTCTAGGAGGTCCGGGTGCGTTGGCGCGGCGCCCATCAATCCGAAGTCATTCGGGGTTGCAACAATTCCTCTGCCAAAATGCCATTGCCATAATCGATTTATCATTACTCGAGATGTCAGTGGATGTTTACCATTGGTAAGCCAAAGTGCCAGTGCCTTGCGGGATTCAAATTGATTTGAGAGATCGGACGGGCTGTTGGTGGCGATTGCCAGTGCTTTCGGTAGTTTGGCACCGACCACGTGCTTAGGCAACTCCAGTTCACCGCGATCTAGAAAATGAACAGGCTTTAAGAGCTTGGGGTGGGTGTGTCCGAGGACCGTTGCAGTAGGTGAAGTCATCAGGATATCAAAGGGCTCCTGAGGAACGCTGTTGGCGTTATCCGGTAACAGCATTACTGAGTTGACAATAGCATCTTTAAGCGTCTGTTCCTGAGCTTTCTCAGCTTCGGTAAGTTCCAGACCGGCGATGGTGGCTCGAAAGGCCTTCAGTGCTCTTTTGGCTTCTTCGACGGCTGTTCGTCGCGGATATAGCCAATGCCAGTCTCCCCGCATCATCGGTGTGTGCAGATGGAGGTACTGTTTTTCGCTAGGAGCGAAAATGGCCTGCATCCCAAAGTAGTCTTCCTGACTAAGGGGATCAAATTTATGGTCGTGGCAACGGGCACATCCCATCGTGAGACCCATAAAAACAGAGGCCGTGGTATCGACCCAGTCAGTAAGGGTTTCATACTGCAGACGGTGCGCATCCAAAGCCGATTCATGTACCTGCGCGTTAAGATTATAAAAGCCTGTCCCAATTCTAGCTTCTAGGTGTTTCTTCTTTTGGTCTGACAACAAGTAGACCCGTTTTGGGTCCAGATCAAGATTATCAGGCCAGATTTCGTCGGCCGCGATTTGTTCCTGAACGAAAATGTCATACGGCTTGTCGTCATTCAGGCTCTTAATGACATAATCCCGGTAACGCCAGGCATTAGGAATACTGTTATCCCCTTCAAATCCCTGTGAATCGGCATAACGAGCGACATCCAGCCAGTGTCGCGCCCACCTTTCCCCGTATTCGGGCTTTTCAAGAAGTTCGTTGATCAGTTCTTCCCATGCTTTGGGGGACGGATTGTTAACGAACTGATTGATTTGTTCGGGCGTGGGGGGTAACCCGATAAGGTCAAAATAAGCGCGACGCACGAGCGTTGTTCTGTCGGCACGGGTGACGGGGGTAAGCCTTTTGCGATCCAGTACTTTTTGGATGAAAGCATCAATCGGATTGTTTACCAGATGCCCGTGCGTTAACGAATCTTTGGCGGGTGGCACGGGTCGATCAGGAGTGGTAAAAGCCCATGAAAATGGTGCATCCTGAGCATTCCCGGGGATTGCCATTAAGGTGATTAACAGGAGTCCTAGGTAGCGAGAGGTGAACTTCATAATTCCGCACGGCTTGCAAGAGAAATAACACTTCCTGTTATTCTAATTCCTCTTGAGATGGAAAGTGAAGGGTTGACTCGGCATTCTTGGGTAATTCCGTCTCGCTGATATAACGGTGCTATGCAGTATGGACGATCAGATACGTTTTATCTCGACCAATATTGACGATCTAGCAGGCGGTAGTTAACCGCTTCATGAATATGTTCTTCCTCGATTTTCTCGCTGCCGGAGAGATCGGCGATCGTACGAGCAACGCGGAGTATTTTGTCGTGGGCGCGCGCTGAAAATCCCATCGCATCGACAGCCAGTTGAAGTGCTCTCTGTGATGCTCTGGTGACCATGCAGAACTTTCGAACCTGTGAGGATGTCATTTGTGCGTTGTAATGAGTGCGTGCGTCTTGAAAACGATCGTTCTGGGCTTTACGTGCAAGGATAACCTTTGCCCTCATTTCTTCGCTGTTCATACCATGATGGCTACCGCTTAGTTGCTCAATAGGAACGGCCGGGACTTCGATCTGTAGGTCAATGCGATCGAGCATAGGACCACTGATTTTTGAGATGTATCGGTCTACATGTTGCTGTACACATTGACAGGTACGTCGTGAGTCATTTTTAAATCCGCAAGGACACGGATTCATGGCAGCTAAAAGCATGAAGTCAGACGGGAAGGTTGCGACTCCGCGGGCACGTGCTATCGTTACAAACTTATCCTCCAATGGTTGACGTAATACTTCCAGTGTTGCCCGACTGAATTCGGGAAGCTCGTCGAGAAACAGGACGCCATTGTGTGCCATTGAGATTTCTCCGGGTGAAGGCGTGGTTCCTCCGCCAACAAGTCCAGCCTGGCTGATAGTATGGTGAGGTGAGCGATAAGGTCGTTTGGATAATAAAGGTTGCTCCGGATGGAGGCGGCCTAGTACGCTGTAAACCCGACTTGTCTCAATCGATTCAGAGTTGTTAAGTCGGGGTAGGATGGTTGGGAAACGTTTCGCAAGCATTGTTTTGCCGCTGCCTGGCGGTCCAATCATGAGGAGATTGTGAGCTCCGGAAGCTGAAATTACCAAAGCTCGCTTAGCCATCAGTTGCCCCCTCACGTCGGCATAATCCATTTCGTCCTCGCGGTGTTTTTGCAGGAGATGGTCCGAATTGCCCGGCGTGCGATCCAACTTCAGCTTTCCGTTTAGAAATGCTGCGGCCTGTGCCAGACTGTCTACCGCATAGATTCGGGCTCCTTCAACAACCGCAGCTTCTGCCGCATTGCTCGAAGGGACGATTAGTCCTTTAAGGGATGCTGCGTGAGTAGTACTAATCGCCATGCCTAAGGCTCCCTTGACCGGCCGGGTTTCACCAGCCAGGGAGAGTTCTCCAACAACAGCGTATTCGTTCAGATGGTCCTGTTCCAGGTGCCCCATTCCCGCTAGCATTCCCAACGCAATGGGTAAGTCAAAAGAGGCAGCATGTTTGCGCAGTTCGACCGGAGCAAGGTTGATTGTAATGTGATCGTATTGAAGTCTAAATCCTGCGTTGGCGATCGCGCGTTTGACTCGCTGGCTACTTTCCCGCACGGCTTTGTCAGGCAAGCCAACGGTTGTAATGGATGGGTTTGGATTGGGAGTGTTGGGGTCGAAAATCGTATCGACTTCAACATCGACATGATGGGCATCGAGTCCGACCATGGTGAAGGTTTTTAGTTGAGCGAGCATCGTTTATCTCTTAGGTAAAAGGTTCCCAAAGAGATGTACATTAGTTTGGTGTGTTCTATTATAAGACGCTTACGTATGCCATAGCAGGCCGGTGAGTCAGGGGGTGACAGGAAGTTCGTTTTTACGTTAGGCAGAGCTTTGGCCTCGAGTTCAATAAACACTAGAATGATGAAAGCAAATTGTGCCGATCCTTTTGATTTTAAAATAATTCCGGAGTGTAGTATGGGATTAACCGTGGAAGGCTGCCGTCGGCGGCAACAACGGGTTCTTGAGCGGATGCAGGAGCGAAATGTTGCGCGCCTTGTTGTCACTCGTCCTGAACATGTGCAGTATTTATCCGGATTTCATACGCATCATTTAATGGCAAGTATTGTGACTCTCGATTCTGCTGGCAAATTGACATTAATTGTCCCTAATCGTGAGCCTGAAGATGCGGCAGCCGATGAAATAATGACTTATGAAGCTCAGTGGCACTCCACTCTCCGGCCTGAACAGCAAGCTGCTGCGGCGGAGCAATTGCAATTAGCATTACGAGGTGCTTCTTCAATAGGAATGGCCGTAGATGGAGCCTACACCGGAATTCATACTCTTACCGCAGCAGGAATGGTTTCGGTTGCTGATGCCGTGGACTTTGAACCCGATTTATGGCGGCTGCGAAGACGCAAGGATTCGGATGAGTTGGAATTAATGCAAAAGGCGATTGATTGCACCGAGGCAATGTATTTGCATGCGCGAGAAGTTGTAGAACCAGGGATTCATGAAATTGAGTTGTTCAATGAACTACAAGCCGTCGCGGTCTCCACGGCTGGAGAACCTCTGACGGCCTTGTTGGGTAATGATTTTCAGTGCAACTCCCGGGGAGGTCCGCCTCGAGATAACCGGGCCGAGGCAGGACAACTTTACATATTAGATTTGGGGCCTTGCTACCGCGGTTATTACGCTGATAATTGTAGGACAATATCCGTGGACCGACAGCCGACGGAGCTGCAGATGCAAGCGTGGGATTTGATTCAGGAAGTGTTTGCTTTGATTGAACGGGAAGTAAGACCTGGTGTGCATGCAAAACAGATCTTTGAATCAGTGCAGCAATTGCTCGGTGAATTTCCGCATGGTACCTTTCCGCATCATTTAGGTCATGGTGTTGGCCTGTATCCTCATGAAGCACCTCACCTGAATCCTTTCTGGGATGATATCTTCGAACAAGGAGATGTCTTTACCGTGGAACCGGGGTTGTATGGCGAAGCATTGGCTTTTGGTATGAGACTGGAAAATAACTATCGAGTGACTGATAACGGTGTTCATCTGTTAACACCGTTTAATCTGGAGTTGGCATGATGAGCGTATTTGATTTAACTGGCAAGACCGCATTAGTGACAGGTAGTGGTCGTGGTATTGGTAAGGGCTGTGCAATCGAGTTGGCTCGCGCCGGTGCTGACGTAATTGTTAATGACTTATATGATGGGCCGGATCTCGAGGGCACAACTAAAGAGATTCTTGGGATGGGAAGACAATGTTACCCCCTGGTTGGCGATGTGTTTTCACAGCGAGGTTGCCAGGAATTGTTCGATCAGGCAATCGAAGCGGCTAACAAAATTGATATTTTGGTGAGTAATCCCGCTTACTCCCACCGCGCTGAATTTCTCGCACTAGAAGGAGAGCATTGGGAACGCACTATGCAAGGAACCCTCAGTGCAGGGTTTTATATGAGCCAGTTAGTAGCTGGGCAGATGGTCGAGCGAGGAGAAGGCGGCAAGATTGTTTTTATCTCGAGTGTGCAGGCTGTGATGCCAATCGGTCTTAGCGTTGCTTATAACGCAGCCAAGGCGGGGCTTGATCACATGATGAGAACGATCGCGATGGAATTGTCTTCCCATCGAATCAATGTCAATTCGATTCAGCCTGGATGGATCGACACGCCGCTAGAACGCGTAACCTGGACCGAAGAAGCTATCAATGAACAGGGGGCCTTGCTTCCCTGGGGACGTCTTGGAATTCCCCGGGATATTGGTCAGGCTGCAGTCTTTCTCTGTTCGGATGCAGCTGATTATGTGACATGTGTTACTTTGCCTGTTGATGGAGGCTTTCGTCATCGGGATTGTGATGTGTCACGCGTTGCTAAGATGATGCAGGACGATACGCACGCATCATAAGAAATGTTTTTCGGTATCTGGGGTTATCCACCCTATAGGAGAATTGACCCCAAAATGTCCTACCATATTGCTGTTGGTGCTCTGCTTGTGGAATGTAATCATTTCGGTGGTATTCCCACGGACTTGGAGTCGTTTAAGAGGACCCAGTACCTGCTAGCAGAAGAATTGATGATGTTGAACGATGGTACGCTTGGTGGATATTTTGATGTCCTCTGTGGGCCGGAGTCACCGTTCGAGGTCGTTCCTGCTTTAGCCGCGACGGCCTGTCCGGGTGGATTGGTAACAGATCAGGCCTATGAAGAGATTAAAACTAAAATGTTGTCAGTCATTGGGTCGGCGAAAGATGCCGGGCAACTTGATGGAGTGTTGTTAGCCCTGCATGGTTCAGCCGCATCGGATAGTTATTGCGATTTAGAAGGGGATTTGCTTAGGTCGGTACGTAGCTTGGTTGGTGATGCGACCCCGATCGTGGCAACGCTTGATCTGCATGCTCACGTTACGCAAGACATGATAGACAGCTCGGATGTGCTGGTGGCATGGGAAACCTACCCTCACCGGGATGCGAGGGAGACAGGAATGCGAGGTGCACAGGCCATGCGTGACATTCTTACCGGCAAGCTTAAACCAACGATGGCTATGGGGCTGGCCCCCGTTTTAGTCGGCGCTATTAATGGCACGACAGATGGTGATGGCCCGTTTGCTAAAACGATGCAGCTAGCGAAGCGAATGGAAAGTCAAAGCGAGGTCTATTCCACCAGCGCGTTTTTAGTTCACCCTTATCTCGATGCTCCAGGGATGGGAGGCGGTGGACTGGTTGTCACCAATGATAATCAGCGATTGGCAGATGAATTGGCACGAGAGCTTGCTGAGTTCTACTGGGAACAGCGATATTCCTTGGAGCCGGAACTGTTTGAGATTGATGATGCTATTCAATTCGGATTGACGAATGAAGGCCCGGTGGTATTAGTTGAAACTGCGGATTGTTGTGGAGGTGGAGCTGCAGGAGATAGTGTTCAGCTGTTACCTGCTTTGATGGATTTGGGGCCTGACATGCTGTCGGTACTCCCGGTGGTGGATCGCGAAGCTGCAGCCCAATGTCATGTAGCTGGCATCGGAGCAAAACTGGGGCTTCAGCTTGGGCATAAACATGACCCTAAGTGGGGGAGGGCTGTTTTTATTGATGCGGAAGTGATCAATTTGACCGACGGTTGTTTTATCTATGAAGGTGGTATTTGGGATGGATGTGAAGGGAATATGGGGCCGGCGGCGGTGGTGAAGGTGGCTGGGGTGTATGTTTGTATTGCCTCCTACCCTACTTATGAATGGTGTGGTGAACAATATCCGTCTCTGGGAGTAGATGTTGCGCAAATGAAGTTTATCGTTGCGAAGAATCCGATGAATTATCGGATGGCATTTGAGTATTGTAGCGAACTATTTATGGTGCTTGATACTCGTGGGCCAACGCCGGCCACTTGTAAACATCTGTCTTACACGGAGACTGTTCGGCCAGCATTTCCCTGGGATCCAGACTTGGAGAATCCTCTTCGGGTTTTGCGTTAGATAAACCAAGCGTTTTTAGAGAGGCTTGTTGGGGTCTTTGATTTGTCCTGCGGCGTTATTACTGGGGTCGTAGCGTCGGGAGCGGTCTGATTCGCGACGACGATCTAGTCCAGCACGATCAAGCAGGCTTTGCCCGAGGATTGTTCTTAGCCCATCATCATCCGACGGAGGGGGCCCCGAAGCCCCTAGATCAGCTGGNTCATATTCAACGNTGNATTGGTGTTTAGCAAACTGAATGACGCATCCGGGATCCAGNCGNTTAATGTTGATCCGTTCATTGTGAACGCGAGTTCCGTTACGACTATTTAAGTCGCGNGCGAACCAATAACCTTCGTTAACATAAAGCTGGCAGTGGTGGGCAGATACGTTTTTAAANCGTAAGACAATGTCACAACTCTCCCGGCGGCCCACCAGAAGTTTTTCGTTCAATAATGGAATGGTGTCTCCACCACCGACAGGTTCGAGCTTACCGTACTTATTCATAGGATGTAATAAACTTGTTGCTTAAAAACTGGATAAACTATCACTGTTGGAGACCTTAAATATGATCACAACAAACAGTAAATTGCCTCAAATATTACCGCCTAGGTACTGTGTTTCTTTGAAACTGGTACCATAAGGTAGGCTTGCTGGAAGCCTTTCCGACAGAGTCCGCTGGGACATCGACGGATTTGTTACGAGTATTCTAGATTAGAGCGTTAGTTAGTCAAACGTCAGATGAGTATAAAAACTCAAAAGGATGTAAACTTAGTCCCGGAATATGATTGGCGGCAGGCCGGATTGCGCTATTATTCTCTGGGTTTTCATTTGAAGAGTAAGTTTGGTGAACGCGTCCAGAAAGTTAGCCTGGACGCTGGATTTACATGTCCGAACGTTGATGGTTCCGTTACAACGGGTGGTTGCACGTTCTGTGATAACCGTAGTTTTAGTCCCAGTCGGCGTGTACGACGACAGGACATTCTTGACCAACTCAATGACGGTATTTCCCGAGTTAAAGGGCGTTATGATGTACGCAGGTTCATTGCTTATTATCAGCCTGCGACAAATACATATGCCCCCGTGGATAAACTGAGGCCTTTGTATGACTTGCCGCTCGATCACCCGGATGTCGTAGGGATGGCGATTGGAACTCGGCCGGACTGCGTCCCCGATGACGTCCTCGATTTACTTGAGGAATTTGCCGCGAAGACCTATCTGTCAGTAGAGTATGGCATGCAAACAATGCACGATAAGTCGCTGGACTGGATGAATCGTGGGCATCACCACGATGCGTTTGTTGATGCAATGAATCGTAGCCGTGGTCGAGGTTTTGAGATCTGTGCGCATGTTATTCTTGGTTTGCCTGGTGAGTCGCATGATGACATGATGGCTACAGCTAAAGAGTTAGCCCGCTCCGGAGTGGATGCTGTTAAGTTGCATAACCTCTATGCCGTTAAAAGAACATTATTGGCAGATCAGGTTAATAGTGGTGAAGTCACGTTGATCGATCGCGAGGATTACGTTCGGGCTGTTGTTGATTTCCTTGAATTAACTCCCCCCCATGTTGTGGTGGAACGAGTGAGTGGGGATGCTCCCCCGGATTATTTCGTGGCTCCCGACTGGTGTTTAGACAAGCCTGGGGTGCGGGCAATGATCGATCAGGAGTTTGCAAGAAGAGATAGTTTTCAGGGCATTCGAGTTTCTGAGAGTTTTTAACCTTTTGAAGAAGAGATTGGTGTTCACCATGAAAAAACTGGTGTTTTTAATTCTCCTTTGTGTTGGCTCCGTAGCCATGGGAGTTGAGACAGAGCAGCATATTACCCATGGCCCAATTCTTGGTCGTTTAACGGATACCAGTGTTGGTGTTTGGGCTCGTACTGGCTATCCCGGTAAGTTTACCGTTCGTTACGGCTATACTCCGGAAGCGTTGGATCAGGAAAGTAATGCTGTGAGTACCGCGTTGGTTAGCGATTGCACCGCTTGGCTGGAAATTCGCAATCTGAAGCCAAATACAAAGTACTACTACAAATTGGTTTTGCCTGGCTTTACCGATTTGACTGCTCGCGGTGGATCTTTTCGGACATTGCCTAACGGCGCGCAGTATGTTAATGAAAAGCTGAATCCTAAAGGACTGTTTAACTTTAAGTTCGAATATGCATGTGGTAACAATCAGAACCCAGGTCATAGTAACGGCCCTGCTCTTCCCGCTTTCAATACGATGCTGCGGGAAATCAAGGATGATATCAACTTTGCGATTCTTAATGGGGACTGGTTGTATGAAACACAGCGTGAATATACTCCTGCCCAATGGCTACAACAGGTTGGTCAGGACTCGGGCATAGCACCCAAACTAATCAAAGATGCTCCGGCTATCGTTGGTGTTTGGCAAAACTACAAGCATTTCATGGATCGGGCGCCGGCTCTGGAGCAATGGCATAGTCAGGTTCCTTCATTCTTTACTTACGATGATCATGAGATCCTTAATGATATCTGGGGAGCCGGCAGTCCTGGGTTGCGGGATCGGCGAGCGGTCTTTCGTGATATTGGAGTACGAGCCTGGTATGACTATTTGGGCTGGGCTAATCCAACTTCCTTCCCACAACGAGTGCATTTAAGTACCGGTAGTGTGAAAGCGGATGGGGATGTCGTGACCGATCCAACAGCTAATTTCAAAATGATGGATCTGGAGCAGGTGAACAATTTACATGTGCACTGGGGAACGAGAACTGAAGGCGTTAATGAAAACGCGCTGGACGGCGTCGGGGGATTAAAAAATGCCGGCGTTTACGAAATTATTGAAGTGCTGGATGAAAACCGTGTTCGGGTTGCGCCGGCGTTTAAGGAAGATGGTGCGGTTCCCTACTCGATTGGCCGCCGATCCTATTTCAAGATGAGTATCGCCAATTGTGATTTCTTCGTGTGTGATACGCGCGGACAGCGTCAGATGCATGATCGATCAGATCCCCATAAGAAAATCTCAATGCTCGGATTGAAGCAACGCGAGTGGCTACTTAAAGGGGTGCAGGAGAGTAAAGCGGACTTTATTTTTGTCGTTTCGAGCGTCAACTTTATGGTACCCCATGTCGGCGGTGGAGTTGTGCGGGCTAACAACAAGGATGATGCGTGGACCGTATTTTATCATGAACGAGAAATGCTGATTAACGGGTGGGATAAAATTGAGCAACCCGTGTTTGTTTTAACGGGTGATCTACATAATAGCTTTGCTTGTCAAATCACGGACAATGTCTTTGAATTCGCTTCCGGACCGCACAATTCCAATAATCACTACTACACAGATGAAGGTGATCGACCAGCTAATGGACTGTTTAAGTATGGACCACGCGAAGTTGATATTTTGTGGTCAACCCGGTGGGAGAACGATGTGCCTCGTGATCAATTGCGAGGTCCCACTTACTGTGTTGTTCAGATTAACAATGTATATAACAACCCGCTGGAAGTTGGTGGTGAACGTTGGGTGGCCTTCCCACGACCTCAGGTCGTTTTTCAGTATTACAACGGCCTCAACGGAAAGCTCCGGTGGGCGCACAGTGTACGTGCCCCCGCTAAATAGCAATGAAAAGGAACAGTTAAATGCCACATGATTTTACGAATAAAGTGGCGGTCGTCACGGGCGGCTCACGAGGGATTGGACTGGCCGTAGCAAAGCAGTTGGCATCCTACGGTGCCAAAGTCTGTATTAATTATAATTCCAGTAAAGAGCGAGCCGAAAAGGCGGTCGAAGAGATCCGCCAGGCTGGCGGTGATGCGGTTGCTGTGCAGGCAGATGTTTCCGATCTGGATCAGGCAAAGCGATTGATACAGCAAGCCGAAGACCAACTTGGTCCGGTCGATTTTCTGGTTAATAACGCTGGTGTTTTTGATGTGGCTGCGCATGATGAATTTGATGAGCAGATGTGGCACCACACTATGAAGATCAATGTGGATGGCGTCTTTTACTGCACCTGGGCCGTGAAAGATAGCATGGTGGCGAGGAAGTATGGTCGTATCGTTAATATCGCATCGATCGCCGGCCTGGAAGCGAAGCCATATGCCATTGCGTATGCGACAAGTAAAGCTGCTGTTGTGGGATTTACTCGAAGTTTAGGACAGGCACTTGCAGCTGAGAATGTTCGGGTCAACGCCGTAGCGCCGGGGTTAATTGATACAGAGATTCTCGAGGGATTTGATCAGACACAAAAAGAACATTTGATTAATATTACACCGTCTAAACGTATCGGGCAGGCAGAAGAAGTAGCGCACATGGTGAGTTTTCTTCTCTCCGATGAAGCGGACTTTACGGTTGGTCAGACGGTGGTGCTCTCCGGTGGTAGGGTTAATCTTCCTTAATGAATTACAGGTTCGAAGATTGCAGAGTAATTCGTTAAGATGAAAGTACTGGTTGTTAGAAGAATAGAACTTAACTTTTGAAGAGAAACTTATGAGAAGATATTTTCGTTTTACTTCAACTAGCATCGCCCTGTTGGTAATGCTGTCTTACGTCAGTCAGGTAGGTGCTCAGACCTGGGGCCAATTCCGAGGTGATTCAGGTTTAGGTGTTTCTAGTAGCCAAGATTTGCCGGTCAAATGGAGTGATGATTCAGTCGCTTGGAGTGTAGCTCTCCCAGGGCAGGGAAATTCTTCTCCAGCAGTAAATTCCGTGGGTGTTTATGTAACAAGTCAAACTAAGGATATGGGGTTACATGTTTTAGCGTTCTCAAGCGTTGACGGAAAACCTTTATGGAGCAAGAAAGTTGGGGAGGGCCTGCTAGCAGCTAAAGGCCCGGCCAATCTATACGCTCATCGCCATAATGCAGCTACTCCCTCGCCGATCGTGGATGACAGCAATGTCTGGGCATTTTTCGGCTCTGGTTTGCTTGTCTGTCTCGATGCCAAAAGTGGCGCGTTGAAATGGGAAGTCGATATGGTTCAGGAGTATGGTGCCTACGACATCACATTTGGGATGGGATCAACTCCTCGGCTTGTAGACGATAAGCTGATCGTTTCGTGTATGACCAAAGGGGCTTCTTACGTTGTGGCGCTCCAGGCCAAGAACGGTGAGTTGGTGTGGAAGCATGACCGCCGGTTTCCAGCGAAGGACGATGGCCCCGACGCTTACTCAACCCCTACGATTGTCAAGGTTAACGGTCAGCAGCAGCTGATTATAACCGGTTGCGATCATATCAATGCTTATGCTCCCGATACAGGCGATCAGTTGTGGTATTCGAGTGGTCTCCAGATTGCCAGCCCTTATGGCCGAGTGATTGCTTCGCCGGTTGCCAATTCAGGGGTTGTTGTGGGGACTTCAGCGAATCCCGGTGGTGGCGGACTGGGCCATATTATGGCTTGGAAGCTCGGCGGTAAAGGAAATGTACGGGACTCTGCGGTTTTGTGGCGGCATGCGAAGAGTACACCGGATTCTTCTACGCCAGTCGCTCTTAATGGGATGCTTTTCACGCTGGCCGATAACGGAGTTGCTACCTGCCTTGATATTAAGACCGGGGATGTGAAATGGGTGAAACGACTAGCAACAGGAACAAGTTATGCATCATTGGTTGCCGGTGGCGGCAATATCTATGCGATGGGTATTAACGGTACGGCGGTTGTTTTTAAGGCAGACGAAACAGGTGCGGTGGTTGCTACTAACAAGCTGGAAGGTCAGTTTTACTCGACACCTGCGTTAGTCGGCGACAAAATTTTCTTACGAGCTTATGAAAAACTGGTTGCGATTAAGAAGTAACTCAAAGGTGCAATGATATGAGTAGCGAAACGAAAGTACAGCTTTCACCTGATCCCAAGTACAGGCAAATGGTTGAATTTCTGACGGATCTTGGAACGGAGAAGATAGGCCACTCAGGTGATAAGAAGTACCTTGCCCATCTGATCTCGGTCTTTAATGATGTGCGGAACTGGGGCGGCCCCCAGTATTTAGCTCGTTCCGGGATGTTCCACTCGATCTATGGGACTCAGTTGTTTCAGGGATTTACTATCCCGCTTGAACGACGTGATGAATTGATAGGACTGATTGGTGAAGAGGCGGAGTGGATCGCTTTTTTGAACTGTTTTGTCCATCGTGAACCCTTTGATCAGGCGATTATTGATGGCAACCAAGACTATTTAGTCTACAACCGTGAGACAGGTGAAAAGTATCAATTGAGCGAGCAAAACTGGAAGGATTTGATCTTCCTGCATCTCTGTGACTGGCTCGAACAGATTGAAAGGCTGCACTGGTGGGATTATCGTCGCCAAGCCTGGGTCGCCATGGCTAATTATCTCGGTGGTGTTGCGAAGCAAAAGTACGAAGAAGTGATGGCTCGAGAGCCTGATCGTGCCCTCGGTTTGCATGCCGTCGCGCCTGAGTCGCCACACTAGTTTTGTTGATTAAGTTCAATAAATAGTCTTTGTTCGGTCCTTTTTGATACAACATCAGTGGACTGACATTAAAGGGATAGCTTTATGCGTATTGTTCAGTTTGTGCAACGTGAGGGAACGCGTTCCGTCGGAGTGGTGGACGGTAGCGAGGTGGTTAATTTGACCGCGACGTTTCCAGAATATGAAACGACGCGAGTATTGGCGTTAGATGCCATTCACAGAGAGGTGGCTTTGGTAGAGATGTTGGACGACCTATTGCCTCGGTGTGATGACAGGTTGTCGTATGACGATTTGTGGAATGGTGAACCTGGTAGTAACCTATATTTATTGCCCCCGCTAGGCCATCGGGATGACTCTCGGACGTATATCACGGGGACAGGTTTGACACATACGGGCAGCATGCAAAGTCGTGATCAAATGCATGCTGAGACTGAGAAGATGACTGGAAGTCAACCCGACACAGATTCGGCTAAGATGTTTCAGATGGGGGTGGAAGGTGGAAAGCCGGAAGCTGATTCCCGAGGGACGGCTCCGGAATGGTTCTATAAAGGTAATGGTGTTTGTCTGCGTGGGCATCGGGCGGCGCTTGATCTCCCCAGTTTTGCCCTCGATGGGGGCGAAGAGCCTGAGTTTGTAGGTTGTTATGTTATTGGTCCGTGTGGGACACCCTATCGGATTGGATTCGCATTGGGCAACGAATGGTCAGATCACGCGACCGAGAAGATCAACTATCTGTATCTTGCTCCGTCGAAATTGCGAACTTGTTCTGTTGGGCCCGAACTAATCGTGGGGGAGAGTTTTGAAGACCTGGATGTGCGAGTTGTGGTGCAACGTAACCGTGAGCTGATTTATGACAGTGGAGATCTAAAAAGTGGACAGAGATTTATGTGTCACTCGCTGGTGAACTGTGAAGACCATCACTTCAAATATCCAGCACACCGTCAACCGGGTGACGTACATTTGCATTATTTCGGGACCAGTAAACTTAGCTATGGGCAACGAGACTGGAAGTTTCAGGCAGGTGATGTGATCGAGGTCTTGGCAAATGGGTTTAGCCGCTCTTTAATCAATTATGTTCAGGACGCGTGTCCTGAAGCAGCCTCCCCTGTGCGAGTTCAAGTTCTTTAACAGATCACCGAAACAGGATTTTAAGGAAGTCAGCTTTATGCCAATGTTTCAGTTCCGACCGGCGTTACTACTTGCCTGTTCTCTGGCAACCATAAATGTATTCGCTGGAGAACGACCAAATATTATTATCGTGATGGCGGATGATGTTGGATATGACGCGGTTGGAGCATATGGCGGCGAGTCCTACCCTACTCCGCATCTCGATAAGTTGGCAAAATCCGGGATGAAGGGGATGCACTGCTATAGCATGCCGGTTTGCCACCCTACTCGGATTACCTTTATGACCGGAAGGTATCCAACCAATGTAAACAATCCGAAGTGGGGTTCGTTTCCTCAGCAGTTGGAAAAGCAAACCATTGCAGGGCTAATGCAAGGTGCTGGCTATCGCACCGTGGTCACAGGGAAATGGCAGTTGGCTTTGTTAAAGGACGACCCGCTGCAACCACATCGTATGGGCTTTGACCAATACTGTGTGTTCGGTTGGCACGAGGGACCTCGGTATTATTCTCCGATGGTCTATGAGAATGGCGTCGTGAATAACGAGGCTCAGAAACAATTTGGTCCGGACGTGTACCGAGAGTTTCTTCAGGATTTCATTTTGGCAGATCAAGAGAAACCGTTCTTTGCCTTCTATTCGATGGCGCTTTGTCATGACGTGACAGATGACCTTCAGAAACCCGTGCCCTACTCACCGAGTGGTGAATACCTGACGTTTAAAGAAATGGCTGTCGAGATGGATCGGCAGGTTGGTTTGCTGGTTGAGTTTTTAGAGGAGCGTGAACTGAGAAGTGATACCTTGCTGATGTTCACGACAGATAATGGAACGGCGGCGAGAAGTTGCTCCCATTTCGAAAATGGGAAGTATATTAAGCCACCGGTGTTTTCAACGTTCCATGGTAAACGTCTTCAAGGTGGCAAGGGGAAATTAGACGATTCCGGAACGCGAGTTCCTTTGATCTTGAGTTGGCCTGGGGTGGTGAAACCGGGCACAACAACTGAGGCTTTAGTTGACATGTCAGATTTTTATGCGACGTGTGAAGAGTTGGCGGGTCAAGAAATCACCGAGGGTATAGATTCTCTTAGCTTTGTGCCCGCAATGTCTGGACGACCTGTTAGTCGTCGTTGGGCATATTCCGAAGGTCGTGGAGAGTATTGGGTTCGAGATCAGAAGTACAAACTCTACAGCAGCGGGCGATTTGTAGAAGTGGACCAGGTTAATTTGGGAAAAGAGACCGCGTTGAAGGGTGTTCTTTCGATCCATGCTGCTCAAGCTTTGAAAAAACTGGAATCGGCGCGACCTCATCAACTTCGATAGAACTTTGTCGGAATGCTTTCTGGCTCGAGAAAGTCGGCGTAGCCCCGAATTGAAGACGGGTTTTAACGGTTAGGTGCTTCTTTGGAACGCCCTTTAGACGGAATCTCCGTAATATCCCGTACTTTTTAACGGTTTTTTGTGCTTAACGTGCTATTTTCGCAGTGTTAACTTAGTTCTTGTCCTGTGTGGTCGATAATCTAACATATAAACATCTGACGATATGTTTGTGGTCTTCTAATTTTTTGGTAGGATATAAAACATATCGAAGATTTTCTATTGGTACTGAAGAGCTCATTTTCCAGTCCCAAGTGAAAAACGGTACTAGTACTTTTCTATTTTCTTTTCGGAGTTTGGCATTATGAAACGTTTAAATAAACGTGCAGGCTTCACGCTCGTAGAACTTTTGGTTGTGATAGCAATCATTGGTATCTTGGTAGCGTTG
>PAAT01000153.1 GCA_002698965.1 Rhodopirellula sp. | reverse complement strand
ATCGGCTCTCCGCCTTCCATCGGCTCTCCGCCTTCCATCGGCTCTCCGCCTTGATCCTGTTTATCGGAAGGTTCGTTTGGCTTGTTTTCTTGATCAGTATCACTGGACTCAGTTTCTTGAGCCTCTTCCGATTTATTGTTCTTATCGCTCTTAGGATCATTTCCGGACTTCTCGCCAGGGTTTCCTTCCTGCTGACCTTCAGAATTGCCACTTTCTTCATTTTTTTTAATCTTGTCAGCTAAATCTCCAGTTTCGTTAGAGAGACGATCTTGTTCTTTCGCGATTCGCTCCGTATCTGCCCCCCCCTCGTTTTGTCCTTGGATGGCTCTCTGTTGCCGCAAAAGACGCTCTACATCACGAATATATTCCCGATATCGAGCTTTCTCCGTCTTTAGGCGATCCCCATCATCTTCGGTGATGAGAAGTTCAAGAATTCTGGCCAGTTGTGTTTGGACATCGGTCTGTTCGTCGACGGCTCTTTTTAGTTGATCCTGATTAAGAAGGCGTACGATTGATTGCAGTTGAGAAGTCGTCAGATTGTCTTTGGATTGTTTATATGCATCACGAAGTAAGGCGGCACGCTTAGGATTGTTCGCAGCTTCAAACTCAGCCATGCGAAGGATGAGTTCCTCAATCCGTCTATACTTTTCAGCAATTTTACTTTGCTGTAACGCTAAATCGGTGGTTCCGGACGGCGCTGCTTCCTGCAGACTTGGTGGAGTTGGATCTGTTGCGTTGGATTCTTGGGATAAAGAGATTGTTGGGATGCTAAACGCAGCGAATAGCATTAACAAACCTGTTGCCAATCGTTGAATTCTGCGGCTCATCATTTTGCCTCGCGTTAAAGACTTAATTTTTCGTTGAAAAAACAACGATGCTCATATCTGGTGAGGTGCTTCAGCGTGACTGTCCATACATGGCATGGAATCGGCTCAACGACTGAATAAATTTTATCTAACAATACAGGAAGCTAAGGTTTCAAGTCTATTTTAGTTCCGATTGCTATCGCCCTTGTTGACGTGGTTTGTAGGTGCAAACCCACGCTCGTTCTATTTTAGCAGATCAAGCACTTGCTTCTTCCGTTCGTCTTTTGTCTTTTCGTTTATTTCTTCCTGATCAGTAATTAGATCACGTATTAAATCGATTAATTCGTTGTAGGTTTCCAGTTCAAGCATGTTGTCCAAAATTGCATTCATTTGCACGAGGATCACATCCGCCTGAGTCAATGCTTTGGCAGCAGCATCTCCGCTTTCATTGTCTGTTTCCAGTGATTTTTCATAAGTCAGTAACTTGTCATCTAAATCCGGAAACTCGACAGTACTTACGTGTTTTAGAGGATCGGCAATTAACTCTTTTAAGCGATCTTTTCGGTCTTGTGTATCGACACGGTTGTTTATCAGTTGCAAGCGGATGTCTTCAAATGATACAGCCACGCCCAGCGATTCCTGATTTGACTTTTGGCTCTGTACGATAGCTCGCTGTACCCGCAATAATCGCAAGCTTTCTTCCCGCTTTTGTTTTTGCTCAGCATTTAGCTCATCTTCCTCATTGTCTTCAGGTTCATTGCCGACATCGGAATCGACAGTTCCTTGAGAGCTTTCCAATACCTGAGCCAGAGAGTCTCGCATTTCCTGAACTTCTGCAAGAATAAGCTCGTAACGTTGACGGAGTGAAAGTTCCTGTCGTTCCAGAATGGCGAGTAATTGTTGATCTGTAACGATATCTAGTGAGAATTGGCTACTAGTACCAATGTTAGGATCGCCCTCGAGGTCATATTTGTCATTCGCCTGAATTGACAGTGTAATTGTTGACTCTGGTTTTAACTCGGTTGACTCGTCTTCGGCTCTTTGCGCTCGCAAGTCTAATGGGGTTTGCAGTTCTTCACCATTCTCAATTGGCAAAGGAAACTTCATGGCATCGCCTTCCTGTGGTTCAAGGTTGAACCAGCTGGAGGAGACACCATAGTCATCCGTGACTTTACCCTTGATGGGGATAATTGCATTAGGAGTGATGGCTGAGCCGATTCCTTGGAGACGAATGTCTAAGTTAGGTGATTGATCAGTAATCGCCCCGATTGAAATGACATAGGGATCTGTTGAAATGATTTCATCCTGATCGTATAGCGAGACCGTTAGGGCCACGTCGTTATATAAAGGTGTCACTGGAAATATGAGTTGTGTTTCAGAGGTTGCCAGACTGATCAGAATTCGCGTTCCGTCTTGAGTGAAGCCTTCGATGACGGCACCGGAAGTGAGTACTTCCCCTTTTTCATCTAATCCGCACAGTACGCCGTTCTCGGTCGAGAGCTGAAGTTGTTCGCCGTCAATATTTGTTATGCCCGCAAGCAGGTCCTTAGTTAAAGAGGTTGGTTCTGTTTCGGGAGCGGACGAGCTGACCAAAACAGCTAACTCTAATTTCTTTTCACTACGAATGTCTTGGTGAGTGAGGTACCCTGCCCGATACTGTGCAGTCAATGGGTCGCTGATGTGGATTTGCTGTAGAGGTTTATTAGCTTCCAGATTGATCCGGAGATTTGTTCCAAATGGCAATGCGGTGCGTCCGGCAATCCATGGCTGGTCAGTGAATGGAAGTTTCTCGGTATAGGCCGGGTATTCATAATCCAAAGTGACATCCTGTATTTGAGGACTGTCAACCACGTCGATGAAGAACGGGCCGATTCGATGGTCGTTACCCACGACTTCAAATTCGAGACTTCCGGTAATACCGCTGAGTGGATTGTCATCCAGGACGAATGTTTGATCGCCATTGGTGGCAATGCCTTCTTTGTTTAGATTGCGTCTTCCTGAAACCCCGTCCTCTGTTTCGTAGTAAAGGACGCAGCTCCCCGGGATATCCTTGTTTCCATTTGCGTTTACCAATAATCTCAGAGTGGCACCTGTAGCAACTTTGACGCGGCTATCTTCGAATGTCTTTTGTTCGTTAATGCCAAAGGTGAAGCCGCTAAAGTTTTCTCGGATGACAGTGATGCCAACTAATTCGATCTGGGTTTTGCGTTCCCATTTTTCAGGGGACAGCATGTAGAGGCGTTTCAGGGCCAGACTGGTCATGGATGCATTGTTTAAGCCCAATAAAACAACCGAGAGA
The DNA here is from genome assembly GCA_002698965.1 of Rhodopirellula sp. Lineage (GTDB taxonomy): Bacteria > Planctomycetota > Planctomycetia > Pirellulales > Pirellulaceae > UBA721. Next base: position 16,933 of record PAAT01000153.1, on the reverse strand, counting down.
GTCAGGCAGATGGCCAGAGCTAAACGCTTTAGGAGCAGGCGAGTATTAAACACCTCGTTGACATTGATTGAATCAATCGAGGCCAGGGCTAACAATGACGTTTCAGAAAGCATTTCCGGACTAAATCCATCGTGACTTTGATTGTCTTGACGAGGTTTTAGGGTGACGGTTGTAACCAGTGCGTCCTGTAGCTTGTCAAAGCGTCGTTCCAGAAGTAAAGCTAAGGAACGGTCGTTGAATTGGACAAATGCCCTTTGTCCTACAAAGCGATAGAGAATATAGGCCAGAACGCTTCCAACTAAAACCAGTAAGCCTCCCCGAACACTTTGACTTAGTTCGTTGGCTCCGGCTAAAACTGGCAGGTAATCGATCGCCAGTCCGAGCCAGAACATGACTCCCAGCCAAACAGTCGCCAGACTAAGGCCTTCAATCCAGACGTACAAACGAATGCGTGAACGCAGACGCTGTAGTGTCCCGCGTATTCTTGGATCGATTTGTTGAGTTTCATTATCCATGGTTTGTTCAGTTGTATATTAGGCCAGTTTGCAAAGGCGTCGGATTACCCATTCCACACACAGGATTCCACTGATGATCGCGATGAGCCAGCCCATTAACATTTCTTCAAACTCTTTGTCAGGTGTTCCCGGTAATTCAGTTTCCAGATCTCTTGCAGCGATACTTTGGCTTAATGACGTTCCCTCTTCATTATTAGACGTTGCTGACGTGCTGGGAATTCCCACAAAGTAGCCGCCACTGGTTTGTTCGGCGGCGTGAGACAACAGAGCATCATTTCGACGCGGGTTTTCAATCTCAAGCTGTGGAACCCGAACTCTTACGTCACGGGTTAATAAATCGGCAGATCCGGGCAATGGTACTTCGACACGGTAATCACCTTCCTGTGTTGCCACAAATTGCCCCGTATACATTCCCTCACGCGACCCGTCGGACAGTAACTTCAATTGAATAGCATTTCGTCGCCCATCCGGTTGTACCAAAGTAGCATCGACAGTGTCTGCTGTTAGCGGATCATGCTGCGCATCGGTTAGCACTGCTTGAATTGTGACGTGCTCGCCTAAAAACGTCCGATCTTTGTCGACTAATAGGACACCTCGTGTTGAGTCTCGCAGTAATCGTCCCTGCGACACCCAGCGGATCAGCTTGGTATAGTACTTCTCAAAGTAGGCTTCTTCGATACTCCGCAGACGCCACATTTCCCCACTGGCCTGGAAGAAGACCCTCCCGGCCCCGTAGAAATGACCGGCCATATAAATCGGTAGTTCATCATCGATAGCCGTGTCCGGGTCGGAGAAGCGTGCATAGACTTTGGCTCCCGGTTTAGGATCTTTTGCTTTATAATAACCGTATATTCCGTCGAATGAAGCCCAGGCCTGCTCGCTGCCAAGTTGGCTGTTGTCCAACCATAAGAACTCGGCACTAAGTCCTTCATCGGAAAATTGAATTGGCCAGGCTGTGTCGCCACCAAACCGACCGAGGCTCAGTGTGACTCCGCCTTGATTATAAAAGACAACAGGATATAGATTTTTAACCAGATCGATGCCGCGTCGCCGTCCTCGTCGCATACGGGACCATTCCGGTGTGAAGACCGGACCGGCCACCACAAAAAGGCCACCTGCTTCTTCAGAAACCCAACGCTCCACCAATTCGATTTGGCCATCATCCAAGGCTTCCCAATCGGGATCGAATGCTACAATGGCATCGTAATCATAGAGTTCTTCATCCAATTGAGGAAAGTCATAAATAACTTCGTCTGCTTCCTGACTAATCGTATCCTTTGCTGTTTGTAGATGGACGTGTACTTCGACTTCTTCATCTCGAAATAGCATGTTCCTAAGGAAGCGATATTCACGTGTTGGACCACCCGCAATAACCAGAATTTTGGTACGCCTATCCACGATCTCAACGGTGGCACTTCGCTGATTGTCACGTGCATTGCGGTCATCGGCCGGAGTCTGGACGCGAATCACGTAATCGCGTTTGCCCTGAATGCTTTCATCCGGTTCTAACTCGAATTCGACAGGACGGGTTTCTCCATCTTTAGCCAAATCAAGCTGTATTTGATCCTCGATTTTGTCCTGTGACATATCGTCTCGCGTCAGATTAACCGGTCGACTGACGAGATCAACGGTGACACTGCGGTTCTCAATTCCGTAGGCCTGTACATATCCAGTAATCTTAAAGCTGTCGCCGGGATAGACTCTTTCCGGCGCTTCGATATCGACCACCCGTACATTTTTGGCCTGTTCATTACTGCCAATGCCAACAGGATAAAGTGGAATATTGTATGTCCGAGCAGTCCTGATCGCGATTTCTATATCTTCGCCGGAATTACTACGCCCATCGGTGTAAATGACGACACCTGCGATTGGTCCTCCCCGCTCTTTATTAACCAGAAACTGAATGGCATCACCCATTCGTGTTTTACTTCCGCGCGGCAATAGCGTTGTATTCCAGTCGATTTGGGGCATTTCAACGTCCTTGTCAGAAGTAGTCTCTTCACGGGAGAAATCGGGGTTCGTTATCCCTAAGGTATCGGTGAAAGAAAGTTGAGGATGCCGGAGGTTGCCGACAGCGATCACAATGAGACCAGAGATTACACAAACCATGCTGGCTAGTAATGACCAGGAGGATGTTTCAGACTGATCTTTCTTGCGGCCTTTAGTGAGGTAGAAGAGTATCGCCAGAATAGCGACGACAATTAAGCCAAGACCGATCTTTACCAGATTACGAACCGACTGAATTACCTGATCCGATAGCTGAGAGGCATTGCTTGAATTAAGTCTTGCAACACGGGGGAAGGTTGCGATTTCGACAGGTCTGCTCTCTTCACTAAAACGATGGACAATCACATCATGTTTTTGACGGAATGTTTCCAGAGTTGGCCCGTCGGTAAATTCATTGATGACGTGATTGATTCGGGCTAATCGTTGTTCGTCCGAATCGTCAGTTAGGCCCATGCTTTGGCTGGTGTCGACCAATACATGAACACGTGAGTTCTTAATGATCGATTCTTCGGTCACTCGTTCCAGATTAAAGAAGTAAAACAGAATACCTAACAGGGCAAAACAACGTAAGACGATCAGAGTGACCGCAGTCGATTTGCGTAATTCCTGAGTATCACGTTTGTAGATCCACACCACATAAGCGGCAAAAGCAAGGCAAATCAGGACTAATACCAGCCAATGCCATGCTTCGGTGAGCGTGTTGACCCGAGTGAATTGAAAGTGAGTTTGTTTTGCTTGAGCCCAAAGTTGCATCATGGTGCTGTACCCCCTTTAGGCGTGTGATAGCTCAGGAGATATGCAAAGAATTGCTCGCCAATCAGGCCGAGGAGCAAAATGAGCATTAGCCAGAAACTAGCCGTTCCACCAATGTTTGAAGTAGCACTTCCTTGAAATGCATCCAAATCAGACAATTGGATTGCGATGGGCTCCAGTGATGAAACTAGTTGCTCTCGGTCAATTCGCGCTGTATCGCCTTCACTTGCGTTGACGTTGAGTGCATACCGTGAATCTTCGAATGAACCGTCATTCCGCTGTGTAATGATATCGTAGATTCCGCTAGTGGAAGTCCCCGTTGTCGTTGCCGATGGCTTGGTGCCACCGAAGACGGCATTCATTACAGGGGATTGTGGATCCGTCGTAACCGCCTGAATAGTCTCAATCGGTCGGGTTGTGGCTTCGCCCCCGGGAGTGATTATCGTTACATCTTGAGTATATCGTTGTAGATCCAATGCGACCTTGAGCTCTGTACCAACCGGCCAGCGGTCTAGGATTCGTTGGTTAGATGTTAAATGAGCATGTAATTTAAGAATAACAACAACGAAGCTGGGGTCTTGTCCCCAATTATTCCATTCAGGATTTAACGTCGTGGTAAAGCAAGCAACCCGACCATTTCCGAATTGCTGTTCCACAGCAAAGGGTTGTTGATTATGCAATTTGCAAATGATACGTGCTGTTGAATCCTCTGCCGGTTCCCACTGGGGCGAAACCTGTAAATACTGGTCGATTTGGACTCGGCGAATCAAGGGATTGCGTTCGTTGAGAAAGAAGTCGAAAACGGGATGGTCGATGATTTCTAGATGGGGGGTCGCTTCGTCCAGCGGAGGTACCAGAATGGCCGGCCCTGCAAATTCCACGGGCATCAGCCCTTCCCCATTTCGATAAAGATTTTCATTGAAAAAGTTGATATCGATCTGTTCTCCGGCAAACCAGGCGAGTCCCCCGCCTCGACTCACGTATTGCTCAAGATTGACAATTGCATCACCATCGAGTCGGCTTACGTCCATGAGATAAATGGCGCTATATTTTGAAAGTGCTTCGGCTGGTGTGTCACGCAGGAATTCAACCGGTTGGACATCGGGGATAATACCGGTGTTTGTTAGCTGGCTAGGACGGAAGACACTGGTGATGAAATACTGGTTTCGCAGGTCGGATGTCCCGTCGATAAGCAGAACATTATCGCCTTCCGGGAAGTCCAGAACTGTGTAACGGGAGTTGTCTGTGAGTATTGAATCTTCTGGTAATTCAGCGTCAACCACGTGCTGTCCCGCTTCGGGGAAAAAGACTTGTACTCGTTTACTGGCCGTCATTCCCGGTTCTATATTCTCAAAGACAACGATAGGCAATTCTTCAATTTGTCCAGTGACTTCCCCTGATTCAGCCGCCTGCACCGTCCCTTTCGCATGGAAGATTGAGCGCATTTTGACCTGCACATTGGTAGCCGGCTCCGTACCATAGTTCTTGACTCGCAGATGCATGAACAAAGGAACACCTGCTGCTCGCGTGTCGTCTGCTGGGACAAGTTCTGTAATAGCCAGGTTCGTGTTGCCCGACTCAACACAGTCGACCAGGTGTATTTCTTCACTTTCCGCACTCAAGCCGGCGAGCGTTTCTTTGACCTCCGCAGGATTTTCCCAGTCCTGAACACGGAAGTCCGAAACGAGGTAGATGTTGCGGTGTTGGTTGGAGCTTTTAGCGACCAATGTTTGCAGTAATTGTAATGCTTTTAATGGGCCGGCGTCCGTTTGCGTCATGACAATGTCTTTTTGACGCTCAGAGAGTCGGCCGGGGAAGTCGCTGTCGACAAACGCTCCGGAAAAATCGGCAATCGCCGCAATGTCGGCGTCGGAATTGTTCTCCGCTTCAGAGACGGTTAATTCTCCGGCTTTGGAAAATCGCAGCAAGGTAAAGCGTTGATTGCTGCGTTCACTGGCCTGAGTACCAATGCGACCGACAATTGACAGTGCGCGATCAAACGCAGTGTTTCCATTGGCGAGTTCACCCATGGAGAAGCTGTCGTCAAGCAAAATGAAGTGATGGGTTTCTTTGCCGCCGAACCGCGTTAGCCAACTTTTGCCCGGATCCCATTGCGCTAACATCGCCACGATTAAACCAATGATAAACACTCGTAATAGCAACAATAGGAGTTGTTTCAGCCAGACCCAACGCCGATGTTTTTTATAGCTGGCAAGCAAGAACTCCATGGCTGCCCATTCGACACGTTTGTGACGCATCATGTTGATCAGGTGAATCAACAATGGCAACAGAGCTAGTAGGAAGCCCCACGTTAATGCTTGGTAAGTGAAATTCATCAGTTAATTCGATAGATCCTTAATGGCGAAGACTCATCCTGCTTGATAGGTACTTGGCAAGGACTGCATCCAGTGGGTCACTAGTGCGAATCAATGCATAGTCAACGACGTTTTGAGCACATTGGCGTCTAACCGAATCTAGAAATTCGTTCAGAGCTTCCATGTATCCTTCCCGAAGTGAGCGTGGATTGCAGTTTAGGAAGTCACTCGACTCCAGCCCGTCAAACCTCATGGGGCCGTTAAATTCAAATTCCAGTTCGTCATCATCCATGACGTGAAATACTAAGACATCATGACCACGCTGGCGAAGTAGCTTAAGACCTTTCATGATTCCATCGACGTCTCCGAGTAAATCAGAAACAAGGATAATCATGCCTCGGCGAGGAACCGTTTCGGTAATGGTTCTTAGGACATCATAAACATCGGTTTTGTCCCGCGGCGTTTCGACATTGAGACTCTCGATGATTGAATGGATATGATTTCTTTTACTCCGAATCGGTATTTTCATCCGAACCTTTTCATCGAAGGTGATACAGCCAACCGCATCCTGCTGCTGTAGTACTAAGTAAGAAAGGCTCGCTGCAATGGTGGCAGCATACTCATATTTATTAAGTGCTCCGTTACCATATTGCATGCTGTTGGAAATGTCGACAACCATCGTGCAACGCAAGTTTGTGTCTTCCTCAAACTGCTTTACATAGAGCCTGTCCTGACGTGCCCAGACTTTCCAGTCCACATGGCGCAGATCATCCCCGGCCACATATTCGCGGTGCTGTAAAAATTCAACTGATTGGCCGAAATAAGGACTTCGATGCATTCCGGAGAGAAAGCCCTCGACAATGTGTCGTGCCCGAAGATCCAGCCTGGCAATCCGTTTGATTGCCTCAGGATGCAAAAATCTTTTGGAATCGGGCATCGTTGGTCAGTTCATCTTCCTTGCTTGGAGTAGCTTCGATTAATTGCTGGATCACATCATCGGATGTGATACCATCACTCTCTGCGGCAAAATTTACAACAATCCGGTGCCTTAAAACGGGTTGCGCCAAGGCTTGGATGTCTTCCGTTGAGACGTGTGTTCGCCCATGTAAGAGCGCTCTGGCTTTTCCGCCAAGAATCAGGAACTGGACGGCGCGAGGCCCAGCCCCCCAGGCAATATTTTCCGTCACAAAGTCCGGAATTCCGGGAGCTCCTATTCGTGTCTGCCGAACGAGGGACAACGCAAAACGAATAACGTGGTCACTGACAGGGACTTCACGCACCACTTGTTGAAGGGCAACGATTTCTTCGGCGGTCAAAACCGTTTCCACCTCATTGGTAGTTGCTGTAGTTGTTTGACGAGCCACTTCGAACTCTTCGTCGAAACTTGGGTAGTCGACAAAGATTTTGAACATGAATCGGTCTTGTTGAGCTTCCGGTAGAGGGTAGGTGCCTTCCTGTTCAATTGGGTTCTGCGTGGCAAGCACGAAAAACGGGTCGGAGAGTGGATGGCGTACCCGTCCCACGGTAACTTGCTTTTCCTGCATAGCCTCAAGTAAAGCAGCCTGTGTTTTGGGAGGAGTACGGTTGATTTCGTCAGCCAGAATCATATTGCTGAAGATAGGGCCTTCCATGAACCTGCGTTCACGAGCCCCGGTCGTTTTGTTTTCCTCAATGATTTCAGTTCCGGTAATGTCAGCAGGCATTAGGTCCGGCGTGAACTGAATTCGGTTAAAAGACAAATTCAGAGTCTTTGCTAAAGTACTGACCAGCAAAGTTTTGGCAAGGCCGGGTACACCCTCCAGCAGACAGTGTCCTTTACTAAAGATGGAGATAAGGATTTCTTCAATAACATCCTGCTGCCCTATGATAATACGGGAAAGTTGTTCCGTGATTTTCTCTCGGGCTTCTGCCAGTTGTTTTACAGCGTTTGAATTCACTTGCGGGGGTGAATCGGTTCCATCGCTGGCCATGATATCCGGTTTCCTTCCAGTTAATTAGTTGACGCTCGACAATTTTTCTGCCGTGCAATGCCTCGTTTCCTTATGACTGCCAACAATGCAGTGTGAAGAGATTATTAAAGATAATCTTTTTGTCCAAAAAATGCGCTTACCCCAAGCGCATAATTAACAAATCAAATGGACTAATTTAAGGCTTCAGAAAAGTGAGGCTCGAACTGAAATAACAAGATAAGTTCTTCTGATCAATTTCAGGTGTATGCTCAGCGAGCGTGACCTGTGAGTCTGAAGGACTTTGGATGAACTATTTAGGTGGTTTGGCGTCCGGTACAGCCTTCTTTTCCGGTACCGGTTTAATTGGAACAGGTTTAGGTACCGGCTTAATTGGAACAGGTTTAGGTACCGGCTTAATCGGCACGCCGGGTATCTGTTTTTGCACTTTATTTTGATTACGTTGTTCGACCGCTTTACCTACCTGACCAAATGCTTCAAAGAACCCTTTGGCAAAGGCATTGGCTGATCCATTTCTGCCGCCAGAACTCTGCGCGTGCATACGTAGCGGTGCGGCAGGCCACGTTGGTTCATTGGTTATTTTGAACTTGAAGACGTGGTTCTTGTCTACCACAACCGTTACCTCTTGGTGCTCAGGATCCGAAATCACGTTGAAGATACGAATGTATCCTGGGATTTCACGAGGTGGCATCAGCATGCGCCCGTCACGTTTGTCCATACAGAACACTTCGGAGCGAATACTGCCACTGGTTCTGTTCTGAGTGGAGGTTGGATTGAGTTGACGGATAAATGCCAGAATGGGCGAATCGGGTGATTGTGATAAGGGTAACGCCCAGCCTTCGACGGAGGCTGGGGTTTGCCATAAAAATTCACCCGAATGGGCATCCAGAGCATAAATACTTCCGTTAATAAGACGGGTTTGCATACCGATTGAAGGTATCGTGATTCCTCGCAATGTTGCACTTCGATTAGGAATGACCAAATACTGATCGTCATATTCAATGACATACAGATTGGTCATTTGAGGTTCTTCGGGGAGTTTTTTCTCGATGACAGGTTTGCCTGTCAACAGGTCGCGAATTTCAAATTTACCTGTTGGTTGCATTAAGGCTAAGTGTGTTCCTAAGATTTGTCCTCGCAAGCCTGTCGCATACGTTTGCTGCCAAAGCATCTCACCGTTGGAAACATCCTGTAGGCCTATCATGATATCCGTACCGGTTAACTGATAAATCAGTGACTTGAAGCCTTCTATAGGCCAGCGTTCTGAACGATTGATTCCTTCGACCTGCTGGATTTCTGACCCATCCGTCAGGCTGTATTCCGTCGCTACAGCCGAATTGGGTGGGATGACAATGATGCGATTGCCTTCGGTGTAGATTTCACTTCCGGCTTGAATACCGTTGCGAATCCAGATGGTTTCTCCTGTGATCGGGTCAACGCAATAAAGGTCGCCTTGTTGTTGATAGACGATTCCATTCAGGTTAATGCCTCCGGAAAGGCCCAGTTTGTTACCTGCGGTATCGACAGCGTTATAACGTCGAGTTCCCCAGGGAGTGGTGGTGACTCGGGAACGCAGAGGGATGGAGACGGATCCGCTGGTGTTGGTTGGCAGGATTGGTTTGCGCCACAAAATCGCTTCACTAGGATCGTTACTGCCGTTGAGTAGATCGATGGCCAGTACTTCACGCCCAATAAAGGTAAACATGTAATGACCATAGAGCTTGGCATAGGCTACGGTATACTGTGTGCCAAAGACCTGACGTCCTGTGTTAAGTGAAACTTCCTGAACGATCTGGCCGCTTGCGGCACGGATAGCGATAGCATTTTTTTGCTGGTCATAACCAACCGTATATCCGGACGGCCAGGGCCCATGGATCTCCTTGATAGGAATGTTGTAGATTCGTTGATAACTGGGGAATCTACCTTCCGTGTCAGTTGTCTTTTCGACACTGGTAAACCCGAGTGGCCAGCTAGTGCTGGCATTGGTAATTGATTCAAAGTGTTTCGCTTCCAGACGTTGGGTAACAAATTGCTCCCCGGTTAATTCACCGTCCACTATTTTTGCCGGCCATCGATTTTTGATCGTTGAATACGTGCTATAAGCGTCCTGATACCGTCCGACCATTTCGTAGAGTTTGCCGAGTCCAACGTGACAGCGTCGTTGGATTTCTTCGTCGTTGGAATTGAGTTGTAAGGTGACTAACAATAATTCGGCCTCGATCGTTTCCTGGATGTAACTTGACTCCGAATTGACTAAAGCCGAGGCCAGTTCAATTCGTGCTGTGTCGGCCAAAGCATGCGTCCCAAAAAACCTGGTGAAGTCCCGCAGACGCAGGGTATCCTCTTGTTCCACGGCTTCGTTGAGGTATTGAGAAATTCGAGATTCTATCTCCGTTCGCTGTTGTTCGTTGCCGGCTTCCAGGAGTGCTCGCATCTGGCCCTGCACCCAACGGTCTGTGCGCACGTGAACACCCTGAGGCGTTAGTTTGAGTATTTCATTAATGTTTGCACCCGCCTCTTCGGATTGTCGCGTATGATCAATCAGTTGCAGGTACGTGTCGAAAGCGGCGATTATTTCGCCCGTGATACGTTGACCTGCGGCCTTTGTTTGCAACAGATTTTCGATCTGCTGAATTGTTAACGGGAGTGCTTCTAATTCAGCAAGCAGGGTTTTGTAGGTTGCATAATCCTGCCGAAGAAGGTGTAACATCGTGCGAACCAACAGCTGCTCGATGGCCAAATCGTCCGGCGCAAGTTGCATGGACTTTCGTAGCGTTGTTAATGCAGCGTCGTAGTTACCTTCCTGCAGTTGAAGTTCCGAATGCCGTGACAAAGCCCAGATGTCTTCGCCATTTGCGGCTAGTCGCCGAACAACTTCTTCACGCAGGGGCTCGAGTTGGTAGTAAACCGAAATGGCATCAGGTGTTTGAGAGATGACTTGATCGTTAAAGCAAACCAAATTTCCAAAAGGTTCGTTTAATTCAATTGTTTTCAGCCTCTTACCTGTTTTGATATCAATTTGCAGAAGTTGTTTGTTGGAAACTGGGATAAAGTAGGTTTCTTCTGATCGAAATCCCCGTCCATTGACGACACCCTGTTCGAGTAACACTTCTTCCTCCCAGACACCTTCCCCTGTTTCCAGTGAAATCGAGGAGATTTTATTCTTCCCAATCACCAATGCGATGTTGTCAATAATACAGCCAATATAAAGATCCCCCGAACGCGCGATGGGTTTCCAGCGTGGCCTGCCAGTTAAGAGGTTGAGGCAAATAAGATTGTCGTTTTCCGGAGGAGTGGCAACGACGTTACCATCGGAGATGGTGATCGTTGAATCTATCCATTGTTGTTTCTTGTTGTCCCCATTGTTGTAAGGGATTCCGTTCAATCGGCGAGTCTGGCTTAAATTGCGATTTACATAGGTGTAACCCCACAAGAGTGTACGTGAAGAAATGTCGACAGCAACGATGGCACCGGCCGAAGTTGGACAAACCAGAACACCATCGGCAAATGAGGGGGAAGCGCTGGCTAATCGTCGATTCGAGTCCAGAGTGATTTTTCGATTGTCAACGTGAGCTAGCTGTTGTTGCCACTTGAGTTTGCCCGTTTTGGCATTGAGAACGAGTAACCGGATTTCGCCATTCTTCTCACCGATGGCGTAAAGATCTTCATAAAGTGGTAGGGGTGGGCCTAAGAAGAAAACCCCGGCTAAGTCCGGGTCATCTTCCCCGCTTTCGCCGCCTACGATCCAGTTGAGCGAGCCTTCGGTTTCAAGGTCGAGAGCAACAAGTTTGTTTGAAGAGCTAGGGCCACCAACGTTGGNAGCACGCGGGTTGAAAACAAAACTCCGGCTGTTCGTCTTTTTTACGATTTCAAGATCCCACAAAGCGAANACTTGTTTACCATCGCTACAAACCTGACCGAATGCATGGTCCTGCATCAGACGCTGTTGNAGTTCGTTTTTGCGACTAATGTCTGCNGTCCCAACATTTTGAGTGGATGTTTCAAGTAGACTTTCTTCGTCTTCTGAATCGAACCAAGGGAATTCCCAGAGACGCTTCCCCGAATCAAAGTCGATGGCTAGCACTCGTGAAGGGCTACGAGTGATGACCGTGTTTCCTACGATTAAGGGTTGAACAGAGGAAATGGCATGTTGCTGTTGTAATTGTTGAGACTGAATCAATGACTGGAGATGACCTTCATCTAACCGGTCGGCACCTGTTGGTACCCGCCAGCGAATCGAAGGTAGTGGGACACCACCCTGACTGATGGCATTTCGATTGGGGGAACCTCGGAAAAGGACCCACTCGATATTGTCGTTGATCGATATGATTTGGCCCTTACCCGCCAAAGCGTTGAGCCAATCGACAGGATTTTCTTCCTTCGTGAAAATCGGGCGTCGCTCTCCACCAATTTCAAATGACGCTTCAGGGAGCCCATTCCTTAACTCTAGCAGTGTTTCGGAAGCTTTATTGGGAAGTTGAGCGTGTAGCCAACAGGTTGCCAAAACCAATGACAACTCGGGGTCATACTTTTTCCGAGCCCCCGGAGTGTTGTGCACTCTTTGGAAGTTCAGTGCTGCTGCCAAGGGCTTACCGCCATCTAAGTCTTGATATGCCAACAGAATTGCTGACTCGTACCCGGCTTGCGTATGGAAGTATTTCCGAGTTACTTCGGTTAGCTGTGAAAGCTTACCCGATTCAAGTGCCGAATTTAAGATCTGAGTGGCTTCAGTGCCGTACTGGAGCTCATAGAGTTCTAAAGCGTTGGACGGGAGGCTCCCTAAAAGACGTTGTGCTTCTCCTTTGAGACTCACAAATGTTCCTGGAGATTCTTCTAACTCAACGAAGTAATCCTGATTTTCGTCGATATCACCCCTGGCGGCATCCGGCGTTGTTCCCGGAAGGACTTCCTCATCAAAGGTTTCGGTGAGTATCGTTCCTAGGTGAGAAACGGCATCACTGAATTGCCCTTCGTCGATTGCTTTCTTTGCCCGAGTTAAGTGCTGTTTGACAACACGAGGCGCTGGCAGAAATACACTGGCAGTGGGCTCCTGTGCGTCTAAGTCACTATGAAAGGTGACCGTGAAGACGGATACGAAAAACATCGTGATCAATGGCTTGATAAGATCAAGCTTCTTCATAATGTCTGGCAGTTGTTGTTTTGAATTAGTTAACTGAAGAGGTTGTTTCATCCTGAAACCCCTAAAATTCGAAGAATTTTGTGAAAATATCAGAGCGGCCAATCAGCTTGGTTTTAACCTGTATTGGGGGCGGTGTTGACCTGATTCTGACTATCTCTAACTATTAATATCGGTACAAGGCAATTGTAAGCATTTTCGCTCTAAAAATCTCGTGTTGATAGTTGTTGCAAGGATAATTCCCTATTTTGCTTCTTATTGATCAAAGAGGCTTTTCAGATCTACGGAACCTCAATTTGTAGTCAAAAATACTTGTTTCATAGTGTTTAAGGAACTATTAGGGTTCATTGCCGATGCATTTAGCTTGCTTGTCCGAGACTTATTAGCTACTAAGGTCTCGTTAGCGGTCTCAAGGTTGGTTTGGATGTATAAGAACCAGCTGTTCCTAACCATTTCCCCTTCAGACCAATGAATTCGACCAAGTGTATTGTTTGTCCAATTTATTCGAACCTTGAATTCGAACTATTTCCTAGGTGGTATATGAAAGCATTGTTTTTTGGGTTTTATACGCATTACTATTGCAATTCTTGTATAAAAACGGCCTAATAATCGGCAGGTTTAACAATTTAACAAACTGATAACTAAAGTCGGTAAACGACTCAACATCATTGTATTTCCTTTCAAGGAGGATTAGATACATGGCTAAGGCGCCAACAAAAACAGCTGTTTTGAATACCGTTGCTGAAAAGTCTGGTCTCAACAAAAAAGAAGTAACTGCAGTGTTAGATGCACTTGCAGGCATGATCGGTGACACAATCAGTGATGGTGAAACTCCATTCACAATTCCTGGTTTGTGTAAAATCGTTGTGCAGAACAAAGAAGCTCAACCAGCTCGATTTGGTGTACCTAACCCATTCCGCCCGGGTGAAACGATGGATGTAGCTGCTAAACCAGCTCGCCGCGTGGTCAAGGTACGACCGTTGAAAGGCCTAAAAGACATGGCTGGTCAGCCAGGTGATGCTCCGGCAGCTCCACCAGCATCTCCAGGCTTCTAAAGTTTTGGTATAGCTAACCGAAAAGCGGCGTTCCTCGAAAGAACGTCGCTTTTTTTATGTAATCACAATGTCGATTGCTCTGTCTAGCAAAGCTAACGATGTTATCTGCTGGTAATATGACGCTTATGTCTGCCCATTTAATACTGATATGTATTCTGGTTATCTACCCGATCTTAGTTTGGGCGATATATCGGCGAGTTTGGGTTTCAGGCGGTCGCATTCGAGGCTTATTTCTAAAGTTAAGCCTGTCGTTGGCCTCGCTTTTGTACCTTTTTGGCGGGTTTGAATATTACTTCTACAACCATGTGGCTGTCTCGGACGGTTTCGGGCAAACTAAAATGCACGATAATTGGCGAGCGAGATATGGGTCTCTGCCGAACAACTCGCTTGGTTTGCGAGATGAAGAACATATTTTCTCCGGTAGGCCGGCTTTATATGTAGTGGGCGACAGTTTTACCGCAGGCCATGGTATTAATAACTTTCAGGATCGTTATGCCAATGTATTGGAGACTCTTCTTCAATATCAGTGGGATCTGATTTTGCTGGCAAAAGGAGGTTGGTCAACCGGCAAGCAGATTGAAGTCTACTCGGAAATATCGAATCAACGAGACGAGCAAGGTGGTGTATTGATTTGGCAGTACTATCTCAACGACATCGAAGAGTCAGGAGCGGCACTTGGAATCACTCGTCCTACGATTTATTTAGCGGCTCCAAGATATTTAAATTCAATCGTGGATCATTATCACTTCGCCAATTTTTTATACTGGGGAGTCTTACGTACTGCTTATGCTCAGGAAATTGGTCAGCAGTATTTGGCATATTTGCAGGAATGCTATTCCAATGAAATGGTTTGGCAGCATCATCGTCAGCAGCTACAGCAAGTGATTGAATTGCAGCATCGTGGTGAATTAAACATCGTGGAGGAAACTTCATCAGCCCGCAAGCTGATTGTAATTGTTTACCCTAATCTCAAAGACATCGCAGCCACGCGTTCCATGTCCGACAAGGTCGCCGATTTTTTTGAGCGGCAGGGAGTCCCGGTGGTGAATATGGCAGACTTATTATCGGGCTTTTCGCCCAAGGAGATTACGGTCAATGCTCTAGACGGACATGCAAATGAAATGGTGAATCGGTTGTTAGCTGAGCACCTCTACAAAAACTTCTTTCCGCCCAAGTGACTAACCAGCAATGGTTTGGCCAAAAAAAAGACCTGCTGATTGCCAGCAGGTCGTCGAAGTGGTCGGGGGCGGGCTCGAACCGCCGACACTCGGATTTTCAATCCGATGCTCTACCAACTGAGCTACCCGACCAAGGTTGAAATATCACAATACTCTGCTCTATCGGCAAAGGATTCATGAAAAAGTAGGTTAAAGCAATTAATCTCTGGCGGCAACCCCACAGAATGCTTTGATTTCTAAAAAACTCTCGGCAATATAGGCTTCTAAGGGTGCTCGGTAGGTTGCTTGACACCCCCATCCTAATGTCTAATATTCGTTAAGGAAAATAGGTAATTCATACCGTCTATTTAAAGGTAATGCCGATATATTTTCCATTACACAAGCTTGTCTAATACGGAATGCAGAATTATGAATGAGCGGCGGATTGTCGTTTTTGCTTTACTATTGCTTGTGGTAAGCCTACCGGGTATAGAAGCTCAGGAATTTGTGAAGTCTGGGCGTGTCAGGGCCATCGTTGATAAGGGGATTCAGTTTCTTGAAAGTGATCTCACCGGGGCTCCTCAAATGTCTCCAGCAGCGTACGGTCATATTCTGGTCGGCTACACGGTTTATAAGTATCACGATATTTATCAAATCCCCGGTGGTAAGAATCATCCGAAAGTGGTAGCAGGTCGTGAACGTGCTTTACAAGCTCTGAAGGATATTTCTCAAGCAAACTATACTCAAGAAAAGAAATACTACACAGCAGCTCTGGCGGCCATTTTTTTTCTCGATACAGACCCCGATGCTCACCGCGGTGAAATAGCCCAATTAATTAAGTTGATTCAGGATGGCCAAAAGAAAAACGGATCCTGGGGATATCCCGGATCCAATCCCAAGGAAGGTGATAACTCGGTCACTCAGTTTGTAGCCTTGGCTTTGTGGATGGCTAAGAATCGTGGGTTTGAGGTCCAGACTTCGACACTTGCTGATGCGACAAATTGGTTCTTGAGAACTCAGGCTCCCGACGGTGCGTGGGGGTATCACGGTAATGACCCCGGAGTCTTCCGTCGCATTTCTCAGGAAGTTAAGGGTGAAACCGGTGGTGATAATTCGTGGGGCCATCAATCCGATGCGGCGTGTGGTGCTTCCAGTCTTTATATTCTCGCAGGGACTTTGCAGTTCATTAATCAGAAGCCAAAAACCCAAGCTAAGAAGAAATCAACCGTTAGTAGTGCGATTAAATTAAAGACTGACGATGATAAATTTGCTGCGAATCCGCTGACCGACCGAGTTGACCGAGGATATCTCATGCAGTCTTTGAAGTTGACTGACAGTTGGTTTGCTAAGCATTTTCGCTTTAGCAACCTTTCGGGGCGAAAGCAGTTCTATCAAAACATTTTTAAGAACCGAGCGATTGGAATTGGCCTGAATGACCAGGAGCCAACGCGCTGGCTGTACTACTCTCTGTATATTTACGAGCGGTACGAAACATTTCGGGCGCTTGCGAACGAACAATCGCTCTTGGCGGAGCCGCCGTGGTATTCCAAGGGACTGGCGTTTCTCGAGGCACAACAAAAATTAAGGGAGGACGGTTCGTTCAATGGGCCTGCTCAGGGGCAAGTCTCAGGTCCTGCTATGGATACCTGCTTCGCGCTACTATTTCTCATGCGAAGTACTTTGAAGAGTGTCTCTAATCTTGCCCGGGATACCCAGTTCATTTCTTTGGGCGAATTGCCCGAAGATGCGGCGAACGCTCGAATTGTGGATGGAAAGATCGTTACGACCGAACTTGGTGGTGACATTGGGAATTTGTTGGATCAACTCGAGGGGCTCGATCCGGAAAAGTTTGAGAATATGAAAAAGTTTCCGAAAGTATTAGAGCTTTCCGAGGATGAAGAAGAACGCCAGGCACAGATCGCTCGAGTGAAGTCGATGATTGCAGAAGGAGCTCCCGCCGCGCGGCGTGTTGCGATTCGTGCTTATGCCCGGGAACAAGGGTTGGATGCAGTGCCTATTTTGCTTTA